>JALOQJ010000020.1 GCA_025453445.1 Candidatus Omnitrophota bacterium
AAAACAGTGGATAGGGCAGTGCCGTTATTGTTGATTGCGCGTTACCTGGAAAGAATTTGTGATCATGCCACGAATATTGCTGAGGATGTAATTTATATGGTGGAAGGAAAAGTGGTGAAACACCACTTAGAAAAACTATGAGTAGTTTTATTTACTATAGTATTTTAATAGGATGAAACCGCCGATAAGAAGGATTAAGAAGACAATCGAGAAGAGGTCAAAATATTTTTCGATTTTATCCTGAATTTTCTTGCCGAATATACGCAAGGCGCCTGCCACCAGAAAAAACCTTCCTGTGCGGCCGATAATTGAAGCAATAACTAAAGTGAAAAGCGATATCCTAAATATGCCTGCGGTGATGGTGATGGCTTTATAGGGGATCGGGCTAAATGCTGCGGTAAAGACCGTTAAAAACGCATTTTCCTGATATTTCCTTCCGACAAGCTCAACAACTGCCTGCATATGGTAAGTGTTAATAATAAATTTTCCCAGCGTTTCATAAAAAGCCCAGCCGATTAAATAGCCAAAAAGAGCACCTAATACAGAACCAAGAGTACAGACTGTGGCATGCCAGATCCATTTTTTGCGTTCAGCACTAACCATAGCAACTAAAAGCACATCCGGCGGGATAGGGAAAAAAGAGCTTTCGATAAAGGCAACAGCAAATAACGCCCAAGTGGCATATTTGGTTTTTGCCCAAGAAATTGTCCAGTCATATAATGACCTGATGATGTTTTTCATTTCCGTGACATTATAGCAAAAGTTGTTTTTATGTCTACGATTATTTAGGGAGTTTTACCTGTTGTCATTGCGAGCCCCGCGAAGCGGGGCGAAGCAATCGCGTTTTTTAAGATTGCTTCGTCGGGCTTCGCCCTCCTCGCAATGACTGTAAATTTTTAGCCTTGACCAGGGCGGTTTAGTGGTATATAATCGTTTAATTATGAAAAATAAGATAATTTTCTGGCTGAGACAGCAAGTGAGAGCAGCAGGTGCTCAAGGCATTATTCTAGGTTTAAGCGGCGGGATAGATTCTGCTGTTGTGGCAGCTTTGTGTAAAGAAGCAGTCGGGTCAAACAGATTGCTGGCTTTACTTATGCCCATCCATAGCCATCCAACGGACCTAGAAGATGCGAAAATTATGGCGCGTAAATTCGGTATCACTACAAAAACCGTTGATTTATCCGGCCTTTACGATAATTTTACCAAGTTGCTTCCTTCGGCAGATAAGTTGGCACGTGCCAATCTTAAGCCCCGGCTGAGAATGGTTACTTTGTATTATTTTGCCAATAAGTTAAATTACCTTGTCTGCGGCACAGGCAACAGGACAGAATTAATGGCCGGTTATTTTACCAAATATGGCGATGGAGGCGTGGATTTGTTGCCGTTGGGTGATTTATTTAAAAATGAAGTAAGGGCTTTAGCAAAAGAATTGTCAATTCCGGAGCAGATTATTATCAAACCGCCGACCGCAGGGTTATGGCCGGGACAAACTGATGAAGGCGAGATGGGCATGTCCTATCCGGTATTAGACGGTATATTAGAGCGAATGGCAGAGAAAAAATCTCAGATTGCTAGAAAAATTAAAGTAGATAAAGTCAAAAAAATGGTGCAACAGTCTGAGCATAAACGGCAGGGGCCGGCGATTTGTTTTATTTAAAATGCCCCTCGCAGTGCTCGGGGTCATTTTTCCCCAAGCGCCAGCGGCCGTGGAAAAATGAGGAGATAAAAAATGGATGAAATTCTGGAAATTTTAGAAAAAGACGCGCGTGCCACAGTTGAGGATATTGCCAAAATGCTTAAAAAGAAACCGGAAGCAATCAGGCAGGCAATAAAAAAATACGAAAAAGAAGGCGCGATATTAAAATATAAGGCAGTAATTAATAGAGAATTGATAAAAGACGCCGATGCAGAAGTCAGGGCGCTGATTGAGGTTAATATTACTCCTCAGAAAGACCTGGGTTTTGATAAAATCGCTGAGCGGATTTATTCATTTCCCGAGGTATCAAGCTGTTATCTTATCTCCGGGACGTATGATTTACTTTTAGTTGTTGAAGGAAAAGACCTGCATACTGTTGCTCGTTTTGTGGCGGAGAAATTAGCGCCTTCAGAACATGTCAGGGGTACAGCAACGCACTTTTTATTGAAGAAATATAAAGAAGACGGAGTAATTTTAAAACATAGAGAAGAGAATAAAAGGATAGCAATATCGTATTAAATACTAAATCCGAAATTCTAAATTCTAAACAAATTCCAAATTCTAAATTACAATGCTCCAAGTTGATTAGTTTGGAATTTGGAATATTAGGATTTAGGGATTGTTTAGGATTTAGTGCTTAGGATTTAGAATTTAACTTTTATAATTATATGAAAAACATTATTTCCAAGAAAGTTCAAGATATGCAGCCTTCCGGCATCCGGGCATTTTTTGATTTAGTGCTTGGGATGAAGGATGTAATTTCTTTGGGCGTGGGCGAACCTGATTTTGTCACTCCCTGGAATGTCCGGGAAGCGGGGATTTATTCCCTTGAGCAGGGATTTACCTCTTATACCTCTAATAAAGGATTATATAAATTACGTTTAGGCATATCGCGTTATTTAAAGAGCAGGCATGGTTTGGATTATTGCCCGGACGAAGAAATCCTGATTACAGTCGGTGTCAGCGAAGGGATAGATCTGGTTTTTCGTTCTATCATTGAGCCCGGGGATAAAATCCTTATCCCCAGCCCGGGGTATGTTTCTTACGGCCCGGTAAGTGAGCTGGCAGGCGGCATTAGCGTATACATCGACACAAAAAATGACGGTTTTAAATTAACGCCGAAGGCTTTAGAGAAAAATATTGATAAAAAAACCAAGGCGCTTATTTTAAATTACCCATCAAATCCGACGGGAGTTTCTTACACTAAAAAAGAACTCAGCGAAATTAATAAGGTTCTTTTAAAACATAAAATACTTTGTATTACCGACGAAGTTTATGGTGATCTGACTTATGATTTTGAACACACGCCTTTTACTACGCTTTCCGGAGCAAAGAACAATACCGTTTATCTGGATGGATTTTCCAAAAGTTATGCTATGACCGGCTGGCGCGTAGGTTTTGCCTGCGGCCCAAAAGAAATCATTGCTGCAATGACTAAAATTCATCAATATACGATTATGTGCGTTGCGATTACTTCACAAATGGCAGCAGCAGAAGCGCTTGTCAGCGGCAGAAGAGCGGTTGATGAGATGAAGCGGGAGTATAAAAGGCGCAGGGAGTTGGTTATTGACGGCTTGAATAAACTTGGGCTTGTTTGTGCCAAGCCGCAAGGCGCTTTTTATGCCTTTCCTTGTATAAAAAATACCGGAATGAAGGCTCTGGAATTTGCCGAAAAACTTTTAAAAGAAGAAAAAGTAGCGGTTGTTCCGGGCACGGCTTTCGGCAGGGAATATGATGACTATATCCGTATTTCCTATGCTTCCAGTTTTGAAAATTTGAAAGACTCATTGTCGAGGATAGAAAGATTCTCAAAGAGGAGAGTTAAATGAAAAAGCAAAAACCAAAAACAAAACAAGAAGTAATGAAGTTAGTTAAAGAAAATAAAGTCCGTTACATCAGGCTTTGTTTTACTGATGTTCTGGGCTTTTTAAAGGGCTTTACCATTACCGTTGATGAATTGCCGCGCGCTTTAGGCGATGGTATGGGGTTTGATGGTTCTTCTATTGAAGGATTCGCGCGCATCGAAGAATCGGATATGATTGCCCGTCCGGATTTATCGACTTTTGCGGTTTTGCCCTGGGAATCAAAAGAATATCCGGTAGCAAGGATGTTCTGCGATATTTATATGCCCAACGGCAAGCCTTTTGCCGGAGATCCCCGTTATGTATTAAAGAAAAACCTTGAATATGCTGCAAAGCTCGGTTTCACTTATTATGTCGGGCCGGAGCTGGAATATTTTTATTTTAATAATCCAAAAAATGCCATTGTATTGGATAGGGGCGGGTATTTTGATTTAACTCCTCTGGATATTGCGCAGGATGTGCGTAATGAAACGGTTACTGCCCTGGAAAATTTAGGTATTATCGTCGAATACAGTCATCATGAAGTTGCCTCCAGCCAGCATGAGATTGATTTACGTTATTCCGACGCGCTTTCCATGGCGGACAATGTGATGACTTATAGGTTGGTTGCCAAAGAAATCGCTCAGGCCAGAGGCTTGCACGCTTCTTTTATGCCTAAACCGGTTTTTGGAATTAATGGTTCGGGTATGCATGTGCACCAATCTTTGTTCAAGGGCACAGCCAATGCGTTTTTTGAGAAGAAGGGAGAATACCACCTTTCTAAAATCGCTAAGCAGTATATTGCCGGTTTGCTGAAACATGCCCCGGACATATGCTCAGTAACTAATCAGTGGGTTAATTCTTATAAGAGGCTGGTTCCCGGATATGAAGCGCCGGTTTATATTTGTTGGGCGCAGATGAACCGTTCGGCTTTAATCAGGGTGCCGATGTATAAGCCGGGAAAAGAAAAATCTACCCGCATCGAATACCGCGTGCCTGATCCGGCTTGCAATCCGTATTTGGCATTTTCCGTAATGCTGGCTGCCGGCCTGGAAGGGATTGAAAAAGGCTATGCGCTTGCCGAGCCTGCTAATGATAATATTTATCACATGACCGACGAAGAAAGGCAACGCGCCAAAATTAATTCTTTGCCGGAAGACCTTCTGGAAGCTATTAAGATAACTGAGCAATCAAGCCTGGTAAAAAAAGCCTTCGGAGAAGAGCTTTTTTATTATTTTATCCGCAATAAGAAAATGGAATGGGATGAATACAAAGCGCAGGTTACTCAGTATGAGATAGATAAATATTTGCCGATACTTTAAAAGATGCCTGTAAAAAAGAAAAAAGAAAACTACGAAGTTTATATCAAGCAGATTGAAGCGCTTGCCAAGATAGCGAATTTGATCAGCTCAGGCTTGTATCTGGAAGAATTATTGCGGCTGGTGGTTAATGTTACCGCAGAACTGATGAATTCTAAGATTTCTTCCCTGATGCTGCTGGATCCGGATAAAAAAGAGCTGGTGATCAGGGCAACTCAGTCAGTATCCGATGCCTACAATAAAAAACCTCCTGTTAAAATCGGCGAAGGAATCGCCGGGTTAGTTGCCAAAGAGAACAAGCCAATTTGTATCTTGAATGTTAAAGAAGAAGTTCGTTATTTAAACCGGGATATTGCCAAAAAAGAAGGATTATGTTCTTTGGCCAGCGTGCCTTTGGCAGTTAAGGGGAGAGTAATCGGAGTATTGAATTGTTATACTTCCAAAAAGCATGTGTTTAGCAAGTCGGAATTAGCGGTTTTAGCTGCTTTGGCAAATCAGGCTGCAATAGCGATTGAGAATGCCGAATTAGATTTACGCGCACGCAGCGCTGAAGAGGCGTTGACTACGCGCAAAGTTATTGAACGGGCAAAAGAAATTCTTTCTCAGGAGGCAAATATCCTGCCTTCAGAGGCCTTTCGTTTAATTCAGAAACAGAGTATGGATTCGCGTAAGTCCATGCGTGAAATTGCCGAGGCTATAATTTTAGCCAGGGACATCAAAGTTAAAGGGCCTGCTAAATAAAAGCAGGATGAAAAGGAGCATCAAGCGATGGCAGATATTCCATATGTAGGGCGCGACCGCAGAAAATTCGCTCGTTTAAGAGTGCGCTTAGCGGTAGTTTATCAAATTAATAAGCCTCTGACACTGCGTATGCAGATTGGGGAGAAAGAAATAATTGCTTCAGCTTTAGATTTAAGCGAAGGCGGGATGGCGATTTCTACCAGCTGCGATATACCTCTGCAAACTGACCTCCTAATAAAATTTACTTTATTTAAGGTTGAAGATGATGACCGGGTAAGTTTTTACGGCCCGATGGAAATTGTTGGTGAGGTGCGTTCCAATAATTTAATAGAACAAGGCTTGCATCGCCTGGGGATTTGTTTTATCAGCCTCGAAGATAAAGATAAGAAGGAAATAATTAATTTTATTAATGCTACTAAAAATAAATGAAAGGGGCGGGATGATGATAAGATTAATTTTGGCAATAATTTTCCTTCTGTCATTTCACCCGGCGCTAAGAGCAGAGACTACTGTTGCGGCGGAAGCTGCCTCCGTAGCAGAAACACAGCCTGTTTCCGAAGGTGCAGAAGAGGGGATAGAATATCGCCAGAAATTAGGCAAAGTAATAACTATGGAAGATGAAGAAAATAAGGTGGGGTTTGAGGCTGATTCCTATGCCCGTTATATGCCTACCCGTTCTCTGGTTAGTCAGCCGGGTAAAATCTCCGTAACTAAGGCCGCTTCAGAATTCAGCTATGCTTTTAAGGCATTTGGCGAATTACCTGTGGAATTCGCTATCGGCGGAGAAAATGTTGATATTAATACTAATGATGCTGTGCCGGTATCATTGCCATCTCATCTGACAGAATTGACTTTTGGAGCTGAGGCTACTCTGCCTGCTTTTGGCTTGGAGAAAACCTATATCCGTTTAGGGATTACCCCTGCTTTTTATTCCAGCAACTGGAATTTCAAGGCAAATAGTTTTAATTTCGGCTCACATGCGCTTGTAATTTATCAGGCAACGGATAAATTGACCCTTGTTGCCGGCGTGAGTGTATCTCCCGGGTTTGAGGATCCGATTACGCCTTTTGGCGGGTTAATTTATAAGCCCAATGATAAATTAACTTTTGACCTTGTTCCCACGCGGCCGGCGATTACCTATCAAATTAATGACCGCATTGCGGTATTCGGTGAGGCAGGATTCGAAGGCAGTGAATTTAAAGTCAGCAAAGATGGTTATACCGGCGCTGCCCTAAGCTATAATGAAGTCCATTTCGGCGGCGGCATAAAGTTTAGCGTCAACAAATACATTGATACTTATTTATCCTGCGGCCGGATGATTAATCATTACTTTAAATACAGGGATAGTTTAGGCAAGGTTGATATGAAAGATAATACTTATTCTGAATTTAGAGTGGAGGTTAAAATATAAAAATGGCTGAAGCAGAAAATAAAAGAATATTGCTTGTTGATGACGAAGAAGAAGCCTTGATGCATCTGGAGAAGATTTTAGAGCGGGCAAAATTCGACGTAATCACTACTACCAAAGGTGTTGAAGCGCTGAATTTGGCTAAGCTGCATCATCCTGATTTGATTATTCTGGATGTGTTTTTGCCTGATCTGGAGGGTGATGAAGTGGCTAGCCGGCTTGCCGATGATCCGGCTTGTGCGGATATCCCGATTATCTTTTTATCCGGCATCGTAATGACGCGGGAAGATAAATTTTCCGGAGAGAAATTCGGCAGGCATTATATACTGGCAAAGCCGGTGACCCCCAAGGAAATCCTCGAGATGATCGGTAAGGTTTTTTCTGCTTGACAAAAAAATACCTTATGATAGGATTTCTATTCTAAACTAGTTGCGGACAAGGACGTCCTAAGTAGCAGGGGCGTCCTTTTGCTTTTTAGGGCCGTTTTGACCAAATATGAAGATACTAAAAAAAGAAATTTTAGCGGAAAACTCAGGAATCAAGATTACAAAGCTGGAAATTCTCTCTCCTGAGCTTGCCAAAAAAGCTAAGGCAGGACAATTTGTGGCTTTAATGGTAAGCGAAAAAGGAGAAAGAATCCCGCTTACTATTGTAGACAGTAATCAGGCCGAAGGTATCATAACACTGATTTTTCAGGAAGCAGGCCTTACTACTAAGTTATTAGGGAAAATGAATATCGGGGATTCTCTTTATTCTCTAACCGGGCCGCTGGGTCATGCTACAGAAATCAAGAATTATGGCAGGGTTATCCTTGTTGGAGGCGGAGTAGGGATCGCAGAAATTTATCCGGTTGCCAAAGCTCTGAAAAAAGCAGGTAACCATGTCAGTGCTATTCTTGGCGCAAGAAATAAAGATTTTCTAATTTTAGAGCCAGAGATGAAGGCAGTATGTGACGAATTATTAGTAGTTACTGACGATGGTTCATACTCTAGAAAAGGCTTTACTACTGATATACTTGATGAATTGTTGAAAAAGGGCGGTTATGATCTGGTTTATGCAGTCGGCCCAATTCCTATGATGCGTAAGGCTGCCGGTGTTACTAAAAATTATAACATAAAGACGATTGTTTCCCTTAATGCCCTGATGGTGGATGCTACCGGGATGTGCGGAGGCTGCCGGGTGAATGTCGCGGGGAAAACTAAATTCAGCTGCGTAGACGGGCCGGAATTCGATGCTGCGATGGTTGACTGGGAAGCCTTGGATAAAAGGAATAAAATTTACAAAGAGCAGGAAAAGCATATCTGCAATCTTTATAAGTTATGAACCCCGCACCTTCATTAAATTCAAGTTTTAAGAATATAAATGGCGAAAGAATGAATAAACAGGAAGGTGCGGGGTGAAAAAAGAACCAATAAAAATAAAAGAAAAAGAAGCTTCGGAAAGAAGTGCTAATTTTGAAGAAGTAGTCTTAGGCTATAGCGAAGAAGAGGCGCTGGAAGAGGCATCGCGCTGTTTGCAATGTAAAAACCCCGCTTGTTCTTCCGGTTGCCCAGTGGGGATTGATATAAAAAAATTTATTGCCGCAATTGTCCGCAAAGATTATAAATCCGCTTATTTTACTATCCGCGAAAAAAATGATTTTCCCTCGATGTGTGGCAGGGTTTGTCCCGCGGAATACCAATGCCGCAAAGCCTGTGTTTTGACCAAAAAAGGCTCACCTTTTGCTTCAGAGCAGGCAATTAACATCCATTTCTTAGAAAGGTTTGTCGGCGATTATGGAATGAAAAATAATTTAAAAATACTGGCAAGTTCGGAAGAAAAATCCGCGAAATTAAAAGTAGCGGTTGTTGGCTCCGGGCCTGCAGGCTTATGTTGTGCGGGAGAATTAGCGAGGAAAGGGATAAAAGTAGTGATCTTTGAAAGCCTGCATCAATCCGGCGGTGTTTTAAGGTATGGCATTCCGCCTTTCAGGCTGCCGCGCGATATTTTAGACTATGAAATAAATTACCTGCAAAATTTGGGAGTAGAAATTATCCCTAATTACATTATCGGAAAAATAAAAACACTTGATGAGCTTTTTAGCGAAGGATTTACGCATATCTTTTTAGGCCTTGGCGCAGGAGTCCCGGCATTCTTAGGAGTAGAAGGAGAAAATCTCTGCAATATTTATTCGGTTAACGAATTCTTAACCCGGATTAACCTGATGTCAGCCTATAAATTCCCTGAATTCCATACTCCGATAAATGTAGGCAGGCATATTGTTATTATCGGCGGCGGCAATACTGCAATGGATGCAGCGCGCTCTGCCTTACGCCTGCAGAAGTTAAAGGGCATTCTTCATGATACGACGATTATCTACCGCCGTACTGAAGTAGAAATGCCGGCGCGCAGGCTGGAAATAGAACATGCCAAGGAAGAAGGGGTTAAATTTGAATTTTTAGTCCAGCCATTAGGTTTTAGCGGGAATGAAGAAGGATTTGTAAAGAAAATCCGTTGTCTCAGGTGCCGGCTGGGCGAGCCTGATAGCTCAGGCAGGAGAAGGCCGGTTCCGATTGAGGGAAGCGATTTTGAAATGGATTGTGATTTGGCGGTAATTGCTATCGGGTTACAGGCAAATCAGGTATTGACCAGTGTTACTCCGCAATTAAAAACAGATAAATATTTTGACGTTGTAGTCGATCCCAAAACCATGGAGACCTCAATGGCGAGAGTCTTTGCAGGCGGGGATATTGTAGGGGGTGAAGGTACGGTTATCGAAGCAATGGGAATGGCAAAAATTGCCGCGAAGGCGATTCTGGCTTAGTGCATTGTGAGCATAAAAGCGAAAAGACAAAGTTTGTCAAAGGAGGATGTAAAATGTCAAAGAAAATCGAAGAATTTATGTCCGGGGTAATTCAAAAAAATCCCGGGGAAGTAGAATTTCATCAGGCAGTACGGGAAGTAGTAGAGTCAATCACGCCGTTCATTGAGAAAAATCCTGTATATCAGAAAGCGAAGATTCTGGAACGGATAGTGGAACCGGAAAGATTGATTATGTTCCGTGTTCCTTGGCTTGACGATAAAGGCGAGGTTCAGGTGAACCGTGGTTACCGTATCGAAATGAACAGCGCCATCGGCCCTTATAAGGGCGGTTTGCGTTTTCACCCGAGTGTCAATTTAAGTATCCTGAAATTTCTTGCTTTTGAGCAGGTTTTTAAGAACAGCCTGACAACCCTGCCAATGGGTGGCGGTAAAGGCGGCTCTAATTTTGATCCCAAAGGCAAATCCGATAATGAAGTAATGCGTTTTTGCCAGAGTTTTATGACTGAATTAGAAAGGCATATCGGCCCGGATACAGACGTGCCTGCAGGCGATATCGGCGTAGGCGGCCGTGAAATAGGTTATTTGTTCGGACAGTATAAAAGGTTGCGCAATGAATTTAGCGGCGTTTTAACCGGCAAGGGTTTAAGCTGGGGCGGAAGTTTGATTCGTCCGGAAGCCACAGGTTATGGTTGTGTCTATTTTGTGGAAGAAATGCTGAAAACCCGCGGTGAGTCGTTAAAAGGCAAGGTCTGCGCAGTATCAGGCTCGGGCAATGTCGCGCAATATACCGTCGAGAAATTGCAGCATTTAGGAGCGCAAGTTATTACTGTGTCGGATTCTAACGGCTATATTTATGACAAAGACGGCATAGATAAGAAAGAGCTGACTTGTATTATGGAATTGAAGAATGTCCGTCGCGGCAGAATTAAAGATTGTGCCAAGGAATTCAACTGTAAATATTTTGAAGGCGAAAAACCTTGGTCAGTCAAATGCGATATTGCATTTCCTTCAGCTACCCAGAATGAGATAAGCGAAGCAGATGCCAAGATACTGGTGAAAAATGGCTGTATGGCTATTGGCGAGGGCGCAAATATGCCTACAACACCCGAAGGTGTAGAGATATTCCAAAAGGCAAAAATTTTATACGCACCCGGTAAAGCTTCTAATGCCGGAGGGGTCGCTACTTCGGGCCTGGAAATGACACAGAACAGTATGCGCTTGAGCTGGTCGCGCGAAGAAGTAGATAAAAAGCTGCATGAGATTATGATTGCTATTCATGAGCAATGTGTCAGATACGGCAAAGAAGGCGGTTATATTAATTATGTAAATGGCGCCAATATTGCCGGATTTGTGAAAGTGGCTGACGCAATGATTGCCCAGGGATTAGTTTGATTTTGCTTGAAGATATCTTTAAATAAGTTAGAATGTTCCTTAGGAGGAGCATTTTATGAATATTACTGTTGGCCTGACTTTTCCCGGCGAACTCAAAGATGAAGCAATTCTTTGCTATCTTTGTAAAAAGTTTGAGATTGAGTTAAGCATACTAGAGGCTTCTTTTTCAGAATATTCCGGCTGGGCGATATTAAGTTTTGCAGGCGCGGAAGAAGAGATCAAAAAAGCTTTCGAGTATCTTAGGGGCAAGGGCATCAATATCCAGAAAATTGAGCCGATGAAATAAATTACCCGCTTACCTTGACAAGGGTAATTGGGTATGCTATATTTTAAGTGTAATGTGTAAAGTGACAAATTGACAATTTGGTATTTACCCAGCCCCTGCACGCAGGGGCTGGGTTTAGCCTAATGATAAAGGCAAACCAAGAGTAATCTTGGGACGCAAAGCTACCTGCCCTTCAGTTAACGACGGAGGGTAGAGGGGTTGCCAAAAGGGAAGTTTGATAGAAACCCTAAGCTTTGCTTGGTTTGCCCAAGTAGTTTAGGGTTCTTTTTTTTGGAGGAGGTGAGGATGATGAGAGAGAAAGCAAGAGATGCCCTCAGGCAGATAAAACACCGGGTGATTACTCTCTTAAACCGTGAGGAAATGGATTTTCTGGATAAATTAGGTAAGGATGCGCTTTTTAGCACCGGGCGTAAACTTTCCTATAATGAGATTCTGCGTGGTTTAATTGATTTTTCCCGGGAAATCGGCCTCTCCGGAAATGAAATTGACTCAGAGGATGCCTTAAAGAAGAAAATATTACAGCAGTATATCTACTATATGCACCAGAACAGGCAACAGCCGCATTAAAAAGGAGGTAAGCATGAAAGCATTGCTCGTATTAATTTGTATCTTAAGTTTGGCATTACCGGCAGCGGCTTTTGCGCAGACCGGTGAAGAGGCGGGGTTAGTATCGCATCAATTGCGTGATTTCCAACAGTATAACCCGCAGATGATAAAACCGACAATTATTTCTTCGGATTTCTTGAAAGCCGTGAATAAGGAACAAATGACTTATCAGGATAGTCCGATTGAAAAGGGTGGAGTAGGGACAATTAATACATTAACCGTATGGACGGATATCCCCAGAGAAATGTTTAAGACAAGCGAGGAATCAAATATGCTGATGGGAGCGACTATCGGTTTTGGCAAAGGGATAATGTATGCCTTTGCGCGCGGTGCCGCCGGATTATATGACATTACTACTTGTGGTTTGCCGCCATATGATAAACCGTTAGTCAAGCCGGAATATAAAGTTAATCATCCGCAGCGTGAAGGGTTGAAATTAACAGTTTTTGAGTGGTAGAAAATAAGAAATCCGCAGGGCGATTCTAACCTTAAAAATCAGAATCGCCCTTTTTTATTTACAAAGCCTGCCTGATGCATTATAATACATCTCAATGAAAAACATCGGTTTTGATAATGAAAAATACCTCAAAGAACAAACCGCAGCAATTCTCGACCGGGTAAAAAAATTCGATAATAAGCTCTACCTGGAATTCGGAGGAAAGCTCTGTTTTGATTATCATGCTGCGCGTGTCCTGCCCGGGTATGACCCTAACGTAAAAATAAGATTATTACAATTACTAAAGGATAAAATAGATATTGTCCTCTGTATTTATGCCGGAGATATTGAAAAAGGCAGAGTCAGGGGTGATTTTGGGATAACCTATGATGCCGCCACTTTAAAATTAATCGATGATTTAAGGAAGTGGGGCCTGGATATACTCTCTGTTGTAATTACCCGTTTTGCCAATCAGTCATCAGCAATTATTTTTAAAAATAAATTGGAACGCAGAGGTGTTAAGGTATATCTGCATTACCCCATAGAGGGCTATCCTGCTAATATAGATTTTGTGGTTAGCGATAACGGTTTTGGCAAAAATGAATATATTGAAACCAAAAAACCCATTGTAGTAATCACCGGGCCCGGTCCGAACAGTGGCAAGCTTTCTACCTGCCTTTCTCAGTTATATAATGAGCATAAGCGCGGGATAAACGCCGGCTATGCCAAGTTTGAAACTTTTCCTATCTGGAGTATCTCGCTGAAACATCCGGTAAATGTCGCTTATGAAGCAGCTACCGCCGATATCATGGATTTTAACCTTGTGGATCCGTTTCATCTGAATACCTATAACGAAACCGCCATAAATTATAACCGCGATGTAGAGAGTTTCCCCATCCTGAAATTAATTTTGGGCAAAATATTCGACGGAAAAAGCAATGTTCCGATGTACAGTTCTCCCACGGATATGGGGGTTAACCGCGCGGGATTCGGAATAATTAATGATGAGCTGACAAAAGATGCTGCCAAACAGGAATTAATCAGGCGGTATTTCAGGTATAATGGTGAATATGTTTTAGGAATTGAGAAAAAAGAAACTGTAGACAGAGTGATGCTTTTAATGGAAGAGTTGGGCGTAAAAGTTACGGATAGGGCAGTGGTTGAGGTGGCGCGTAAGACTGCTGATGAGGCAGAAGCACAAGGTAAAGGTAATTCCGGTATTTATTGCGGAGCAGCAATAGAGCTTAATAATGGCAAGATTATTACCGGAAAAAATTCTAAATTGATGCATGCCGCCTCAAGCCTTGTTTTAAATGCCGTAAAAGTTTTGGCTAATATACCCGACGAGATACTCCTGTTATCCCCGCATATCATCAATCAGATTGCTAAACTTAAAGAAGGTATCTTTGACGCTGATTCCGAGAGCCTTGATCTTGAAGAGGCGCTGATTGCCCTTTCCATAAGTGCCACTACAAACCACACCGCTGAATTGGCGATGAAGAAATTAGTTGACTTAAGGGGCTGCGAAGTGCACATGACGCATATCCCTACCCCCGGAGATGAGGTTGGTTTAAAACGGCTGGGGGTCAACCTGACCACAGACGGCAAATTTTCTTCCCGTAATCTTTTTGTTACCTAACTTCATGAAAAAACAGCAAACCAGGTTCTTAATTTTAGTTGCCGTATTGATACTGTTATGGTTTGCGGGGAATTTTTTCCATATTGATACCGGCCGCATAGAGGATTTTTTAAAAAAATTCCCTCTTATTTTCAGCGCTCCGTTTTTCATCATACTTTATTGTGTAATTACCTTTTTTATCTGGCTTTCCAAAGATTTTTTTAAGATTATCGCAGCGCTCTTTTTCGGAGCATATTTAAGCACCCCGCTTATTTTAATTGCCGAAATTATTAATGCGGTTATTCTGTTTAATTTAAGCCGCAGCTTAGGCAGAAGTTTTATCGAGAATTCCCTGCAGGGGAAATTTGGATCTTTGGATAAGAAAATCGCCAAGATGAATTTTTTCTGGCTGGTAATGTTTCGCCTGGCGCCTTTAGTTCCGTTTCGTTTTCTTGACCTTGCTGCCGGTTTAACAAGCATTTCTTTTAAAAAATACATTAGCGCGGTAATTTTAGGCTCGCCCTTAAGGATTTTTTGGGTGCAGTATATTATTGCCGGTGTGGGGGAAAATATTTTAGGCAATCCCGCTGCTTTAACAGCATATTTACAGTTAAACAAGCCGTTATGCATAATATCTTTTGTCTATTTAATTTCGATAATTGTGGTTATGATGAAAATGAAATTTAAGGATTAATTCATGCCGGCAACTCTTCAATTTTTAGGGGGCGTCAGGACGGTTACCGGATCATCGCATCTGGTAAAATGCCTGAAATCCGAGGTCCTTTTGGATGCCGGATTATTTCAGGGCCATCGCGATGAATTTTATAAAGTTAATACTACTTTCGAATACAATCCGCATAAACTTGATGCTTTAATCCTCTCACATGCGCATATTGACCATTGCGGCAATATCCCCGGGGTAATCAAGAAAGGCCTGAGCTGTAAAATTTATACCACTCATGCCACTAAAGATTTGTCCAAGTTGATGCTGGAAGATTCGGGTAAAATTCAGGAAGAAGATATAAATTATGTAAATAAAATTAACCGGCGGCTGGGGATGCCCTTAAGAAAACCGCTTTATACCAAGAAAGAAGCAAGCAAAGCCACAAGAAAGTTTCATCCGCTTTCATATGGCCACCGTTTTTGTGTAGCCAGGAATATTTTTGCCACTCTTGTTGATGCCGGACACATTTTAGGCTCAAGTATTATTGTGCTGGATATCAAAGACGGCGTTAAAACCATCCGTTTGGGTTATGCTGTGGATCTGGGCAGGCGCGGCCTGCCGCTTTTAAATGATCCGGTGATCCCCAAGGGCCTTGATTATCTAATTTTAGAAAGTACTTATGGCGGCAGGATGCATGCGCCTATTCAGGATGCAGAAAGCAGGCTGCGTGATGCGATTAACCGCACGATAGAGCGTAAAGGAAAAATTATTATTCCGTCTTTTACCTTAGAGCGCGCTCAGGAAGTGATTTATTTTCTGAATAAACTGATAAGAGAAAAGCAAATCCCGGCAATTCCGATTTATGTAGACAGCCCGCTTGCCACTGATATAACCGAAATATTCCAGTTTCATACTGATTACCTGAATGCTGAATCGGCTGAAGCGATAAAACGGGGAGATAGCCCTTTTGAGTTCCTTAATCTGCGCTATGTGCGCGACCAGCGGGAGTCAAAGAATCTAAACAACGATAAACGGCCGATGATTATCATTGCAGGATCCGGCATGTGCGAGTCTGGCAGAGTGCTGCATCATTTAAAAAATAATATTGAGGATTCCCGCAATACTGTTTTAGTTGTCGGATATATGGCTAAAGATACTTTAGGCAGGAGAATCGTTGAGCGCTTACGCTACGTGCGTATTTTTGGTGTGGAATATGAACTGAACGCGGAGGTAGTGGTAATTAATGCTTTTTCCGCCCATGCAGATAAGGCAGGATTGGTGGATTTTATTAATAAAGCTTTGCCGCTGAAACGCATATTTTTAGTGCATGGCGATGAAGAGCAATCGCTGGCGCTTTTTAATACTTTGCAGGGAATGGGTTTAAATGCCTATCTGCCGGCGAAGAACGAAGAAGTCTTGCTTGAGTAAGGATTATGTGGTAATATATTTTTTCGTTTATTTAACGTAAGACTCCGCACATAGTGTGGAGTTAAATAAGCAATAAACGCCAGAGGCATTGCTTATTTAAGGAGGTAATTAATATGGCAGGCGGAAAAGCAACAGCAAAAAAAGATGAGGCACTTAAGTCAACAGCAGGGCAACCGGTAAAGACCGGCCAGATTTTATGCAGGCATATCAATACTTATAAGGCGGGTAAAAATGTTAAAGGGCAGGGTTCGATGTTTGCCCTATGCTCCGGCACAGTTTATTTTACCAGAAAAAAAACCCCGCACGGAAGATTCAGAACCTTTATTAACGTAACTCCTGAAGCAGCAAAAAAAGCTAAATAATGGATGCAGCAAAAAGCTATTCCAGGGAAAAATATACCCTGTCTCTGATTGAGACAGGGTATATTATTGTCATTTTGTTTTTCTTTGCTTACAGCGGTTTATCGAAATCTCTCTCCGCCGGCATCCTAAGATTTAGCCCTCAGGTTCTTCTTATCCCCGCCTATCTTCTGGCAGCCTATATCCTTTATTACTTTTTAAATTTCCCGCTTGATTTTTATCACTCCTTTGTTTTAGAGCATAAATATCATCTTTCCTGCCAAAAGCTGCTCGATTGGCTGAA
>JALOQJ010000048.1 GCA_025453445.1 Candidatus Omnitrophota bacterium
CCGGCACAGGTTCAAACTCAACTGAAGAAGCGATTATGCTTACTCAGCAGGCAGCATCTGCCGGCGCAGATGCGTCTTTACAGGTGTCTCCTTATTATAACCGGCCTACTCAACGCGGGCTGTATGAACATTTTAAAGCCATTGCCAATTCCGTAGGCATTCCGATTATTCTTTATAATATTGCTTCGCGCACCGGAGTTAATATTGAGCCGGAAACGATCGCAAAGCTGGCGCATGATTGTAAAAATATTATTGCAGTTAAAGAAGCATCAGGTAGCCTTGAGCAGATGTCGCGGATTAAACAATTATGCCCGCCTAATTTTGAATTAGTTGCCGGAGATGATGCTCTGACTTTACCGGTTTTAGGTATCGGTGGCGTGGGGATAATCTCTGTGGTTGCCAATGTTGTCCCAAGAGATGTGGCAAATTTGGTGAGTGAATTTGAAAAAGGCAATATTAAAAAAGCGCAGAGCATCCATTATAAGCTATTGCCTTTGATTAAAGCGATGTTTGTGGAAACTAACCCTATACCAGTGAAAACTGCTATGGGATTGCTTGGTATGTGTGAACCGGATCTCAGGTTGCCTTTATGTTCAATGGCGCCGGAGAATCTGGAGAAATTAAAAAAAGCATTAAAAGAATACGGGCTTTTGTAATTAGAGGAGAATCTAAATGATAAAATTAGGGATTGCCGGTGCTTGCGGAAAAATGGGCAGGCGTATTTTTGAATTAGCATCTTTCGATAAAGATTTTGATATAAACCTACTCCTTGAGAAAAAAGGTACGCCTGTAATCGGTAAAGAATTAGGAAAGCTGAAAGTTTCTTCTAATTCTGACGGGATGTTTCTTATTGACGTGTTGATAGATTTTACTTTGCCTGAAGCAAGTGAAGTAAACCTTGATTTTGCGGCAAAATATAAAAAAGCACTTGTCTTAGGCACTACTGGTTTTAATGATACACAGCTTAAAAAAATTGAAGAAATTTCTCGTGTAGTGCCGATTGTTTTTACTCCGAATATGAGCGTAGGGGTAAATACTTTATTTACGATACTGCCGGAAATCGCCAAAAGGCTGGGCCCGGATTATAACATTGAAATTGTCGAGGCGCATCACAAGGCAAAAAAAGATGCGCCTTCAGGCACTGCTAAGAAACTGGCTGAAGTTTTAACTTCTGTAACAAAAAAAGAAATTCCTACTCATTCCATAAGGCTGGGTGATATCGTCGGGGATCATACTGTGATTTTCTGTGGTAATTCCGAGCGCATTGAAATTAAACATCAGGCGCATACGCGCGATTTATTTGCTTTAGGCGCCTTAAAAGCAGCAAAATGGATAGTTAATAAACCCGCAGGCCTGTATTCTATGCAAGACGTCCTAAAATAGGAGCAGCATCAAATGTTTAAACTTTCTAAAAAGATACAAAGCTTGCCTCCATACCTATTTGTTGAGATAGATAAGGCAAAAAGGGCTGCCCGTGCCTCGGGGAGGGATCTGATTGATTTAGGAATCGGCGATCCTGATCAGCCTACGCCGCGGCACATTATCGAGAAATTATATCAGGCAGCGCAGGATCCTGCTACGCACCGCTATGCTATGGATCAGGGGATGCCGGTTTTGCGCCGGGCAATCTCCGGTTGGTATGCAAAAAGGTTTAACGTTAAACTTAATCCGGAGACTGAAGTTTTACCTTTGATAGGTTCAAAAGAGGGGATTGCACATTTTCCTTTGGCATTTCTAAATCAGGGTGATTATTCGCTTGTACCTGATCCCTGTTATCCTCCCTATAAAGGCGGAGCGATTCTTGCCGGCGGAAAACCGTATTTAATGCCGTTACGCGAAGCTAATGGATTCCTGCCGGACTTAAAAAAAATCCCGCTAAGTATTTTAAAGAAAGCTAAATTAATTTATATCAATTATCCGAATAATCCGACTTCTACAATTGCCGAAGCAGGATTTTATCAAGAGGTGATTAATTTTGCCAAAAAACACAAGTTGATTGTGGTTTCTGACCTGGCTTATTCGGAAATTACTTATGATGGTTACCGTCCACCGAGCTTCCTTGAATTTGAAGGCGCAAGGGATATTGCAATAGAGTTTCATTCTTTATCCAAAACTTATAATATGACTGGCTGGCGCGTAGGTTTTGCCTGCGGTAATCAAAATTTAGTTTCTGCTTTGGCAAAAATAAAATCCAACATTGATTCTGGTATTTTTTCGGCGGTGCAGTTGGCAGGCGTAGAAGCGTTAACCGGGCCTCAGCATTGCCTACAGGAAATCTGTGGTATTTATCAACAGAGGCGCGATGTTTTAATCAGCGGATTGAAATCTCTGGGCTGGAATGTAACTGCACCAAAAGCAACTTTCTATGTATGGGTGAGAATTCCTGCTAAATACGATTCAATAAAATTCTCTACACTTTTATTGGATAAAGCAAATATTGTAGTTACTCCCGGCGTAGGATTCGGCAGGTATGGCGAAGGCTATATTCGTATGGCTTTAACTGTGCCAGTGGAGAGACTAAAAGAGGCAATACAAAGGATATCGTCATTGTGAACCCCGTAGGGGTGAAGCAATCACGGCAATGACAACAGAGCGATGGCGATTTGTTATTTAGGAATCGGATCCAATCTCGGCAACAGGCGTAAGAATATAGAATCGGCAGTTAAAATAATTAATTCCTTGAAACATACAAAAGCCCTTAAACTTTCCCGGATTATTGAAACCAAAGCAGTAGGCGGGCCGTCTGATCAGCCGAAATTCCTCAATGCCGCCTTAAAAATCAGGACTAGGCTTTCTCCTTTAGTCCTCCTGACAAATTTAAAACAGATTGAATCAGAGTTAGGGCGAATAAAAACTGTGCGCTGGGGCCCAAGGCCGATAGATTTAGACATACTTTTCTACGGCAATAGGATTATGAATACCAAACAGCTGAAAATTCCTCATCCTCGGGCCTTTGAACGCAGTTTTGTGCTTAAGCCTTTATCAGAAATAATATGATTGTTATCCGTAAACTTAAACAAATTTATAGTTCCTGCCAAAAATATAAAAATGCCGGTAAGCGTATCGGGTTTGTAGCGACAATGGGTACCTTGCACCCTGGCCACCTTAGCCTGATTAAAAAAGCCCGCAAAGAAAACGATATAGTTATTGTAAGTATTTTTGTAAATCCCAGCCAATTCGCACCTAGCGAAGATTTTAAGAAGTATCCCCGTAATTTAAAAAAAGATATTGTATTGTGTAAAAAAGAAGGCGCAGATATTATTTTTGCTCCAGAGGCGAAAGAAATGTATCCTGCAGGTTACAGGACATTTGTTGATGTTTCAGAGCTGAGCCAGTGCCTTTGCGGGAAATCGCGGCCAATGCATTTCCGGGGGGTGGCAACTGTGGTGCTGAAACTTTTTAATCTTGTTCAGCCGGATACAGCTTATTTTGGACAGAAGGATGCGCAGCAGGCTGTTATTATTAAAAAGATGGTTGCTGATTTAAATGTTCCGGTTTTAATTAAGGTTATGCCAATTGTGCGCGAAGGCGATGGTTTAGCAATGAGCTCAAGGAACCGGTATTTAAGCCCTGAAGAACGCGATGAGGCTGTAGTTTTATCCCGGGCATTGAAGGAAGCCAAAATGATGATTAAACAAGGTGAACGTAATACCGACATTATTATTCAGCGTATGAGAGGTATCATCATGCGAAAAAAAATAGCTAAAATTGATTATATTTCCATTGTCTATTTAGATGGCCTCAATATGGTAAGCGCAATATCTGATAAATGCCTGATTGCTTTGGCTGTGCATATCGGTAAAACCCGTTTGATTGATAACGCAATTATAGATCTTAAAAAAAATGGCTAAAATATTAAAAATTGGAATTGTTGGATGTGGGGCAATCGGTAGTTCTCTGGCAAAGGCAATTAGCCGAGATTTCCGGGGTAAAGCGGTTTTAGTTGGCCTCTTTGATATGGATGTTTTGAAGGCCAGCTGTTTGTCTGAATTAATCTCAAGGAAGAAAAAATTAGCCGCGTCTCTCCTGGAAAGTTTGATTAAAAAATCAGATTTAGTAATTGAAGCTGCTTCAGGCGCTGCCTCATGGGAAATTGCGCAAAAAACTCTTGAATCCGGATGCAATATCATGATTATGAGTGTGGGTGGTATAGTCGGCCGTTATCCCGAATTGCTTAAGCTATCCAAAAAATACAACGCTAAAGTTTATCTGCCAAGTGGTGCGATTTCCGGCATTGATGCTTTAAAAGCGTCAGTGATGGGTGAGATTAAGGCAGTTACGCTTACTACATCAAAAAATCCGCTTTCTTTTAAAGGAGTCAGATATGTGCAGGATAAGGGAATTAACCTTGGGGCGATAAAAAAAGAACGGGTATTATTTAATGGCACTGCCAAAGATGCGGTAAAATATTTCCCCCAAAATATTAATGTCGCGGCTGTGCTTAGCCTGGCTGGTATCGGAGCAGCCAGGACGCGGGTACGTATTATCGCAAACCCTGCAGTTAGCCGGAATATTCATGAAATTGAAATTATTTCCGGAGCCGGGACAGTCTACACGCGCACGGAAAATGTATTACACCCTGAAAATCCCAAGACAAGCTACTTAGCATTTTTATCAGCAGTAGCAACTTTGAAACAGATTTTGGAGCCGGTAAAAATCGGCACCTGATTAAAAATTTTAAAGAGAGGGGAGGTGAATACAAAATATGGCACAGAAAATGATGAAGGCTGGAGTAAAGAGAGAAAAAGGCTATCTCTATTACGTTGATAAGTGTGGAGATATCTCTTGCGCTAAAATGGCCAGGGGTAGCAAGAAGGGCGGTTCCCCGAAGAAAGTGGCGAAATGCGGCATCAAGAGAAAAGAGGGATACCTTTATTTCGTCGACAAGCAGGGAGATATTTCTTGCGCGAAGATGAAAAGAGGCGGAAAAAAGAAAAAGAAATAAGTTTAGAAAGAAAAACAGGGGACGGTTCTGTTTTTTTAGTAAAAAATAGAACCGTCCCTAATTTACTCATGG
>JALOQJ010000021.1 GCA_025453445.1 Candidatus Omnitrophota bacterium
CAGAGATGTGAACCGATAAAACCTGCGCCACCTGTAATTAATACTGTTTTTTTAGCCATGCAAAAAATACTCCACAGTCAATTTTAGCCCTTCTTCGAAATCAACTTTAGGCATATAGCCTAATTTTGATTTAATTTTAGAAATATCGGCACTGGTGCGCAAGACATCGCCGGCCCGTAACGGCAAAAACTTAGGCTGGATATTTTTACCGATGATTTTGTTTAAATAATCAACTAGTTGTAATACAGTGTTATCCTTGCCATTAGCCACATTAAAGACTTCATGCTTTAATTCCTTTGTTGTTGCCGCCAGAATATTTGCCTGCACCACATTCTCAATATAAGTAAAATCCCGTGATTGCCTGCCGGTACCGAAAATCGGCGGTTGTTCATCGTGTAAAATACAATGGATAAACTTAGGAATAACTACAGCATATTCATCATCTAATGCTTGGCGGGGGCCGAAAACATTAAAATACCTCAGGCAAGCTGTTTCTACGCCAAAATGCTCAGAAAAAATCCGGCAATAATACTCCCCGGCTAATTTTGATAAAGCATAAGGTGAAATTAATAATGGGTAATCCCCTTCTTGTTCAGGGAATTTACTGACATCGCCGTAGACCGAGCTTGAAGAGGCAAAAACAAAACGTTTGACTTTATTTTTGGCTGCAGCCTGAAGCATATAGAGTGTGCCGTCAATATTAACGTTATTATAACTTTCAGGGTCTTTCATTGATTTCGGCACTGATCGTAGCGCTGCCTGATGCAAAACAGTATCTATGCCACTGCATGCCTTATCGCAAGTATCTTTGTCGCGTATATCTCCTTTAATAAGTTGGAAATTTGCAGGGACAGTCCCCTGCGGGGACAGTCCCTGTATAAAGAATAGGTTTTCACGTTTTCCTGAAGAGAAATTGTCTAAAACACGGACAAAATTCCCCTCCTTAAGTAATCGTTCTGTAATATGCGATCCGATAAAACCCGCTCCGCCAGTCACCAGAAATTTTTTCATAGCTTAATAATTTTTTTATCTTTGATATTTTTATAGATATTGCGCGTATCAAAGATAAGCGAAGAATTTTTAAGTAGAAATTTATAATTAATAACAGAATGGTCGGTGGCAATTACAACACAATTAAATTTACCCAGATTTTCTTTTGTCAATTCTATTGCCTTAAGATTTATCCCGCCTATCTTCAAATAAGGAATTAAAGGGTCATAATAAGCAACGCGGGATTTTTTCTTCTGCAGGATATCTATAATATCCAACGCCGGAGACTTACGTAAATCTTTTATATCTTTTTTATATGTTGCCCCGACAACTAAAATCCTGGAGTTACCCGGAGCCAACCCGTCCTTTTTTAAGATTTGCTCAATCCTGTCAACCACATATCCGGGCATATCGAAAATCACATTAGATGCTAATTTGATGAAACGCGAAGAAAACCCGTGATGTTTTGCCTTCCAATAAAGATAAAGCGGATCTTTTGGAATACAATGCCCGCCTACGCCGGGGCCGGGATAGAACGGCATGAAACCGAATGGCTTGGTTTTGGCAGCATCAATAATTTCCCAGATATCCATCTTCATTTTGTGCGCCATCATCGCCATCTCATCGATGAGCCCGATATTAATCAGGCGGAAAGTATTCTCCAGAAGCTTGACGGTTTCAGCGCTGCGCGCGCTAGACACAGGCACCACTTTAGTAACAATCTTGCTATAAATTGCTCCTGCCAATACTGTTGCCTCAGGCGTTAAGCCGCCAATAACTTTAGGAATTTTACGCAGGGGGAATTTAGCGTTACCAGGATCGATCCTTTCCGGAGAAAAACAAAGGTAAAAATCCCTGCCGTGCCTTAAACCGCGGCTTTCAAATATCGGTAGGATTATTTCTTCGGTAGTGCCCGGAAAAGTAGTGCTTTCTAAAATAACCAATACACCTTTTTTAATATTTTGCGATATTGAATGAACCGCATTTTTGATAAAAGAAATATCCGGAGAATATTTTGTCTTTAAAGGAGTGGGCACACAGATAGAAATCACATCAGCTTGTTTTAAAATACTAAAATTACTGCCGGCATTAAATTTTCCGCCGGCAATGGCTTTTTTTAGTTCACCGGACGCAACATCAGCAATGTAGGAAATATTGTTTTTAATCCTTGCGATCCTATCTTTATCTAATTCAATGCCTAAAACAGAAAAACCTTTTTTTACAAACTCTATCGCCAATGGCAGGCCGACATACCCTAGGCCTACAACCGCAATTTTTACCTGCCTCTTATCAACTCTCCTTTTAAATTCTGCAACAAAATTACTCATGTTTACCCCTGCCTATGCCGATATAATTAAAGCCTGATTTTTTCATTACTTGCGGATCATATACATTACGGCCATCGATAATCAGGGGCCGTTTAAGCAGCTTTTTTACTTTGGCAAAATCTAACTCCTTGAATTCATCCCATTCAGTAACAATCAAAAGGCAATCGCTTCCACGGCAGGCCTCATAGGCATCTTTACAAAATTTCAGCCCCTTCCTTACTTCCTTATTTATCTTAGCCATACAACAAGGGTCATAAGCCTTGATTTTAGCTCCTTCTGCTTTTAGTGCTTCAATAATAGCGATAGAAGGGGCATTACGGATGTCGTCTGTATCCGGCTTAAAAGATAAACCGAGTATACCGATAGTTTTATCTTTTAATATCCACAATTTTTCCTTAATCTTCTCCAGAAAAAAATCTTTTTGTGTCTCGTTTATATCCCTGACTGCCTTTAGCAACTCAAAATTATAACCTAATTTTTCAGAAATAGTAATAAAGGCATCCAAATCCTTGGGGAAACACGAACCGCCATAACCAATACCCGCATTCAAAAATGCCCGGCCTATTCTTTTATCAAGGCCCATGCCCATTGCTACTTCAGTAATATCAGCCCCGACCTTATCGCAGATGCGCGCAAGTGCATTGATAAAAGATATCTTGGTGGCCAGGAATGAATTGGAGGCGTGTTTAATTAATTCCGCGCTTTTAATATCAGTAACGACAATAGGCGCATTTAGTGGTTTATATAAATTTACCAGGGTGTCGCGGGCTTTTTTTGATTCAACACCAATGACTATCCTGTCCGGATGCATAAAATCGTTGATTGCCCTGCCTTCTTTTAAAAACTCAGGATTTGACGCCACATCAAACTTTATTCCGCGTTTATGATAAGTTTCAATAGTATGTTTTACCCACTTACCGGTTTCCACCGGAACAGTGGATTTTTCCACAATAACCTTATAGCTGTTCATATTTATGGCAATGTTGCGGGCAACATGCTCTATTCCGGTGAGGTCTGCATCGCCGTTTTCAAGTGCCGGGGTACCTACTGCCAAAAAAATAATTTCGGCGCTCTTAACCGCGCCTCCGATATCTGTGGTAAATTTGAGCCTTTTTTTACGGGTATTGGCAAAAATTAATTCCTTTAATCCTGGCTCATAAATTGGAATAGCCCCTCTTTTAAGCTCTGAGATTTTTTTTGTATCATTATCAGCGCAAGTTACGATATTACCAAGTTCGGCAAAACAAGCACCAGTAACTAACCCGACATATCCTGAACCGATAATTGAAATATGCACCTTATCTATCCTCCATTAAATTTATCTAATTAGTGGGGCTTCCCGGAGACTGCGAACCGGGCTCTGGCGTATTATAGGATTGATTAATATTGAATTCCAGTTCCGGAAATGCCTTCAAGCGGAAAATAATCCATACGCTTTCGCCCTGTGCTTTTTTACTGTTCCAGCTAAGCTCGGTATCCCAGCAATGCATATTCCTTGTGATAGTGTATTCTTGTTCTCTTAAACCCTTGCCTAAATTAGGGCCGCGGCCAAACTGCATACGTTCATAAAGTTTAACTTTCCATTTCGGATGGATCCGCCATTCAGCCTGTAAAATCGTTTCCTTGCTGCTTTCACGCGTATAACGGTTGCCAATACTGATAGTGCGTTCTGTACCGAAATTAAAAGCCAGATCAGCGTTTATTTGTGTAAAATGGTTGCCATCGCGGCTGAAAGTAGCATCTGACCGGAAACTCATCCAAGAATAAGGCAGAATATCCAAATAAATCAGAAAATCCGACAAGCTACCTCCTGGTTTATTGCTGGAAGAACGAAAATAATACGAGCTATGGATCCTAAAGTCCACCAAATCTACGCTTTGCCCTTTGCGTTTAGTCTGTAATTTATTTGATAATTCGAAAACCGCCTCATTCAATACGCCATTCATAGCATCTACCGCATCTATCTGCCTAAGCCTGCTGCGGGGGATAGTCGGTGTATTCTGAAAATCATAGTTTATGGTAGGCGTAATTACATGCCTGATCCCGTTTATATCCATCCCTAAGAAATTACTTTTTATATTGAAAATACGGAAAAATTTTGTGCTTACTTCAGAGCCTGCGGAAAAAATTATCCTTGGAGCGATGGACTTACTATTAATATCGGCATTATAATAAGTAGCTTCATTCTGCACAAAAGGCGTAAGCTTAACAAAAGCGACCTTCATTGGCATGGACATCTTATTAATTATGTCAAAACGCGACATATCAATATCGCTTGCCTTACCTGTATTAGTGCCGTCATTGCCGTGCCGCGAAGCGTAATTGACGAAAGCAGTTGAATTCTCCCAATAAAATGGCGTTTGGACGATTTGCGTATTCGGCAGGCTATAAGATAATTCCGGAAGTTTTTCCAACTGCGTATACCAGCTGTTAACCCGCGGCTGAATCAAAACATTCAAGCTAGAGTTACCTAAAAGTAGCTGCCTCAC
The DNA here is from genome assembly GCA_025453445.1 of Candidatus Omnitrophota bacterium. Lineage (GTDB taxonomy): Bacteria > Omnitrophota > Gorgyraeia > Gygaellales > Profunditerraquicolaceae > JALOQJ01. The sequence continues at coordinate 4,808 of JALOQJ010000021.1, forward strand.
TTGCACATAAGTTAGCGGTGCGGCATCCTTTTCGTATTCACGGTAAAAATAATCCTTAAGAAAATTATAGGTTGAACCGTGAATCATCCTCTTAGAATCAACGATCTTATAAAATTCGGAAATAAGATTTGTATCTTTGGTAATATCCCACTGGTGCCGCCAACGCATCATATAGCGCTGAAATACCTTTGGCACATTTACATCGCTGGATAAATCTTTAGACTTATCCCGTTCCTGCGTGTAGTAATATTTAAAATCGCCTCTGCCGAAATTAGCGGATTTATAATTTAAAGTAAAACCCTCGGATACACCGAATAATTCACGGTAATCAAATAGTATATCCCCGGTAACGTTTTCAGTAAGGTTATAACGCCAAGCTGTGAGCAAATAATAACCCCAGTCTCTCCTGTGGCCGGGCATAAACTGCACATGCATATAGGGTTTTTTCAGGCTGCGGCTAAACTTCGGCAGAGCGAGAATGGGAACCTGCATCTTCTGGCCAACAGTAAAGAGGTTATCGCTGGCTACCATCTTATCTCCGGTGATAAAATCCACTTTTCTTGATTTAATGCGGTAATGCGGATGGTCAAAACTACAGGTACTCATTTGTGTCTTTGAACCAATAAACTCTGATTCACTAATTTTATGCATCTTCTCGACTTTGCCAAAATAGGGATTAGCCCGGAAATTCACATCGAACATAATCCCTGCTTTAGTCTGAAAATTATAATTCATTTTCTCGGCTTCAATCACGCCCTGAGCATCTTCCAGTTTTACTTTTCCTTCGGCAAGGCCGTCTTTGGTATCAGTATTTACCGTTAGTTTCTGGCAAGACAACTTTGTTCCTTTATAATCCACTTCCACATTGCCTGTGGCAGTAACGTTTTTACTATCTGTAGAATATTCAACCGTATCGGCATTGATACTGATCGGCCGGGCTACCTGAGTTTCTTCGGTTTGAGGCGTTTCCCCGGAGAAACCTCCAGGGAGGTCATCAAAAATACCGGCTTCTGCAATACCGATAAAAGAAAATAAAACCAGGAAAAAAATTAACGGCGGGTAAGCTGTAATTCGGATAGTCGAGATCTTCATATTAATTTTTTATTTTATAATAAAGTGGCTGGTATTGCAAGAGATATGTTACTACCCTTCGTAAATGCAGACTTTATTTTTACCGGTGAGCTTAGCGCGGTACAATGCCTCATCCGCTTTCTCAATTAGCTGCCCTGTTTCCTGCGCGTCAGCAGGATAAATTGATATACCGATACTAATGGTAACTTTCAGGTCCTCATCATAGGCACGGATACTTTTATTCTCCACTGCTTCACGGATACGTTCTGCGACAAACGCCGCTTCCTGCTTACCGGTCTCGGTGAAAATAATGGAAAATTCTTCCCCGCCGTAACGGCCGATTAAATCAATCTGGCGGATATTTTCTTTAAGGATTTTTGCTAATTCTCTTAAAATTGTATCTCCTACCAGATGGCCAAAACGATCATTGTAATCTTTAAAATTATCAATATCAATCATTAAAAACGCGAAATTGTAGCCAAATTTTTTTGAACGTTCCAATTCCTCCTGGAACCTTTCCAGGTAATATCTGCGGCTAAATATGCCGGTTAAACTGTCGGTAATCGCCAGTTCCTGCACGCGCTTATACAACATCGCCTTTTTGATCCCTAGGATAAATTGGTTTGCCAGTATTGAAAATTTATCTTTTTCCTCTTTTTCTATGCCACTTGCTGCCAAATAACCCACAGGATGGCTCTCGGATTTTAGCCTAAAAGGCATAATCAGGTAATCGCTATAATTCTCCAAGTTAGCATCAGCTTTTAAAAACCTGCAATCACTTACCCTGATATGTTTGCTTAGAACTTCTTTAAAACAGGCAAATATTTTATCTTCATCGAGGTATTTACAAATTTCCTTTGTGATATCATAAAGAGCCATGGTTTCTACGGCAGTATTTTCCAGAATCAGATTGTCACGTTCTGATTCTGCGTTTTCATCGCGCAAATTCTCATAGCTGGCAAAGAGGCTATTGTAGTTATTTTTCAGCTTTAGGAAATTTTTATGCAGGACCTTATTCAGGTGAACAGCAAACAGGCAGCTAATTAAAATTAAAAATAATATGCTAAGCATCGCAGACACGATTCCTTCCCTTGTGCTTTGCCTCATACATTGCCCGGTCAGCCTTCAGGAGAAGCTCATCATCGCTGGCAGCATCCGCGGGAATTGCCGCTACGCCGATTGACACAGTGATGTTGGTTTCTTTTCTACGCAGGGTAATTTTTGTTTTTTCTATTTTTAAAAGCAGCTCCTTGGCGATTGTGTGTGCTTTTTTCTTATCATTATGCGGCAGAATAATACAAAATTCTTCTCCGCCGAAACGGCCGATTACCGAATTCATACCCTCTAAAGTTTCACTTACAAGCGAACTTAAAGTTTTTAATACGATATCACCGGCAGTATGGCCGAATTCATCGTTGTAATTCTTAAAATGGTCTATATCCAGCATCAGCAAAGCAAGAGATTTTTCCTGCCGGAAACTTCTCTTACATTCTTCCTTCAGGCGCTCCAGAAAATATCCTTTAGTAAAAAGCTGCGTTAACCCGTCATGTATTGCCAGATCCTCCGTCTTCTGAAAAAGTTCGCCATTCTCCAAGGCTATGGCACCTAAGTCGCAGATAGTCACCAGAAGCCGCAGGTCATCCTGAGAATAAAAACTTGGGCGAGGGCTGTCCAGCCTCAAGATACCGAGAAACCTGTGGTCGGTAATTAGCGGCGCGCCGATTAATGAAGCCACCGGCCTTGTATCAGAAAGCCTCAGGCTTTCCAAATCAAAACGAAAATCTTTTCGCGTATCTTCAATCAAAAGTGGGCTGATATGCCTTAAAACCCAAGCATCAAAAATATCGCCTTCTTTAGCTTTTACAATCAGCCTCTTATCCTCTTTTTCCGTTTTAAAAAGCGCCAAACGCTGGGTCTGTTGATCAACAAGGTAAATAATGCAAGCACCCTGATTATTAGCTACCAAAGAAAAAGCAACCGAGGAAAGATTACCGGCTATAGAATCAAGCTTCAAATCCTGATTAATACTCTCTATGATATTTTTCAGGCTGGAATAACGCCTAATTTTTTCCTTCAATGAAGCCTTATTGCGCAGCTCCTGCGTATTCTCATCGGTGAGGATGTTAATTTTTTCTTCAAGGCTCTGAATTTGCAGCCTAAGGCGGTGTTTTTTATTCAGATGGCCGCGCACCAGAATATAGGCAATCAGAATATTTGACAGAAAAAAAACAGAAAGGTATTTTATTGCATTACGGCTGAGATAAACAGTGACAAATACTGGAAGGAAAATAAAAAATAGAAAAAATAAACTGATATCTGCGGTTATTTTAAGGGGGAATTTTTTCCGCATTCTTGTACCTTAGAAATGGGAATTTATATAATTGTCACTTCGCTGTATTTATCAAAGAAGTGCACTTTACTCATATCAAAAACTACGTCGATATCCTGATTGACCCTGGGCCGGTCATGCGCTCCTACGCGCGCGATGAAAGTATGCCTACCGGTATTTAGGTATAAGTAAACTTCCGAACCCATAGGCTCGACTACTTCACAGTTTACCCTGACAATATTTTCCGGAGGCGCATCCGAAACAAATAATTTATCGTAAATATCTTCAGAACGTATACCTAAAATAATTTCTTTACCGATATAAGGCGTAATCTCTTTATACATGTCCTCAACCAGCTTCGCTTGAATCTTGCCTTCGTCAAAATAGATCCTGCCTTCTTTTTTAATAATTTTACCTTGCATAAAATTCATTGGCGGCGAACCAATAAAGCCGGCAACGAATTTATTTTTCGGCTTATCATAAACACTAATCGGATCTGCCACCTGCTGCAGAACCCCACCTTGCATTACTGCAATTCTGTCACCCATAGTCATGGCTTCAACCTGATCATGAGTAACGTAAATAATCGTTGTCTGCAGCCGGATATGTAATTTATGGATTTCCGTGCGCATCTGCACTCTTAACTTGGCATCAAGGTTACTTAAGGGTTCGTCAAATAAAAACACCAACGGTTTCCTGACAATTGCGCGGCCTACAGCTACGCGCTGCCTCTCGCCTCCAGAAAGCTCACGTGGACGGCGTTCAAGCAAATGTTTTAAACCTAAAACTTCCGCTGCTTCGCTGACACGATGATTAATTTCAGTTTTTGGATAATGCCGTAATTTCAAACCAAAAGCCATATTTTCAAATACAGTCATATGCGGATAAAGGGCATAATTCTGAAAAACCATGGCAATATCCCGGTCTTTTGCCGGAACATTATTCACCATTTTATCCCCGATAAAAATATTGCCATCGGTGACTTCTTCAAGGCCAGCAATCATCCTTAAGGTAGTTGACTTGCCGCATCCGGAAGGGCCTACCAAAACCATAAATTCTTTGTTTTCTACGCCCAAACTAATCCGGTCAACGACTTTTACGCCGTTAGCATAAATTTTGGAAACATCTTTAAGGCTGACCTGCGCCATATCTCTCCCACTAAAACCGAATTATTATATTAATAACCTTGTAAAAATCAACTAAGATAATCTATCAGCTGGCTCAAAGTAGTTTTTAACGCCTTACGAGGAGTAATTATATCAATCATACCATGGTCCAACAAAAACTCCGAGCGTTGAAAACCCACAGGCAGCTTCTGCCTAATAGTTTGTTCAATAACCCGCGGCCCGGTAAAACCAATCAATGCTTTTGGCTCAGCAACCGTAATATCCCCTAAACCGGCAAATGAAGCCATAACACCGGCCATGGTAGGATTGGTCAGCACCGAAATAAAAGGCAGGTTTGCCCGATGATGATACGCCAGCGCCGCCGAAGTCTTAGCCATCTGCATCAGGCTGAGCATTCCTTCATACATCCTTGCTCCCCCGCCTGAGCCGGAAATAATAATTACTGGCAGGCGTTTTTTTGTTGCCGCCTCGATTGCCCGGGTAATTTTTTCTCCTACTACTGAGCCCATTGTCCCCATAATAAAACGCGAATCAGTCACTGCAACTACAGCCCTCTTTCCTTCGATAAGCCCCTCGCCGCTGACCACGGCATCCTTCAGGCCGGTTGCCGATTGATCCTGAGCGAGTTTCTCCTTGTAGGTCTTTGGGCCCTTAAAATCCAGCGGGTCAACTGACACCATATCTTTATCGTATTCCTCAAATGTAGCCTTATCAAAAATCATATTTATCCGATCATAGGCACCGAGCACAAAATGATGATTGCATTTCGGGCAACATTTCAGGTTTTCTTCAAGAGTCTTATTATAAAGCACCTCCGAACACTCCTCACACTTAGTCCAGAGCCCGTCAGGAATCTCTTTTTTCTTCAGCCTGACAATCGTATATTTGGGTTTTCCGAATAATGCCATCTAGAAACCTCTCTTAAAATTTATTTATCACCAGCCCTGAAAGCACCTTAGGGTAAAAATAGGTTGATTTCGAAGGCATCCTCTCTCCGCTTAGAGCTACTGCAATAATCTGCTTCATCCTAACCGGATTAAGGAAAAAGGCTATGCTCCCCTTGTTTTTATCTGCCTGCCTGATTAATTCTGCTTCATCATGATAAAAATACAATTTCTCTTTATTCTCTATATCTAATTTGAGAATTTTTTTGAAGACGATGTAATTCAGCACCGAAACATCCAACGAGCGATAATCCTTCGGCTTGTCATTAATCATCTTATCTAAGATTTTAACGTTCTTTAAACGCAAAAGCCAGAATTTCTTCTCTTTATACATCCCGATAATATGTTCAGCACTCCCTGCCTTCTGCATAAGAAAAGAAAACTTTTCTTTATCTTTTACTTCCTCTACGTCAAAATACTCCTTTAGGCTCAGGCAAAAATTTCCAAAATCAAACCCGGGCTCCTCCTGCAGCAGGCGGTTTATCGGCATAATCGTCAGGCCCCTGTTATCCGCGTTGGTAAAATATGCCATGATATAATTGCACCCTTCTTCTCCAGTCAGGTTGCCAAGCTTTTTTCTCATTTCTTCCCGATAAATACAGGCAACTTCATAGCGATGATGCCCATCAGCGATAAAAATATCTTCATCCTGCATCTTCTTCTGGATATCCGCCAATACCGCTTCAGAATCTACCCGCCATAATTTATGCGATACATTATCCCTGTCAATAATATCAATGAAGGGCACTTTATCCTGAACATAGCGCTGAAACACCTGCTGGACAACTCGTTTACGATCGCTAAACACCGCGAATATCGGGCTGAGATTAGCCTTTACCTGCCTGATTAATTTAAGACGGTCTTCTTTGGGTTCACTGCGGGTAAATTCATGCTTAAATACGCCGGAACCTTTATCTTCCAGCCCTAAAAGCGCGATAAAGCCTAAACGTGTTTTCTTTTCGCCTTTCAGATTATAAGTCTGGCTGTAAAAATATACTGCCGGCAACTTATCCTGAGCCAATATTCCTTCTTCTATCCAACTCTTAAAATCAAAAGCAGCATGCTGATACCTATCCTGCGCAGGCAGGTCTTCAGGTAAAATAATATGCACAAAATTATTTTTGTGTGAACTTGTATAAGCCTGCTGCTGAGACAAAGAAATCACATCATAAGGCGGGCAAACAACTTTAGAGATATCGCTGATTTTATCCTGATTATAGGCGAATGCCTGAAAAGGTTTAATCTTGGCCATTATTTATTATGTGGGCAGCTTTTGCACCCTTCTTTACAAGCATTCGTATCAGTAGCTTTATTTTTTTTACGGTAGTCCGTGGCATAAAAACCCGCCCCTTTAAAAATTATCCCTGCCCCGCTTGAAATTAAGCGTTTTACTTTTTTGCTGCATTTTGGGCAGCTGGAAAGCGGTTCGTCGCTCATTTTCTGAAACGCTTCAAAACTGTGGCCGCAATGAGTACATTCGTATTCATAAGTTGGCATATTTTACTCCTTTGAAAGCCTGGCAAACTCTTCGATTAACCTGCGTTGTTCTGAAGTAAGATTCTTGGGGACCTCGATACTCGCTCTTACCAATTCATCGCCGATCTGGCGCGAATGCACATCCGGCATACCTCTGCCTTTAAGACGAAAAATACTTCCCGGTTGAGTGCCGGCAGGGATTTTCATTTCTACATTCCCGCCTAATGTGCGTACTTCCATTGTCCCGCCGAGGATCGCCGTGGTTAAACTGATTTTTTTTTCTATAAAAATATCATTGTGGTGCCTTTCAAAAAACGGATGCGGCTCTACTTCAATGACTACGTATAAATCGCCTCTGCCGGCAGTACCTGCTTCTCCTTCGCCGCGCACTCTCAAATTAGAGCCACTGTCCACTCCGGCAGGAATTTTTACCTTTATTCTATGTGTAACTTTCACCCTTCCCTCGCCGTGGCAATTATTGCATGGCGACTGGATGACTGCGCCTTCGCCCCGGCAGCGCGGGCAGGTTTGCGCTACCTGAAAAAAACCATTAGAAGCTACTACCCGTCCGCTGCCCCTACACTGCGGACAGGAATTTTTTTTAGTCCCGGGTTTGGCACCGGTCCCAGAACAAATCTCGCAAACTTCATAACGCGGTAGATTAATAGTTTTCTCTACTCCTCTTGCTGCTTCTTCTAAGGATATATTTGCTGCTACTTCCAGATCGCGGCCTCGCCGGGCACGATTGCCTCTACGCGTCCTTGAACCAAAAATATCAAAACCTAAATCGCTGAATACTTCTTCAAATATTCCGCCTCCGCCGCCAAAATCCCCTGAATCCTGGAATACTCCGGAAAAATCCGCTCCTTTAAAAATATCCTCGTAAGCATATTTCTGGTCAATCCCGCTATGGCCGTATTGATCATACAACCCGCGCTTTTGAGTATCAGAAAGCACGGCATATGCCTCAGAAATTTCCTTAAATTTCTCTTCCGCTGCTTTCTTTTGTTCAGCAGGCACACGATCAGGATGGAATTTTAAAGCGAGTTCCCTGTATGCCTTCTTGACTTCATCAAGGCTTGCGCTCTTTTGTACGCCCAGAATTTCATAATAATCGCGTTTAGTTGCCATATTTTAGCTGTCAGCTGTCAGCTGTCAGCTGTCAGCTGATGGCTGAAAGCTGATGGCTGAAAGCTAAACTTATTTTTTATCGTCTTCTTCTTTAAACTCCGCATCAATCACATCTTCTTTGCCTCCGGAGGCGGATCCGCCTGCGGCGGATTTATCTTCATCGCCTTTTGCCTCGCCTTGTTCCGGTCCACCTGCACCTGCCTGCTGCTTAGCATTAGCTTGTTTATAAATTGCTTCGGCCAGTTTATGCGATGCTTTGGTTAATTCTTCCATTCCTTTTTTAATTCTTTCGACATTCTTATCTTTAATCGCCTGTTTTAGATCATTGGCACTTGCTTCGATTTCGCCGCGTTCAGTTTGAGTTACTTTATCGCCGTAATCCTTAAGCGATTTTTCTGTAGCATAAACCAGATTATCCGCCTGATTAATTGTCTCGATCTCCTCTTTTTTCTTGCCATCTTCAGCAGCAAATTTCTCCGCGTCTTTTACCATTTTATCGATTTCTTCTTTAGAAAGCTTTTTAGGAGCAGTAATCCTTATGGACTGCTCTTTACCGGTTCCCAAGTCTTTGGCTGAAACATGCACGATGCCGTCGCGATCAATATCAAATTTTACTTCAATTTGCGGAACTCCGCGTGGTGCAGCAGGAATACCTACCAGATCGAACCTTCCCAATTCAACATTATCATTTGCCATCGGCCTCTCGCCCTGCAAAACCCGAATGGTTACCGCGGTCTGATTATCCGCAGCCGTCGAAAAAACCTGGCTTTTCTGCGTCGGTATAGAAGCATTTCTTTCGATCAATTTTGTATTTACTTCACCCAAAGTCTCAATACCTAATGAAAGTGGAGTAACATCGAGCAACAAAACATCCTTCACATCACCTTTGATAATTGCTGCCTGAACAGCAGCACCCAAGGCAACACACTCCATAGGATCTACACCGCGTTCAATTTTCTTCCCGACAAAGTCCTCGACAAATTTCTGCACGATAGGCATACGTGTCGGGCCGCCGACCATAATAATCCTGTCAATGTCCGATGCCTTAAGCTTTGCGTCATTGATTGCCTGTTCCATAGGATGGCGGCATCTGTCAATTATCGGACCGATCAAATCTTCTAATTTCGCGCGGGTAATTGTCATGGTTAAATGTTTTGGCCCTGAAGCGTCTGCAGTGATAAAAGGAAGATTGATGTCAGTGCTAACGGTTGAAGATAGTTCAATCTTGGCTTTTTCTGCTGCCTCGCGCACTCTCTGCACTGCCATTTTATCGTTCATCAGGTCAATGCCGGTTTCACGTTTAAATTGCCCGGCAATATATTCAAGCAGGGTCTTATCCATGTCTGTACCGCCCAGCTGTGTATCGCCGGAAGTTGACTGCACATGGAATACTCCCTGATCCATTTCCATAATAGTAACATCCAAAGTCCCGCCGCCTAAATCAAAAACCATAATTTTCTGCGCTTTCTGGGCCTTGTCTAAACCATAAGCAAGGCAGGCTGCAGTAGGCTCATTAATGATACGTAAAACTTTAAGCCCTGCAATTTCACCTGCATCTTTAGTTGCCTGGCGCTGATTATCATCAAAATACGCAGGACAGGTAATTACTGCCTCTTCGACTTTATCTCCCAGATATGCCTCGGCATCCTGTTTTACTTTCTGCAGGATAAAAGCAGAGATTTGCTGAGGAGTATATTCTTTTCCGAAAACTTTGAATTTAAAATCCGAGCCCATTTTACGTTTGGCTGCCTGAATTGTGCCTTCGGCATTAATTGCTGCCTGGCGCCTTGCAGGTTCACCAACTAAACGAGTACCGTCTTTAGTAAAAGCAACGTACGAAGGAAACGCTTTACCTGAGGCAACGCCCGCACCTTCTGCTGAAGGAATAATTACCGGCCTGCCGCCTTCCATTACCGCTGCTGCTGAATTTGATGTACCCAAGTCAATACCAATTACTTTTGCCATTTTAACCCTCCCTCATTTTTCCCCAGCCTCTGGCGCTTGGGGGAAAATGACCCCGAGCACTGCGAGGGGGAAAAATATTATTTTACGTAGATTTCTTAGAAACTTTAACTTTTGAAGTTCTGATTACCCTGTCATTTAACAAATAACCTTTTTGCAATTCCTCAACAATTGTATGCTCCGGCAGATCCTTATTTTCCACTTGCATTAAAGCTTCGTGCAAATGCGGATTGAATATTTTACCTTCGCTTTCAATCGGCTTTACCCCATAAATTTTTAACATATCGTAAAGGTGAGCTAAGATCATCTCAACGCCCTTTAAAAAAGCGGTCAAGTCCTGATGCTCAGAATGTTCAAGTTCAACTGTACGCTCCAAATCATCAAGGATATTCAAGAGCTCAACAATAATTTCTTCGTTGGCAAATTTCACAAAATCCTGTTTTTCTTTTTCCAGGCGTTTGCGCATATTCTCGAAATCTGCCTGCGCACGCAGAAGCTTATCCCGGAATTCCTGCACCTTCTCGGCATCAGCCTTTAATTTCAGGTACTCTGATTCCTTAAGAGTAACAATCTTCTCTTCTTTTTGCAGCTCTTCTTTTTTATTTTCTTTATTATTATTTTCTTCGCTCATCTTAAATTTCATCCAGTGTATCTGTCAGGATATCCGACATATAATCCAGGGCCGGAATAATATGCGTATACTCCATACGCTTTGGCCCCAAAACTGCGATTCGACCAAACGGCTTCTTTTTTAATGAATAACTTGAAACTACCAAAGAACAATCTTCGATCTCCGGGCATTCCAATTCGTCGCCGATATAAACTTTTACCTTCTCTTTAAAATCACGATTTATAATATTCAGCAAACGTTGTTTATTTTCAATCGTTTTAATCAGAAGGCGGATACGGCCGGAATCCTGAAACTCCGGCTGCTCTAATATAAAGCTTAATCCTTTATAATAAAGCGTCTCATTTTGGTCAAGAGAAGAAACAATACTGGCATAATGAGTAACCGTGCAAAGAAGATCAGATGTCCTCTCTAAAATATCTTCCAGCTTCTTTACCACCATCTTCAATTCTTTTCCGATATGCGTCTTTTCATCATCCAAAAGCCCCATCTGAGAAAGTAAAAAATCCACATAATAACGATATCCTTTATTAGTGGGAATCTTACCCCCAGAAGTATAAGGATGCTTTAAATAACCATCGTCTTCAAGCTCTTTAAATACATTCCTTATAGTTGCAGAGCTGAGGCCAAAATCCTTAGCCAGGTCTTCGGAAGCAACAGGCATTGCATCTTTTATATACCTGTTAATAGTTGCTGCCAGAACTGCCCGTTTTCTTGATTCCTGATCGATTGTTTTTGCCATAAATTACCTTTAATTTAGCACTTTTATTTTTGAACGCTAAACGATAATTTTAGCATAATTTGTTACCTTGTCAATATAATAACCACCTCCTTTTTTACCTTATTTCATGTTCTACGTTAGCACTCTCTATTGCAAAGTGCTAACATCAAAACAAAAAAAATTCATTCCTCCTCTTTCTGAATAATTATCTTTATCCCGTGAATATTCACGTGTTTATCCTCCATTAGAAAATGTACATATTCTAATTTCTTAACGTCCTTTAAAGAATACAGCCGGCTTTTCCTGCCAATGCGCTTAGGTGAAACAATCCCTGCTTTATCCAGTTGGCGCAGAGTCCAGAGCGGCAGATCCACTAATTTGCTCACTACGCTGATTACATAAACCGGTTCATCCTGGCTAATTTGAATCTTATCCACAATGTAGGGGACGTTTAAACGTCCCCTACAAAATCGGGGTTTGCTATGCCTTTGTTTGACATTTTTATCAGTCCGGATGAACCGGTTTATGTAATCAGCGTAGTGAGCAAATTAGTGG
>JALOQJ010000049.1 GCA_025453445.1 Candidatus Omnitrophota bacterium
CATCATAATTATTGCAAACGGCTTTACCTTAGCCAGCTTAGTTATCCTCCTGTTGCTTTATTCCAAATATTCCTCAAAAAAGGCAATTTAGGCCTTGACAAAAAAGTCTGTTTCACTATAATAGTGTTCAATGACTGAACAGTTATTAAAGGAAGAAAACCTCCATATTATCAAAGAGATAGAAACAAATCCCTCTGCTACGCAACGTACGGTTTCCCTTAAATTAGGCATCTCTTTAGGTAAGACCAATTACCTCTTTAAAGAGCTGATCAAAAAAGGCCTGATTAAGATTCAAAGCTTCTCCCACAACCCCGGAAAACTCAAAAAAATCAACTACCTGCTTACAGAGAAGGGCATTGAAGAGAAGATGCGCCTGATGCACCATTTTTTGCAGAGAAAAGAGTTAGAGTATATCCGCTTAAGGGAAGAATGGGAGCAAATGACCTCAAGCAATAAACAGGAAGGTTAAGATGCAGGATACCTTTGAAAAAGGCGAAATCGATCTGCTGGGGTGTTTAAGGATCTGTATCAAGCGTAAAAACACTGTTTTTGCTGTATTATTGTTATTTTTAGTACTTATAATAGGTGCAATATTTGTATTGCCTAACCAATATGAAGCTGTAAGCGTGCTAAGGATTGGTGGCGTAACCAGCCCATTATTTAGCCCGGTAGAGGCTTTGTATGAAGTGCAGAGTTTAAAAAGCCTTTCTCAGCTGAACAATGCGCTGGGTTTAAATCTTAGTTTACCCGAATTTTTAAGCATGGTTTCAGTAGAATCTATAGATAATGCAAACCTGATAAGAATCAGAACAAAGGCCGCTTCTCCTGAATTGTCAGCAACGATTTGCAATGGATTAGCCAATATTTTTATCAGCCGCGGAAATGAGATTTACAACAAAGAATTTATGATTCTTGATAAGCGGGTCAACAGGTTGAAGGCAAACAGGCTTGTTGCGGACAGGGAAAGAATCCTTGTTTTAGAAAAAGAAATGCGGCTTTCCAAAAATTTTGAAGTATTTTTACCGGCGGTTACGCCTATTTATCCCGTTGTTTCTCAAAAACGGTCAAAGATTATTACTTTAATATTTACTGTTGGGGTGATCTTGGCTATTATAGCTGTTTCCCTGCAGGAACATTGGGCGAATAGCCGTAAAAAACATGATTAATTTAAAAAATAAACGCATTTTGGTTACTGGTGGGAGTGGTTTTCTTGGTTCTTACGTAGTAGAAAAACTTAAGGCGCTTGGTTGCATAAATATTTTTATCCCACGCAGCAAGGATTATGATTTGGTGCAGATGAAATATGTCACAAAAGTTTATAAAGATGTAAAACCGGATATTGTAATACATCTGGCGGCGCAGGTGGGAGGTATAGGCGCTAATAGGGAAAACCCGGGAAAATTTTTTTACGATAATCTTATGATGGGTGCGCAGATGATGGAGATAGGCAGGCAGGTAGGTGTTGAAAATTTTGTGGCTGTAGGCACGATCTGTAGTTATCCCAAGCTAACGCCTGTTCCTTTTGAAGAAGAAAATTTATGGAATGGTTATCCCGAAGAGACAAACGCGCCTTATGGGCTGGCAAAAAAAATGCTTCTTGTGCAGTCTCAAGCCTACCGTCAACAATACGGTTTTAATTCGATTTTCCTTATGCCGGTTAATCTCTATGGCCCGGGCGATAACTTTGATCCTGATTCCAGCCATGTTATCCCGGCGCTTATAAAGAAGTGTATCGAAGCAAAATTAAATAACAGCCAAAAAATTGTTGTCTGGGGTACGGGAAATGCCACCCGTGAATTTCTTTACGTGGAAGATGCAGCAGAAGCCATTGTTTTAGCCAGCGAAAGATATAATAAGGCTGAGCCGGTAAATATTGGTGCCGGTTTTGAAATTCCTATTAAAGATTTAGTTGAGTTAATTGCCGGATTAACCGGTTTTAAAGGTGATATTATTTGGGATGCTACAAAACCAGATGGCCAGCCAAGGCGCCGCCTTGATACCTCTCGGGCAGAAAAAGAATTTGGTTTTAAGGCGAAGACGCCGTTAGAATTAGGATTAAAGAAGACGATTGAATGGTATCAGGCAACCATATCAAATTTGAGTATAAATAACAGAATAACGCAGCGTAAATAAAAGAGGGTAACGCGGTGAATAAAAAAAAGGTGCTGGTGACAGGCGCAGGTGGATTTATAGGTTCGCACTTATGCGAATTTTTGGTTAAAAATGGTTACAAAGTAAGGGCTTTTATAAGATATAATTCCTCTAATTCCTGGGGATGGTTGGAAAAATCTCCTTGCTGTAAACAAATTGAAGTTGTTACCGGAGATGTAAGAAATTATGACAGTGTAGAACATGCCATGAAAGGCATAAATAGAGTTTTTCATTTAGCGGCATTAATCGGTATACCGTACTCATATTATTCACCGGATTCGTACATCGATACCAATGTTAAGGGCACAATGAATATCCTCCAGGCATCCAGAGAATTTGGAGTCGAGAGAGTTGTTCATGTTTCTACAAGCGAAGTATACGGCACTGCGCAGTTTGTGCCGATTAATGAAAATCATCCCGTAAATCCTCAGTCTCCCTATGCAGCAAGTAAGGCTGCTGCTGATTTTCTGGCCTTGTCATTTTATCGTTCATTCAATTTACCGGTTGCGGTGGCCCGTCCCTTTAATACCTATGGCCCGCGTCAATCCGCGAGAGCAGTGATCCCTACAATTATCACTCAGATGCTTCAGGGTAAGAAAAAAATAAAATTGGGCGCATTAAAGCCCACCCGTGATTTGACTTATGTTGAGGACATTGTTAAGGGGTTTATGCTGGCAGGCGAATCTGATGGAGCTGTAGGCGAAGTTATAAACCTTGGTAATAATTCAGAAATTTCAATCGGTAATTTAGCAAAATTAATTGCCGTCTGCCTTAATTGTAAGGTAACGGTGGAATCTGACAGTAAGCGCGAAAGGCCAATAAAAAGCGAAGTCGAACGGTTAATGGCGGATAATATCAAAGCCAAAAAGATATTAAATTGGTCTCCGGAATATAACCTTGAAAGAGGCCTTACAAAGACAATCGCCTGGTTTAAGGAAAATCAGGGCGCGTATAAACCTGATATTTATAATATCTAAGGAACTCAACAATGATTCCGCTTTCTGTGCCTAACTTAAATGGTAAAGAATTGCAATACATCAAGAAATGCATTGATACCAATTGGGTTTCTTCGGCAGGAAGCTTTGTGGAAGAATTTGAACGTGCCATCCTCGGTTATGTTAAAGCCGGGTATGCTGTTGCTTGCGTAAACGGAACCTCAGGGCTGCAGATTGCCCTTCAGCTTTGCGGAGTTGGCAAAGAGGATGAAGTGATTGTTCCTACTCTAACATTTATTGCTCCTGCGAATGTAGTTAAATACCTTGGGGCAGAGCCGGTCTTTATGGACTGCGATGATTATCTGAACTTAGACCCCGCTAAATTAAGGGATTTTTGCCTTAAGGAGTGTAAGATTACCAAAGCAGGGTTAAGGAATAAGAGCACAGGTAGAATTGTCAAGGCGGTGATTCCGGTACATGTTTTTGGCAATCCCTGCGATATGCAGGAAATCATGAGCATATCCCGTCATTATAGGCTGAAAGTGATAGAGGATGCTACTGAGAGCCTGGGCGCATATTACACCTCCGGAGTTTACAAAAACAGATTTACCGGGACAATCGGAGATATCGGAGTTTATTCATTTAACGGCAATAAAATAATTACTACCGGCGGCGGCGGAATGATAGTAACCGGCAATAAGGCAATCGCCAGGAAAGCCAGATACCTGACTGAGCAGGCAAAGGATGATTCGGTAAATTATATTCACAATGAGATCGGGTATAATTTTCGTTTGACAAATTTACAGGCTGCCCTTGGTCTTGCGCAGCTCGAACAGTTAAAAAAGTTTATAATGATTAAAAGGCGAAATTATGAACTATACCGTAAGTTACTAAACCAAGTAAGAGGGGTAGAAATACTGGGAATACCCGCAGGCACAGCTCCTAATTACTGGTTTTATTCATTATTGGTAGAAAAGAAAGAATTCGGTATGGATCGAAAGCAATTGATGGATTGTTTAGCAAAAAAGAGGATTCAGGCGAGGCCCATTTGGTATTTAAATCATCTTCAACGCCCTTACCGTTTGAACCAGGCATATAAGATTGAAAACGCTCCTAAGTTTTGGAAAAGTGTCTTAAACTTACCCTGTAGCACTAGTTTAGAGAAGAAACAAATAAATTATATTGCTTCAACCATCTGTAATTTATCCGGGAGAAACTAAAAATATGGGAAGATTTAGAAAGACATTAATTAGTCCGTCATCCACGATTAAGCAGGCAATGAAGCAAATGGATGTTATGAGTGAAAAAACACTGCTCGTAGTTGATGACCAGGGTAAGCTTTTAGGAACAATTACTGATGGAGATGTCCGAAGATGGATATTGAAAGGTAGGAGTATTACGGAAAATGTTTCTCATATTATGAATTCTAAGCCGATAAGCCTTAATCATAATTTTGAGCGAGAAACAGCAAAAAATTTAATGATAAAGCAAACATTAGAGTGTTTACCTATAATTGATGATAATAAAAAGGTGATTTCTGCTGTTTGGTGGGCGGATCTTTTTGAAAACAAAACAAAAAAGCTGAAGGCATTAAAGATTCCAGTAGTTATTATGGCCGGAGGTGAAGGTTCACGTTTGGAGCCCTTCACAAAAATTATTCCTAAAGCGCTCATGCCAATAGGAGATAAACCGATTATAGAAATAATTATAAATAGGTTTTTTGATTATGGGTGTAATGATTTTTACCTTTCTTTGAATTATAAATCAAACATAATTAAGGCATATTTCAGCGATTTTGAGCATCAATATAAGCTTACTTATATTGAAGAAAGCCAGCCTTTGGGTACCGCAGGAGGATTGCATTTTTTAAAGAATCGGATTAATAAA
>JALOQJ010000022.1 GCA_025453445.1 Candidatus Omnitrophota bacterium
AAGTTTTTCTATGCCGCCGCCCTGTTTATAATATGTCTGCATATAGAGCTCATACACCTGACAAAGCTCAAATTCATCCAGCACCTCTTTAATCTCTAAATCTAATTTTCCCTGGCTGTCGATTTTTTTGTAGTTCCTCTTAAATCCTTCGCGTGAAGTATGGCTTAAGTTTTTCAGGTATTCGTCGAAACTGGAAAAATTGATTTCCATCTCAGTGGAAGGAATACTTTCAATCTTATGGTATCCCCGGCCAAGAAGCGGTTTGAAAAGCCTGCCGTAAAAAGAAGTAAAATCTTTAAAGATAACAAATAAGGCTTTTTCTTTTCTTGCCAGCTGCTCAACAGACAGTTCTATCTGCCGCATAATTTCAGGATCATTATCCTTAATCCCTATGCGGCCCATGCCCATCGGTAAACCACACATGAATACCTTAGGATTTAAAAGATTAGGCACGATTTTTCTTACCTGACTAAAGATATGCGTCAGCGGGCCGGTAACTACTATGTCAAGGGCAAAACGCGTGCTAAAACAACTGGCTGCGCCTACAGGCACCCCATTATTATAAATAATAATGTAAAAAAATGAAAAATTTTCAAACCCTGACTCATCGAGGGTTTTGAAAAAATAATAATCCTCCAGAGTCTTGGGAAAAATGCTTTCCCAATCTTTCACCGGGATATCCTGGATTGCCTTGGTTATTTTAACGGCTAGATTTGGCTGCTTTGCCATGTTTATCTATTTTTACCATCTTTAAGGGTTAAATAATCCCTTAATTATATACGAGATAAACCGGCAAAGCAATGTATTTTGGAAAGGACGATATAGATATCCCTCTACCGTGGCTGGTGGGGAAGAGAATCAACAATAAGTTTACTGCACTCTTTAATCAAATACCTGATATTACAGGGCTTTTCCACATATTTTACCTTTGCGCCCGGCAGCTGACAAATAAGCCTGCCGAGGTTCTTTTCCGAAGTGAGAAAAATTATCGGAATATCCCGCGTCTGGGGATTTTCCCTTAAGAGTTTACCCGTCACAAAACCATCCATTTCTGCAAGCGTAATATTAAAGATAATAATATCCGGCTTATTTTGCGCGATTGCTGCTATCGCCTCTATCCCGTTTTTCGCCGCTTCAGCAATAAGGCCTTTTTTACGGAATATACAAAGCATGATTTCCCGGGTATCGCTTTCATCATCTACAATCAGAATCCTCATATTTGCCTTTTTTTCAATATTCCATTTTGGAATATCTCCTAATTAAGTGTATCATATATAAATAGGGGTGTCAAGCATGGATAAATCAATTTATACAAAAACCTATGCCCGCCTGATAGGCAAATTAAAGAAAGCCCGCGAAGAAGCCAAATTGAAGCAGAAAGACGTTGCCAAAAGGCTAAAAAGGACGCAATCATACGTTTCCAAAATAGAAAGCGGCCAATCACGGCTTGATATCGTCCAACTGAAAGAAATCGCGCAAGTCTATAAGAAAAACCTCGAATTCTTCATTAAATAAGCTCAAATCAAGCCCTTATCCGCAAAACTAAAATATTTGTTATTCCCGATAATAATATGATCCAGGGTTTTTATCTGGAGCACTGTGCCTGCCACAGCCAATTGTTGGGTGAATTCTTTATCTTCCTGGCTAGGCCGGGGGTCGCCTGAAGGATGGTTGTGCAGGCAGATTATTGCCGCTGCGAAATACTGCATGGCCTGCTGAAAAATTTCCCTGATTATAGGATGCGCCTGATTTACCGTCCCTTCCTCTGTTTCGACTATATCAATAACCCTGTTCTGGGAGTTTAAAAGAAGAACCTTAAATACTTCTTTTTGCAAATCCCGCATCCTCGGCATCAAAATATCCGCCGCATCTTGCGAAGATTTTATTTTAGGGCGGGTTTCTTTAACTTTTTCTTCCCCGAATCTCCTGCCTATTTCAAGCGCTGCTTTGATTTGCGCAATTTTAGCATCACCCAAGCCTTTAATCTCTCTCCAGCGCCTGATATCTGTATGAGCCATCTTACCGAGGTTACCGAACACAAAGATAATCTCTCTTGCTAGATCAAGCGCGCTCTGGCCCCTTACACCGCTGCCTAAAAGTATAGCGACCAACTCCGCATTGCTCAGAGAGTGTTCGCCAAACCTGAATAATTTCTCCCGCGGCCTATCTTCCTTAGGCCAGAGCTTAATACCGGTTTTATTCATATTACTTTAATAGACGCAGAAGATAACAGAATCTAACTAAGATTTTTGAAATTATTTTTACTGGAATCTGGAAGGAAATTTCTTATTTTTTCTTTTTTCTTAAGCGCTTTTTGTGCGGAGTGCATAATACGCTTGCAAAATCCGATAAGCGGTTATTTTCGTAGGGGAATTCGCGGCAGGCTTTTGGTTTAAGCTTATAATCAACCTTATGGATTGAACACAGGCCATCTACTTCAAGAAAAGTACACGGTTCGTCTTCATAGCTGGTGCCTATTTTATATCCGGAAGGAAAATCATCATCCATCTCCAGCTGAAAAAATTCTCCCTTCAGCCCGAGCTTGACTATCTTCTTCGCCTCGCTAAGATCAGCCCATGCCCCAAAACGGCAGCAATCTGACTGGCTCATGCACTCGCAGCAATTAATTTTCTTTTTATTTTTTTTCATACTGCCTTTTTCTTTTGCCAGGGCTTTGGTTGCACCTGTTTCTTGCGCCAGCGCATAGGATTACTATGATGTTTTCTTCTTGGCAGAAGCGGCTCATTTATACCGGCAGCAGCGCGCTTTTCCAAAAAGCTGCGCGTGCGCCTGCCTATCTTTCTGCCGCTTGTACTCATATAAACAGGCTTACTCAATGGGTTATTTTTTAGATTATCTTTAGCCGCACGCGCCGCGGCTTTAGCTTCCAGCTTCAGCTGCAGCCTAAGCTTTCTCTCAGCAAGGCGTTCATTTTCTGTCTTAGGCTTCGCCGGACTGACAACTAGAACACGGCCCATAAATTCTTTCTCATTCATTGCAGCTATTGCTTTCTCTGCCTCCTCGTCATCAGGCATTTCCACAAAACCGAAACCCCGGGACTTTGAGCCGTTTTTCTCCATCACAATCGTAACTTCCGCAACAGCGCCAAACTTCTCAAAGGCCCTTCTTATATCTTTTTCTATTGTTTCAAACAACATATTGCCTACAAAAATATTCATCTACTTTTCCTCTAACGATAATTACCGAAACCAAGCGGTATGGCAAAATCCAGCCCCTTGATGTGCGCAATCACTGCCTGCAATTCATCTTTTTTAGCTGAGCTTACCTTAATCTTTTCGCCTTCAATTTGTGTCTGTACCTTTAAACCGAGATTCTTAATAATCCCTGTCAGCTCTTTTGCTTTTTCCTTATCAATACCCATACAAATGTCGACCTTCTGGCGCAAGTATCCTTCAAAGGCCTTTTCCGGAGGATTAAATTTCAAAGATTTAAGTGAAATCCCTCTTTTAGCCATCCGGGTCACCAGCATATCAGTAAGCGCGCGCAGTTTAAAATCATTATCCGCAATCAAAGTAACTATCTTCTCTTTGCGGTCATAGGCAATTGAAGCCTTGCTGTCTTTAAAATCATAACGCTGGCTCAACTCCTTGTTCGCCTGATTTACCGCGTTGTCCATTTCCTGTAAATCAACCTCAGAAATAATATCAAAAGAAAAATTTGCCATTGTCTACCCGTCCCTAATTTCGCTTCTTCAGGGTATTTTCTACCGGAAAAATTCCCGGCACCAACTCAGAACCCTCCCTGACAGTTTTATATACGCATGCGGTTCTTCTTCCGGAGTCTATCACCCACACATTCAGCGAATCATCGCCAAATTTTTCCTGTATCGGAAAACTCGTGGATAAAACTTTTTTTCCTGCGTATGCAGCTAAATCCCATCCGCTATCCCTGCAGATATTGCTTAATAACCCCCAATAAGGGCCGGTAAATTCTTCCGGCAGCTGCTCTTCTCTTTGCTCAGCCGGGCCCGCAACTTCAATGTTTAATTTTTTAAGCTTCTCTAAAATAATATCTGAATCCGCAGCAAATAAATATTCACGCCCCATGAACACCAGAATTGCTGCTGCAATGATAATAATAATTTTCTTCTTCATGCTATCCTCTTCCTTTATTTTGAGCCTGGGGCCTCAGTGGCTGTCTCCATATTTTCACCGGTAACCACAGGAACAATATCTTTATATCCTAAAATCATAATACATTTTATATAATTATAACTCCCACAAAAAGTTATACAAGAAAAAATTTAGTGGCCGCTCTTTGCTCTAAAATCTATAAGCTGCGCCAAGGCTAATTGCCGTTTCATCTACAAATCTGCCTTCTACGTTCAATTTAAAGCTTTTGCTAAAGTTCCAATCTATCCCCGTAAATACACCGACATTATAAGTGGCCCTAAATACTAAATTATCCCACCGCTTTGGATCATTGGGGTTTTTCTGGTTCATCCTTAAATCAGAGTATCTCGCGCCCAAATACGGAGTAAAAGCTGCAATCTTTTTAGCGATATAAGGAGCTACATGCCATTCTTGTATCTTACAATCAATATATCTTGCGGTACTGATTGCCCCTGAAGTTAGATTAGTTGCCCTAAAATCCAACTCGTGGTCTGATGCAAGATATTGCGCATCGCAACCTACAATCCATCCTTTCTTTAATTCATAGGCCAATTTAAAACCTCCGCCATAAAGAAACGAATCCCTTGCTGAAAGGTCTTCATAAACTTTTTGGGTATCTCCTAGATAAACATCCCCCTTAAAACCATAATTCGCCACTCCTAATTTTATATATACATCCATAAAGTCAAATATCCCGTAAGAAATCTTGCTCACAACATCATAGCCTCTGACTATCCTGAAATTTACCGGGTTATAATTATCATTTCCGATAGGGCGCGTTGCTGTTTTATAACCCAAGTCTCTATTAAAAATATAAGACCATTCTAATGCTGTTGCGATTTTACCCTGCCCCTCTGTTTGCGGACTCCCCACGCTGGCAGCTTGCGCAGGAACCGTTGCCATAACTACCATGCTTATTAAGACGAATATTAGATATTTCTTCATAAGAAAAACGCCTATTTTAAATAATAACGGACGATTTTAGTTTTTAAACTATTATCGTCCGCTATAAGGATCAAAAAGTGTTATTTTCCACTACTTGGATTAGAAAGCTGAATATTTGAATTGGTTGTTTCAATAGTAGAAACAGTACCTAAGAAACCATTATATTGAACTTTTTGTTTTTCGATGTTTAATCCACCGCGGCCATCGCTGGATATATTTGTTACAAAAGGGCCAGCCGAAGAGCAACCTGCAAGCACTACAAGAAACAATAGTACTACCATTAAAGTTGTTAATTTCATTATTCCTCCTTTTTGTGTCTACATTATGCTACTACAGCTCTAAAATTACAAGCAATATTGTATTTTCCCCGCCCCTGTCCCTATTTTTAATGATACCTTTTATAACAAAAATCTCAACATGAACCGGTCACAATTTGTTGCCAGCGCCAATTTGTCACCGGTTCAACTAAACTCTACCAGCTAAATGAGGGATTCGTTCTTTGGTTTTCCCGTCCAAAGGGACAACCTCCAGTTTTACCGTATAACCAATGAATAATAAAACCTTCTCAATCGTGGTGATATTGCTGAATTCGCCGTTTTCTATCTTAGAGATATGCTGCTGTGTAATACCTGTCCTTTTAGCCAACTGGCCCTGAGTCAATTTATTCTTGATGCGGTAATCAATAATACGCTTTACGATTCCCAGCTTCTGCTCTTCCAAGCCGTAGAGCTCCTTAAAATAAGGATCTTTTAGCTTTTCCTTTAAGTGCTCACTAACTCTTTCTATTCTTATTTTATTCATTCCTTCTTCTCCTGATTCGCCAAAAATTCCCTTCTTCTCTCAATGGTAATTAACTTTTCCCTCAGGGGCAATTTATTAGATTTTTTGATGAATCCATTAGCAAAAATAATCTTATCCTGATGAAAGAAAAAATATAGAACCCTAATATTGCCTTCTATTCCGTTGAACCTTAATTCAAAGACTTCATCACCGATGTATTTTGCATGCGGCAGAGGAAGCTTATGCCCAAACTCTTCCAATAACGCCAACGCATAAAAAAATTTCCTTTGAGTTTTACTATCCAGCGAATCAATGAATTCCTTTACAGGCGCCCTTCCGGAACCGGTCCTAAAATAATAACTTGTATAAAGAGCCATAGAGCATTCTACTCTCAATTAAAGTATACAACCATTTGGTTGTATTGTCAAGAGAGCATTTCACCTCCTTTTACTCTAATAGACGCAGGAAGTGGTCAAATCTAACTGATTTTTTTGATTATTTCTGATGAATTACGGTAGGAAATATCTATTACGAATAGGGCAGCCGCCTATTTTTTTCCCGCCCCTGTCCCCTTATTTTCTATTCGTAAATTTCTTTTCTGTGGCCGATACGTAAAATAAGAATCAAAATCTCACGCTCGGCTATTCTGAAGATAACGCGATAATCTCCCCAACGATATCGCCAATACCCCTGGAACTCCCTCTTCAAAGGCTTACCTAATTCCTTAGGGTCAACGGCAAGATAAGTCTCGATACGGGCAATAATTTTTTTGACCGTAGCTTTATCAAGCTTTTTAAGGTCTTCCTCAACTGAATCAAGATAAACAACCTTATACACCGAGCTTCTTCCTTAGTTCTGCGCCAGAAATAATTCTGGACTTAGGATCAGCAAAACGGTCTTTAGCAATTTGCGCATCAGCGTAATCCTCTAAATAGTGGACTAAAGCCTCTTCAACATAGAATTTTTCGCTGCGACGCGTTGCCTTTGCCAATAAAGATAACCTATTCACTAATCCTGCCGATAAACGAAATGCTTTTAACACAGTCATATCCCTTCTCCTTCTTGAGCACAAAAATTTTCTATTCAGCGAAACTCCGCCGCAGGCGGAGTCTGCATTATAAGTATAACATTGTTATACAAGTATTACAAGAAGAATTTTTCTTTTCTCTATCCTAATAGACGCAGGAAGTGGTCAAATCTAACTGATTTTTTTGATTATTTCTGATGAATTACGGTAGGAAATTTCTGATGCGGATAGGGCGGCACCTATCTTTTCCCCGCCCCTGCCCCAATTTTCCCCTTAGGCCTGGCATCTCAGGGAACGTCCCCATATTCTCCTATCTCTGTTTTTATTCCTTAACCATCACTAGAAACATCTTAAAACGCTCTTCGGCTTTTAAAGCGTGCACTTTATTCGCAGGCATAATGATAGTTTCTCCGGCTTTTAAGGAATGTGGCTTGCCTGAAATTATCACCTCTGCTGAACCGTCAAAAACATAAACTAAAGCATCAAAAGGAGCAGTATGCTCACTCAACCCCTGCCCCTTATCAAACGCAAACAGTGTTACAGTTCCTTTGCCTTTTTTGATGATTTCTTTACTAACAATTGAACCATCCTGATAATTCACTAAATCCACTAATTTTCCCACTTGCTCAACAATGTTCATCATCACCGCCTATTTTCCCCCATCCCTGCCCCTGTTTTAAATTATTATACAGACACTTTCCATAGTAATCGGAATAGTGTACCTTAGTTGTGCTAAAAAGTGTCTTACCTATAAATTTATGTTAGAAATCGCCTCTTTCTGCGTCTATTAAACTAAGGAGGTGATACTTATGCCCACAGGACCAAGGTTATTACTGAAGAGCGCTTGTTATCATATTATCACAAGGGGTAATCAGCGACAACAGGTTTTCTTAGAGGAAAAAGATTACGCCGTCTATCTTGCAAAGCTGAAAAAATACAAAAAAAATTTGGTTTTCTTATCTATGGCTTCTGCCTGATGCCTAACCATATCCATCTTATTGGTGAACCTAGAGAAACGGGCAACTTAGCAAAATTTATGCAGAGTTTAAACCGTTCCTACACTGCTTATTTCAACAAACGATATAAAAAAGTTGGCCATCTATGGCAGGGCAGGTTTAAAAGCAAGGTTATTATTAAAGACGGCTATCTCTTGGATTGTATTCATTACATTGAGTTAAATCCCCTAAGGGCAAACATAGTCAAGGCTGCCGGCGATTACCTTTGGAGTAGTCATAAAGAAAGAGTTTTCTCGCAAGGTAGGAGTATTGAGCTGCTTGATACATTGCAGATTTAGACCAAAAGGTGCACTGTCTAGCTTATATCAAAGACACTGTCTTGATTAAGTCAGAAAGTGCCTGGGTTACCAAAAACCCCGCCCCGTCCCCTAGTTTTCTTTTATTTATCGAAGCCGGGCAATGGTCTTTTCTTCCCTTTACGAAACCGTTCATCCTCAACATCCATAATTCCTTTTATATAACGCCAAAAGATAAGAATGTTGCTTTTAACATTTTCTTTAACCTGTTCATCTGGGGGGATTAAATTACCTTTCTCGTCCCACCAAATACCTAGCTCATATGCTGGATTCTCAATCCAAATCCCTTCATTCTCAATCCCTGTTACTACAGCCCATAAATTTACTCCTTTTATTTGAAAAATACCAAAATCATTTTTTATTTCATCGGACAATTTAAAAAGCACCAATTTACCTAATAAATCATCTCCTCGCATATTAACCACCTCCTTTATATTTCGGGGATGTTCCCAAAAGGAACACCCTTAAGCCTGGTGCCTCGGAGAACGTCCCCTATTCGAATAACGCCATCTATTTTCTCTCTGTTTTTTCATCTTCAGATTGAACCTGATCATTATTCGGAATCAGAAAATCAAGATTGAGATTTGGGCTTGTATTAAATGTATTTTTGTTCAAAGAAAATACTGGAATTTCTGGCAAAACAATATTGTTTTGAGACATATACTCAGAAAAAGAAAAGGAAGGCTGAATAGTAGAAAGATTATCTAAACTAAATGTATTTCCGTTAGGCAATATAATATTATTACCTGGCGACAATAATCCAGAAGGATAAATACTACCTGCATTTTGAAAAGTATTAATGTTATTTTTAATAGATTCTAGTTTTGATTCCAATTTTTCTATTGTACTTTGTATTTTTTTATTTTGATCGGATATTTTATTATTTTCTGTATCTGCTTTCTTTTGCTTCTCTACCAAGATACGAAGATCATTTTTTATATCGTTTTTTAAAGATTTAACATCATCAATCGATACAAGCAGTTGTTTATCGAATTTTTCAGATTCTTCCGAATCTTTAGGAAAAATATTTACCCAAGTCAATTTTGATCTATTAATAATTGCCTTAAGAGAAACCATTTGATTTTTAACATTATCAAAATATTCTAATATTACCGCCTTATTAATATTCTCTTGATTTGCCCTTGTTTTATCAATTTTTTCATTAAGAACCAAAATGGCGGTATCACAAAATCCCTGTTCTAATTTAGTGTTTTCAAGGGCTTCTTTAGCAACTTTTTTCTGCCAACTTCTAAAACTTATATTGCCAAAAAATATAGCAGTAATAACACCTAGGACAAAAGTAATAGTAATTATAATTACATCTTTTCTCCATTTATTCCATATTTCTTTGAAATTCATTGGCATCCTTTCTTGTCTAAAGTAGAGATTAGCTCGGTTTCATTTATTTATTATCTACCACCCGAACCCATCATTACAATTATACCGCCCCAAACTAAAAATCCCAAGCACATTTTCTGCGCTTGGGATTGTCTGCAACTTCCTAATCTATAAAAGATTATTTATCTAGAGGTGGTACCTTGTATAACAACCCACGTACCTTACTGGATAGGACACATTTTGGATACAAAAAATAATTGGCCCTACATATCAAAAGTAGAATTAATTATTTTGATAAGTAAATAGACGCGTGCAATTGATTGGGGATACGCTGAGAATACACAAACTGACTACAACTCTTCTCTACTTTTGTTTCAGACTTACTTACAGATTTGCCGTTTTCGATCCTCTTATGAGAATCGGTAGATCCTTTTTGATTTTTATTTATGCTCGCCATATTAACCTCCGCTGCAAAACTGTTTTCTTTGATTAAATGCTAATCTCCCATACTTTATTCCTACCACCATCGTATCAATAACAAATTTGATAATCTTATCCAATTCACTATTCCTTCTAAAATCGGCTTTGGCAATAAAATCAACTCTTTTAGATGCCAGCAAGCCTTTAGAAATACTTTTAAATTTTTTGCTGTAAGACCGATAGACAGCGACTGCTGAACCGCCATTCTTGCGAGTAACTGTCATACAAGGTACATCAGTAAGCCCATCACCAATATATAATATATTTTGGAATGGTATTGCTCGGTCAGATTCCGACATGTGTGTATTTATACTTTCATTTAAATTTTCTACACCCTTGTTTATCCTAAAAATAAATTGTGTCTTTAAAGTATCATTAACAACAATGTTAGGAAAAGTAGCATGCCCATATTCATCGAAGTGATATTGAGAAGCAAATATATTGTGGAATTTTTTTGCAATTGAAGTGTGTGAAATTATTTCTACCAGCCCTGAAGAAATTATGTAGTGCCTAATCGATATCGATCTGCCATAAGTAGTCTTTACATATCGATTAATTCTATCAAAATAAGTTTCAACTCCTGGATAGAATTTAATTTGAGCAGCCAAATCCTTAAGAAGTTGAGGAGTAACTGCGACACGATTTTCATGCGCCTTTTCAATCATAAGACGCATGTAAGTAATAATTTCTTCCCCACCCGTTTTTATACTTTCTTCTTTGACTAAGGACCAAAACTTATGAGGTTTTATAGGTATTTCCGGTAGAACGGTATATTCCTGCATGGGAAGAGGAGTAAGTGTTCCATCAAAATCATAGGCAATTGCTATGGTATTATGTTTAAACCTCAAGGATATTTACCCTCCTAATTAGTATTATTTTAACCTACTTTAAAATAATTTCAAAGCATTTTCTTTAATTATAAATACATACCCTATCTAAACTATAAAGTGTATATTTTGCGTGGGGCTTGGCTGTATTTTTGCGGGGCATTTTATGTCAAAATAGAACCGTCCCCCCTATTCAAGATAGACCCCCATTAAGGTCCAAAATTCTGCTTTGGTTGTTTTTTCTTTTTATTCTTATTCTCGTCTTTTTTAGGCGATTGAGTTACCCCTATATTCTGTTGATTATTCTGGAATTGAAAAAGCAATTTTTCACCGGTTTCTCGGTTAGTTAATGGGACAGTAAACATTTCTCCGCTTCTTAACGGCGCAACAAACATAATACCGCTAATAGAACGACCAGGACTAATGGTTGTATCTGCTATTTCATTCGTTACATAATCGTTTTTCATCCTACTATTTATCGTGGGGCAATTAATCATTTCTGCTATAAGCATTGGAAGAAATATTATCCAAACAAAAGGAACTAGCGCAAAAAAACCATAACTTATTAATCTGCCCATAGTGCTTCGAGCGCATTTTTTCGCTACCTCTTCAGCAGGAAGATAACTACTATCGACATCAGTCTTTCTAAAACCATAAGCAGCATTACTCTTATTCTCTATAACAATAAAAACCGGAGTTACTTGTTTTTTGGTCAATTCGCAATCAAAAGTAGAATTTGCTTGAGTATAATTCAAAATTTCTGCTACAGCAGATACATCTTTCTGAGTGATAGGATTTGGGTGATCTTGAATATATGGGCTAGGTAATCTACCAAACCTATAAGAAGCACAACCTGAACAAAGCGCGAGGAGGGGAACAATAAGAATAACACATACGACTTTTTTAAATACTAACATACTTTCTCCTTTCATTCGCGGGTGACGAGGCATGTTTCGAGCAAAACGCCCTATCTTAGCGGGTGGCTTGGCTGTGTTTTTGCGGGATATTAGAAGCCCACCTATCTTAAGCTTTATGGCTTTTGCTGGAGGCGCATTAGAAAATTTTTGGCAAAAGTGCGCAAGGTTTTACGAGGAGCGGAGGAGTTCTCGAATGGTGGATGCGGAGCCGGAGCGACGAAGTAAACCGCAGCGCACGGCAAAAATTTTCAGCGCCGGAAGCGAAAGCCAAAAAGCTAAACTATAAAAGAGCGAGAAATATGCCTCGGCAGGACCCGCGGTCAATGCTTGAGATTGCTTCGCCCCGCTAAAGCGGGGCTCGCAATGACGAATTCCTATGCCCTTCTGCGGCAGGCTCGCAATGACGCGGGGTCAGTCCCCTTCGGGGACAGACCCTGTCGCTAAATTCTGCCTGACTCCGCCACCATTTTCTTAATCTCAGGCGTAACGCGATGCTTTAATAATTCCTCAAGTGATATGGGAATGGTCATTGACCAACGATATGGGTAGGGATCACCTTTGAAGATGCCGGCTAATGAGAGCCAGTCGGTGATAAGCTGAATTGAGAAAATTGAAGCTGTCGCAAGATTATATTTCAAAGCCTGCCTGATAAGTTCAGTGTTGGCTTCTTCCTGCATTGCCCCCTTCATCCCCAACAACTTCCACAACTTCTCTTTTTCCAAATAGCTATTGATATATAACTCAATAAAGTCCGCAACTTGCTCGCGCGGCTTGGCTAAAATTGCAATTAACTTCTCAGCTGTATTGATACTATTGAGCCAACGCAAGCGGTCATGATTAGATAAGTCGCGGTCAAATAACTGGTCGCGCACAATCGTATAATCAATGCCCCGCTGATTGCATTTACGCACAAAGAGCGCCTCATCCACAGTACCAGCCTCATACTTCCACCATGCAGCCCAATTCGTAGTATCATGCGTAGAAAGCATAGTTACAGAACACTTGCGGTATTCTTCTGCCGGTAAAAAATCGTGACGCACTTTCCAGTCTTTAGTCCAGCGCTGCACATCATTGCCCGGAATGCCCATAAAATTTAAGGAATCAGTGCAGGCCTTGGGAATAGTCCCTAAATCTTCCGCGCATAAAAGCATGCTTGTGCTTTCCAGCATAACTTTCAAGAGCCTGCGTCCATGCTCGCCCCAGAGAGCTTCATCATGCGGATCAAAAAAACCGTTTAAACCCTGATTCTCATGCGGCTCATTATAAGGAATGCTCCAGATACGAAATAAGCCAACCACATGGTCAATTCTTAAACAATGATAAAAGTTCTGCGCGTATTTTAGTTTTTCTTTTATATAATGAAAACCGTCAGAGGCAATATTATCCCAGTTATAAGTCGGAACACCCCAGCGCTGGCCCTTGGCACAATACATATCAGGCGGAGCACCTGCGGCAAAATCAAGCTTGAAGAATTCCGGATGAGCCCAGACATCTGCACTGTCGCGCGAAACAAGAATCGGCAAGTCGCCTTTAATAAAAATTTTCTTTTCTTCAGCGTATGACTTTACACTCTGTAACTGCTTAAAAAGCAGCCACTGCAGCCAAATCTGAAATTCTATATCTGCCTGATGCGCTTTTTTAAATAATTCAAGCTCAGCCTTGTCGCGGTTTCTAAACTTAGGCTGCCATTCATACCAAGGCAAACCCTGATGGAATTCTTTTAATACCTTGAAAAGCGCGAAATCCTCCAGCCAATAAAGATTATCCTGTTTGAATTTATTGATTTCAGTTAAGATTACTTCATATTCGCTGAAAATATCGCGCAAGAGATGCAGTTTTTCTTCTTTGATGCGGAGATCGATATGTGGCTTACCATTAGGAAATAGCTGTGAAACTTCTTTAAGTTCTTCTCTGAGGGATTTTTTTTCAGGGTTTATTAAAGGCTCTAAAAAAATATAACTGGGCTCTAGAGCAAAGGAGCTTAAGGAATCATACGGGCAGAAACTCATCCCTACTTCATTTAAGGGTAAAAGCTGCAGCAAGGCATTACTAGACTTCTCACACCAGTCAATCAGCAGCTTTAAATCGTTGAAATCACCTATCCCCAAACTCTTACGGGAATAGACTGAAAACAACGGAACCAAAACACCAGCACGTTTGTTACTTCCAATTTCCTGCATAGTTTTTTATGCTTTAGTAGGAAACTATAAATAAACGAATAATTTTATCCGCCCAGAATAAAGCTACCAATGCTGCCAAAGATAAAAATGGGCCGTAAGGAATCAAATGTTCTTTTTTAGTAACTAAATTATACAGGCCGATTACTATCCCAAAGAAAGGCGCAATAAAAAATGTCAGTAATGCCCGCTGCCAACCGAGGAATGCACCGATCATTGCCATTAATTTAACATCTCCTCCGCCCATGGATTCAGTCTCACCCTGTATAGCAGGTTTTTTCAGCAGTTTAAAATAAACTAAATCAAATAAATAGCCAGTTAAGTAAATTACACCGCCGCCTACAAGGGCACCGGCTACAGAATTAAACAGCGGCTTCCAGCTCCATGCAAGGGGCTGCAATTCCAGGCCCTTTACAGCACTTAAAATGATACCCACAAACATCCCACCCACAGAAATCTCATCCGGAATAATCCGGTGCGGGATATCCACAAAAGTCGCCACAATCAGGCCGCAGGCAAAAACAATATAGAAAAAGAAATTAAAATTTAAGCCGAAGCGCAGGTAAAATAATAAAAAAATTAACGCTGTAATTAGCTCGACTAAAAAATAGCGCGGGGAAATTTTCTCTTTGCAGTAACGGCACTTACCTTTTAATAAAATATAGCTTAAGAACGGTATATTATCATACCAAAAAATAGTTTTTTTGCATTTTGGGCAGTGTGAGCGCGGCCGGACAATTGATTCTTCCAACGGCATCCTATGAATACAGACATTTAAAAAACTACCCACTAAAGAACCAAAGAGAAAAACGATTAGTTTAACGAGCATTAGCTATATTATCCTTTCTGTTGCAAAACAGCGCGCATTGCGGCCATCGGAGCAAGCTTCCCGGTCCAAATCTCAAATGAACGCGCTCCCTGATGCAAAAGCATGCCTAAGCCATTGGAAGCTTTTGCGCCGATTTCTTCTGCGGTTTGCAATAACTTTGTTTTTGCTGGATTATAAATCAAATCATAAACTAATAAATCTTTATGTAACAAGCCCGGCTCAACTAAAAGAGGATCACTTTCTTTCATCCCGATAGGTGTGGCATTAATTAATAGAGCGCAATCCTGAATATTAAGGTTACTGAGAGAATCCGCTATCCTGAATTCAGTATCCTTAAAATTATTTTTCAGCTGCCCAATTAATGCAGTAGATTTCTCTTTATCAACATCGTAAATAGCCAGTGTCCTAACTTTAGCAATAGCCGAATACACTGCCACTGCCCGCGATGCACCGCCTGCGCCAAGCATGGCGATATTTTTCTTGCGCAAATCAAACCTTAGATCCCCAGTTAAATGCCTGATAAAGCCTTCGCCGTCTGTATTAAACCCTTCAAGCTTGCTGCCGGAAACTTTAATTGTATTTACCGCTCCGATTAATTGCGCTTCTTTAGAGAGGCTGCTTAAATAAGGAATGACTTTTTCTTTGTAAGGCACAGTAACATTGATGCCAGAGATTCCCTCTTTGTTTAAATAAAGTAAAAACCCCGCCAGCTCCTGCGGGGTTTTCTCAAACAAAATATACTGCGCATCTAAATTTAATGCCTTAAAAGCGGCATTCTGCATCAGGGGGGACAAACTGTGTTTAACAGGATATCCTAGTACGCCATAAACTTTTGTAGTCATTTATGAGGGAACCCATCCCCATCCACACAACCCGACACACAACTCAAAACTCACCCTCACAACTATAAACTTTCTATCTTATTAAGAGCATTTATATAAGCTCTTACTGATGATTCAATGATATCCGTGCTTGAGCCGCGGCTGGTCACTACTTTGCCTTTGGCTTTCAACTTCAGGCTTACCTCGCCAAGGGCGTCTTTACCCTGAGTCACTGCTTCAATGCGGTAATCCTGCAATTCGCACTTAGTAGTAGTAATTTTATCAATTGCTTTAAAACAGGCATCTACCGGGCCGTCGCCTGAAGATTTACCGCAGAGAATTTTGTTTTTATATTTTAAACAAACCTCAGCCTGCGGAGCCACTTTAGTACCGGAATTCACCTGAAAACTTTCTAATTTCCAGACTGGCTTAATCAGCTTAATTTCATCCTCAACTATAGAAATTAAATCATCATCAAAAATAGTTTTCTTTTTATCGGCAAGAATCTTAAAGCGCTCATTTACTTTTACCAACTCTTCCTGCGTCAGGCTAAAACCCAAATCCTTCAGCCTCTCAGCCAAAGCATGCCTGCCGGAATGTTTACCCAAAACTATACCTGTGCCGGTAAAACCCACATCTTCCGGCTTGATAATTTCATAAGTAGAGCGCTCTTTCAGCACTCCGTCCTGATGAATACCCGACTCATGGCGGAAAGCATTACCTCCGACGATGGCTTTATTTGGTGCAACTACAAAACCAGTAAGCTTACTAACTAAGCGCGAGGCTTTATAAATTTGCTGTGTTGTTATATTTACCTCAAGGCCGCCAAATATATCCTTGCGGGTTTTCACATTCATTACAATTTCTTCCATTGAAGCATTGCCTGCGCGCTCGCCAATGCCGTTAATAGTACACTCCACCTGCCGCGCACCAGCTTTAATTGCCTCCAGA
Organism: Candidatus Omnitrophota bacterium; assembly: GCA_025453445.1. GTDB lineage: Bacteria > Omnitrophota > Gorgyraeia > Gygaellales > Profunditerraquicolaceae > JALOQJ01. Next base: position 16,538 of record JALOQJ010000022.1, read on the forward strand.
GAATTAGCTACACCCATGCCAAGATCATTATGGCAATGCGTAGAAATTATTGCCTTAGAAATATTCGGGACATTGTTTTTAATCCCGTGAATCAGGCTACCATATTCCTCAGGCTGAGTATAACCTACAGTATCAGGAATATTTACAGTGGTTGCGCCTTCTTTAATTACTGCTTCCAGCACGCGATAGAGAAAATCTCTGTCGCTGCGCGTGGCATCTTCCGGAGAGAATTCCACATCAGGGCAAAATTTCCTGGCATATCTGACGCTCTCTATAGCCAAGCGCATAATTTCATCTTCAGCTTTTTTAAGTTTATACTGCATATGAATCTTGGAAGTAGCCAGAAATACATGAATTCTGCCGCGTTTTGCCGGTTTAATCCCTTCAGCTACAGCATCAATATCAGTTTTAATTGCCCGGGCAAGGCCGCAAATTATTGATCCTTTAATTGCTTTAGCGATTTGCTTCACAGACTCAAGATCACCTGGGCTGGAAATCGGAAAACCTGCTTCAATTACATCCACGCCCAATTCCTGCAAAACATGGGCGATTTCCAGTTTTTCTGCAGGATTCAGGCTTGCGCCCGGCGCCTGCTCCCCGTCTCTGAGTGTTGTATCGAATATAATTAGTTTATCCATCATTCAGCTTTCAGTCGTCAGCTTTCAGTCGTCAGCTTTCAGTCTACCAGCTTTTAGCTGATAGCTGATGGCTGACAGCTGATAGCTAGATTTATTTTTTCATCCAAGGCATCATTTCCCGCAACTGCTTTCCAACTTTCTCTATCGGATGATTGTCGCCATCAGCTAATAACTTATTAAAATTCGGCCTGCCCAATTCATTTTCCTTAATCCACTCGCGGGCAAATTTGCCGGTTTTGATTTCTTTTAAAATCTTAACCATTTCTTTACGCGTACGCTCGGTAATGATCCGCGGGCCGCGGCTGACATCACCGTAACAAGCAGTATTAGAAACTCCCCTGCGCATGCCGGAGATACCTTTTTCCTGAATTAAATCAGTAATCAGCTTTAGCTCATGCAAAACTTCAAAATAGGCGATTTCCGGCTGATAACCTGCGGCAATTAAAGTATCGAAACCTGCTTTTATAAGTTCGGAAACTCCGCCGCAAAGCACTGCCTGCTCACCGAAAAGATCAGTTTCGGTTTCTTCATCAAAAGTAGTTTCAATGACACCTGCAGTAGTTGCTTTAATTGCTTTGGCATAAGCTAAAGCAAGCTGCAAAGCATTACCTGAGGCATTCTGATAAACTGCAACCAGCGAGGGAACGCCTTTTCCCTCTTCATACATCTTGCGCACTAAAGCACCCGGGCCCTTAGGAGCAACCATGAAAACATCTACATTCTTTGGAGGCTTAATTTGTTTAAAACGAATATTAAAACCATGGGAAAAACAAAGTGCTTTGCCTTTTTTTAAATTAGGCTTAATACTCTCCAGATAAACTTTTGCCTGCACATGATCCTGAGTTAAAATCTGGATGATATCGGCTTGCTTTGCCGCTTCAGCAGCAGAGATCGGATTAAATCCGTCTTTTTTTGCCAATTCATAGTTAGGGGTTCCTTCCATTTCAGAAACCACCACTTTCACCCCTGAATCCCTTAAACATAAAGACTGCCCCCGCCCCTGAATACCATAACCTATGATTGCCACAGTCTTATCTTTCAGTAAATTTAAATCCGCATCTAAATCATAATAAACCTTTGCCATTATTTATTCCTCCTCATTTTTCTCCTACCTGTTATTACGCCATTGCGATTTTACCTGTACGAATTAATTCTTTCACTTTGAATTTGCTTAAACCTTCCAGCAATTGCTTAATCTGCTCCAGCTCGCCGACTGCCTCGATGATAACCGTATTCTCTTTGCGTTGACATATTTTTGCTACATATTTTTTCACTAATGACTCGAGCCTTGCCTTGTCTTGATCTGAACACTCTACTTTAACAAGAATAAGCTCTCTTTCGACATGCTCTTTTTTGGTAAAATCCGTCACAGTGATCACATCGATTAATTTATTCAGCTGCTTCTCAATCTGCTCTAATATCTTTTCATCTTTTGCGTCAACAACAATTGTCATATAAGATACAGTTGGATCCAGCGTTTCGGAAACCGCCAAAGATGCAATATTATAGCCGCGCGCGCTGAATAATCCGGCAACCCGCGCCAGAACGCCGAATTTATTTTCCACTAACACTGATATAGTATGTTTCATCTTAAGCCAACCCTTCGATCATCTGATTAATTGCTTCACCTGCCGGCACCATCGGGAATACGTTCTCTTCCGGCTCGATATGGAAGTCCACAAACACTGTATTATCTATCGACAGGGCCTTCTCAATTGCCGGCCGCACATCTTCTTTTTTTGTAACACGTATGCCTACTGCACCGAAGCTTTCCGCTAATTTTACAAAATCAGGCCCTGAAATACAGGTATGCGAATAGCGGCGTTTGTAAAATAATTCCTGCCACTGCCGCACCATGCCTAAATATCCGTTATTTAAAATAAACACTTTCACATTGATTTTATTGCAGACGCAGGTTGCCAATTCCTGTATGTTCATCTGAATTGACCCGTCGCCGGCAATATCAATTACCTGCTTGTCCGGGCAGCCCAACTTCGCGCCCATTGCCGCAGGAAAACCAAAACCCATAGTACCTAAGCCGCCGCTTGAAATAAATGTGCGCGGATGATTATATTTATACCACTGAGTTGCCCACATCTGGTTTTGACCTACTTCAGTAGTAATAATTGCATCACCCTTAGTCGCCTCATCCAGCTGTTCGATAACATATTGCGGTTTAATCTTGCTGCCTTCTTTGCTATATTTTAAAGGATATTTTTTCTTAAAGCCCTCGACTGTTTTCAGCCACTCAGCCGTATCAGGCAATTTTTTCACCTGCTCCAGTAATTCGCCTAAAATATTTTTTGCATCCCCGACTATCGGAATGTCCACGCGGATATTCTTACTGATCGACGATGGATCAATATCAATGTGAATCACTTTCGCTTTGGGAGCAAAAGCATCGATCCTGCCGGTAACCCGGTCATCAAAACGTGCGCCTACGGCAATAATCAGGTCAGAATCCGTAATTGCATGATTTGCGTATGCTGTTCCGTGCATACCAAGCATTCCTAAAGATAATTTATGGCTTGCCGGAAATGCGCCGATACCCATCATTGTCCAGGTAACCGGAGCCTGAATTTTTTCTGCCAGCTCCCTTAAAACCAAGCTTGCACCGCTGGTAATGATCCCGCCGCCGATATAAAGCAAAGGTTTCTTAGCATTAGAAATCAGCTTGGCTGCTTTTTTCACCTGTCCCGGATGTCCAAAATAAGTCGGCTGATAGCTGCGGATAGAAACTGTCTCCGGCCAGATGAATTCCGTATTCTGCATCTGGATATCCGATGGGATATCGATAACCACAGGCCCTGGCCTGCCGGTTGTGGCGATATAGAATGCCTCGCGCACAATCCGCGCTAAATCTTTTACATCTTTTACCAAATAATTATGCTTGGTAATCGGACGGGTAATCCCGGTAACATCTGCTTCCTGAAAAGCATCATTGCCGATTAAATGCGATTTAACCTGCCCTGTAATCGCAATCATCGGAATAGAATCCATGTAAGCATTGGCAATACCAGTCACCAGATTAGTCGCACCCGGGCCCGAAGTAGCAATACAGACTCCTGCTTTGCCGGTTGCCCGGGCATAACCATCAGCAGCGTGGGCTGAGCCTTGTTCATGCCGCACCAGGATAAACTTAATATCCGAATCATAAAGTTTATCGAACAAAGGCAGGACCTGGCCTCCGGGATAACCGAAAATTACCTCAACACCTTCGCGTTTCAAACACTCTAATAATATTTGCGCGCCAGTCATTTTAACTTAAAACCGCTCCTTTATCTGCAGAAGATACTAAACGTAAATAACGATTCAGGTATCCGCTTTTAATTTTGGGCGGGATTGTTTTCCAGCCTTTTAGCCTTTTAGCTATTTCCTCTTTACTTAACCTCACATTCAGCGATCTATTTTTAATATCTAAATCAATGATATCACCGTCTTTTAGAATTGCAATCGGGCCACCTGAAGAAGCCTCAGGAGAAACATGCCCTATGCAAGGGCCCTTGGTACCGCCGGAAAATCTGCCGTCAGTAATTAAAGCCACACAGTCGCTTAAACCCATGCCGACAATCGCTGAAGTAGGCGCCAGCATCTCGCGCATGCCCGGGCCACCCGCAGGGCCTTCGTAACGGATGACAATCACATCGCCTGATTTTATTTTTCCGTTTAAAATTGCCTGCATTGCTGCTTCTTCCTGATTAAAAACCCGTGCGAGGCCAGTAAACTTCATCATTTTGGCATTTACTGCTGCTTGTTTGACGATTGCACCGTCTGGCGCCAAATTTCCAAATAATACTGCTAAGCCGCCTTCCTTGTGATAGGCTTTATTAAACGGCCTGATCACATCTTCATCAAAGATTCTTGCTTCTTGAGCAATATCATAAATTTTTCTGCCGCTTAAAGTCAGAGTATTATTCAATTTAGCTTTCAGCCGCTTTAAAACTGCAGGAATCCCTCCGGCATATTCCAAATCTTCCATATAATGAGCGCCCACCGGCTCTAAACTGGTAATATGCGGAGTATTTTTGCCGATCTTATCAAAAGTTTTTAAATTAAAATCAACCCCTGCTTCATGGGCAATTGCCATTAAATGTAAGGCAGTATTGCTTGAGCCGCCTAAAGCCATATCCACAACAATGGCATTTTCCAAGGATTGCTTAGTAATAATTTTACGCGGTGTAATATTTTTGTTTACTAATTCCACAATCCGCTCACCGGACGCTTGAGCAATGCGCCGTTTTTTAGCAGATACAGCCAGTGCTGTACCGCAGCCCGGTAAAGACATACCCATTGTTTCAGTAAGGCATGCCATAGTATTAGCCGTGTATAATCCCTGGCAAGAGCCAGCACCCGGGCAAGCTTCCATTTCCAGGCAAGTTAATTCATTGCCTGAAAGTTTTCCTTTTTTTGCCAGAGCCACTGCTTCAAAAGTATCATGTACAAAAGCAAGCTTACGTTTATCATATCTTCCAGAAAGCATCGGCCCTGCAGTTACCACAATTGCCGGAATATTAAGGCGCGCTGCACCCATAATCATGCCGGGTGTAATTTTATCGCAGTTAGTCAACAAAACAATTCCGTCTAAACTGTGCGCATTGCAGACAGTTTCGATTGTATCAGCGATGATCTCACGCAATGCCAGCGGATAACACATCCCTAAGTGACCCATGGCAATTCCATCGCAAATGCCGGGTACACCAAAAAAGAAAGGCACACCGCCGCCGTAACAGACACCACGCTCGATAAAACGTTCCAAATCGCGCATTCCCACATGCCCTGGAATCAGGTCAGTAAAAGACGTAGCCACTCCGATAAACGGCCTGCCTAAATCTTTTCTCGATAAACCCGTTGCGTGCAATAACGCCCTATGGGGGATTCTTTCGATTCCTTTTTTAGTTTTATCAGAACGCATAATCTTCTCCTTAAATTAAAATTGCCTCTGGCGCTTAATTTTAATTTATCCTGAGCTCTGTCGAAGTGCAATAACCGTTAATCTGCACCTTCTCCATCATGCACTACTTGGGAATCTTCTTTATGCTTGCGCACAATCACGCGCTTTAGAGTAACATGCTTGTCTATTAAGTCTTTATTATTTACCGTATTCAATTGCTTAAAGAGAAAATCAAATTTTACTTCAATCTCAGCAGCAATCTTATCCCTTGCTTCCTGAGGTAGCCCCATAATATCTTTCTTAAAAGGGCCTAATGCTTTTTTACGCGCTTTGTAAAAAAATTGCTCGTCGCTTTCGCCTTCTTTTCTTTCTGAAGCAGCATTAGTTCTTAACCATTCGTACATTTTGTTTTTTAATTCATGCGGAAAATGCACGCTGTCAAACATCATATTCTGAAAACCGGTTGCCAGATGAACTTCTGCAGTTTCTACTTCCGGGAATTTATGAAATGCCTCGTCCGGCAAAGTAGATGCACCATGCTGCACTGCTCCGCTTAAGCCGTATTCTTTACGCGCAATCTCTGAAATTACCTTTAATACATTAAAATCCAATTGTACCTGTGCAATTGAGCCATCAGCTAAGACCACACCGCCATGCGATGTTCCGGTCTGCACGCTGATTTTACTGATTCCTATTTTTCCTTTGCGCAGTTTTTCTTTGAACCCTTCCATAAAAGCGCGAAAATCTTCCGGGGTGGAATTCTGATGGCCGACCTCGCCGATTTCGCCGCCCACGGAAACAGTAATTCCTTTTGGCTCGATCTGACGGATAAATTGTGTAAGTTTGGCGCAAATTTCATAATTTAATTTTTGTTGTTTTTTAATATCAGCCTTCGATAAATCCACCATTGTTGAAGAATCAATATCAATATTATAGAACCCGGCATCAACCGCATCCTTAATCAACGCCTTTAAGGCATCCAATTCCTTTTCCGGATCCTCAGCGTATTTTTTCGCATTCACCTGCGTATGGTCAGCCTGAATAAATACCGGTCCAACGTAGCCCTCTTTAATCGCTGCGCCTAAAATCACTCCCACGAATTCCGTAGGAATCTGATCAGTATAGCCCATTTCAGACTTGGCGATTTCAAAAATAAATCCGCCGCTGTTATTTTTCAAAGCTGTGCGAAAAATCGCACGAGCCAAATCATAGGTCATACTTCTTAAATTTATTGCAGGCACTGTGCAGCCGCTTGCTTCACCTCGTCCGCGAGCCATGTAAAATTCATGTATACTTGAAGGATAAATTCCTTTTTTATAAGCAGCATTTAAAATTTTCTTTGCCAGCGCCTGTTTTACAGCCTTATCAGCTGACATAACTAACTCCATTACTGTTGCATCAATTCCTCTGGGGCTTCTTTCCATCTTGAAAATACTCCTTCCTAAGTTAAAGCTTTAATTAACGAGTACCATTTATCAACATTAAATTCTTTTCTGCGGATAGCAGTTTCAAAATCTACGGTCATAATTTTACCACAGGTAAACCCCACAGCTTTATCTTTTTCTCCTGCCAATAAACAATCAACAGCAGCCTTGCCCAAATGCAAAGCTAAATCGCGGCTAACAGCAGTCGGCCTACCGCCTCTCTGAATATGGCCCAAAACAATCTGCCGGGTCTCTAATCCGGTCATCTCAGTGATTTTCTTGGCAATTTCAGGTGCAGAACCCGCTCCTTCAGCCACAACAATAATCCAACTGACTTTTCCTCTTAAATTGCCGTTAACAATATCATGGCAAGTAGCTTCTAAATCAAATTTTCTCTCCGGGATAATCACATCTTCGCATCCGCCGGCCAAAGCCACAGATAACGCGATATAGCCGCAGTCGCGGCCCATTACCTCCACCACAAAAATCCGCTCCATGGAAGTTGAAGTATCGCGAATATTATCTATCGCTGATAATGCCGTGTTAATTGCCGTATCCGATCCGATAGTGTAATCTATACCATTGACATCGTTGTCAATGGAAGCAGGTATGCCGATACAAGGAATATTGTATTCTCTGCCGAATTTATGCGCGGCAGTAAAACTACCGTTTCCGCCGATAACTACCAGCGCATCAATGGCATATTTTTTTATTGTTTCATATGCCCTGGCTCTTCCTTCCTCAGCCTGAAATTCAGGGCAGCGGCCGGTTTTTAAAATCGTGCCGCCCAAATTAACAATGTTTGATACCGATCGATGGTTAAAATCCTTCAGCTCCTCGTTAATTAATCCCCACCAGCCGCGGAAAACTCCCATTACTTCCAGCTTTTGGTTTACGGCATAACGCACAACCGAGCGGATTGCCGCGTTCATCCCCGGCGCATCGCCGCCAGTTGTCAAAACCGCTATTTTCTTAATCATTTTTTATTACCCCTAATGTCAAAACTTTTGTTTTGATATTTGACATTTATACTTTAGATTTATTTTGTGCTTTGGATTTTGTCATTTGTCATTAAAACTAAGTTCCTATTTCCCAGCTAGAAAGATATTCTTTCTGTTCCTTGGTCAAAGTATCTATTTTTATTCCCATTGATTTTAATTTCAAATCGGCAATATTCTCGTCTATTGCATCCGGGACTTTATAAACTTGCTTGGATAATTTCAAATGATTCTTCTGCATATATTCCGCACTTAACGCCTGATTAGCAAAGGACATATCCATTACCTGCGCCGGATGGCCCTCTGCTGCTGCCAAATTAATCAAACGGCCTTCGCCTAAGAGGTAAATCTTGCGTCCATCTTTTAAAATATATTCATCAGTGAAATCACGGATTTGTTTTTTTGCCTTGGCTAATTTTTCCAAAGCCTCGATTTCAATTTCCACGTTAAAGTGGCCTGAATTTGAAACAATTGCTCCGTCTTTCATCAACATAAAATGTTCGCCACGGATTACGTTGATGTCACCAGTAACAGTAACAAAGATATCGCCGATACTGGCCGCATCTTTAATCGGCATAACGCGAAAACCGTCCATCGTCGCTTCCAAAGCCCGCAGAGGATCAACCTCCACTACAATCACTTTAGCACCCATGCCTTTAGCACGCATAGACACACCCTTGCCGCACCAGCCATAGCCACAGACGACAAAATTGGATCCGGCAATTAATTTATTGGTTGCGCGCACAATCCCATCAATTGTAGATTGACCTGTCCCGTAACGATTATCAAAGAGATGCTTAGTCAGCGCATCATTTACAGCAATAATCGGATAACGTAATTTGCCTTCCTTAGCTAATGCCCTTAAACGGATTACTCCGGTAGTTGTTTCTTCTGTACCGCCGATAATATTTTTATGCTCCAGAGCAGGTTTCTGATGAATACTGCTCACCAAATCTGCCCCATCATCCATGGTAATATCCGGTTTTACTTCCAGCACTGCCTTAAGATGATTATAATATGTTTTAGTATCTTCGCCTTTAATCGCAAATACAGAAATTTTTAAATCGTGAGCTAAAGATGCTGCCACATCATCCTGCGTAGAAAGTGGATTTGATGCGCAGAGAAAAATCTCTGCACCGCCAACTTTCAACACTTCCATTAAAACGCCTGTTTCAGTAGTTACGTGCAAGCAGGCAGCAACCTTTAAGCCTTTCAGCGGCTGTTCCTTTTTAAAACGCTTGCCGATTAAACCTAAAACCGGCATATTATTAGCTGCCCATTCAATTCTTAAAGCACCCTTCTTTGCAAGCTTTGAATCTTTGATGTCATAATTCATAAAAACTCCTTAGCTATCAGCCATCAGCTATCAGCCATCAGCTGAAAGCTGACGACTGAAAGCTGAAAGCTATTTTATAATTTTGCTGCTACCTTGATTTCGGCGTGCCACTGGCGCTTACGCCGAAATCATCCTGCGCTCTGCGCAGGATCTTCGTGTTATAGCTTTGCGGCCGCTTTTTTTAATACCGCGGCTTTATTTGTATTTTCCCAGCTGAAATCAGGTTCATTCCTGCCGAAATGGCCGAAACAGGCAGTTTTCCTGTAAATCGGCCTTAATAAATCTAAACTATGAATTATTCCTCTCGGCGTGAGGTCAAAATTCTCACGGATTAACTGGACAAATTTATCATCGGCAATCTTGCCTGTGCCATAGCTATCTACAAAAATCGAAAGCGGATCAGCATAACCGATAACATAAGACAATTGCACCATGAATTTATCCGCTAAACCGGCAGCAACAATGTTTTTTGCTACGTAACGGCACATATAAGCAGCTGAACGATCGACTTTTGTCGGGTCTTTTCCGGAAAACGCTCCTCCTCCGTGCGGCACGCTTCCGCCGTAGGTATCAACGATTATTTTTCTTCCAGTCATTCCGGTATCTGACTGCGGGCCGCCGATAATAAATTTACCGGTCTGATTAACATAGTATTTTGTATTCTTGTCGATCCATCCTTTTAAAATAGGCTTTGCAATTACATCAATCATTTCCTGGCGCGCCTTGGAAGTAATGTTTTTTCCTATCTTGTCCAATATCTCATGCGTATGCTGACAAGCAAGCACAACAGAGTCAATGCGCTTTGCAATTCCATTGTGGTATTCAACTGTTACCTGAGATTTACAATCAGGCCCTAAATATTTTAAAATATTTTCCTGACGCACTACTGCCATGCGTTTTGATAATTTATGCGCTAAAGTTATCGGAAGAGGCATCAATTCATCCGTCTCATTGCAGGCATAGCCAAACATGATTCCCTGATCCCCTGCTCCTCCGGTATTAACACCCTGGGCAATATCCGGCGACTGAGAATTAATTGTATTAATGATAGCACAGGTCTCATAATCGAAACCGTATTTAGGATGTATATAGCCGATTTCTTTAATGATCTTACGCGCCAATTTCTGTATATCAATGTAGGCATTGGTAGTGATTTCTCCGCCTACGACTAAAAGCCCCATTGTAACATAAGTCTCACAAGCAACCCTGCTTCTTTCCTTGTTGGTATCAAGCTTAAAGACTTCGTCCAATACCCCGTCTGAAATCTGATCGCATACTTTATCCGGATGGCCCAAGCCTACCGACTCAGAAGTAAAAAAATGTTTCCGCATTTGCCTAATCCTCCCTATTTAGTAAAATGTTTATTTGCCCGTTTATAAAATTTTACCTCACCGATATCAAACCAGCGGCCGTCATAAATATAACCATAAATATCTTCTCTACTCCTTAACCAATCTATATAAAACCCCGTAGCATCATGCGCATTAGTCCCTGCCCGCAGGTATTCACCGATTAAGCCCAATTTTTCCTTAGGAAAATAATACAGGCACATTGCTACCAGCGTTGAAAAGGCTACCTTGGGCTTTTCCTTAAAATCAATAATCCTTTTTGACCTATCCAGCTTAATTACGCCGTAGTTAACGGCTAAACTTTTTTTACCGATATCATGAATCCCGATGACCGTGCGCGGCTTGCCCTTCCTGGCAAAAGCAACCAGTTCTTTCAGGCCGCCATCAAATAAATTATCCCCGCCGATAACCAACAAGTCATCGTTCAAGCGTTTCTTACGGATAACAAAATGCATATCGCCGATTGCCCCGCGCCTATCGCTATAATTCTTTGACAGATCATCCACGAGGATTAACGGCTTTTTGCTTTTTACGTTCTTTGCCCAGTGCTTAAATTTTAAAATAAATTTAGAATTAGTAACAATAATAATTTCATCTATATCCCGGATATTCTGCAGCTTAGCAACAATATAATTAATCAGCGGCTGGCCGCCTACTTCTAACAACGGCTTGGGATATTCTTTGGTTAAAGGATACAGCCGCGTAGCATAACCTGCGGCTAAAATCAATGCTTTCATCCCGCACCTTCTTCCGTATTCAAAATATTTATCAATTTATCCTTAAAAACTGAATTTATAGAAGGTGCGGGGTTCATTATTAACCTAAAATTTCCTTTAACTTTAACTGAGCGAACTCTTCCACTTCTTTTCCCGTTGATAAATGCATGGCCTTTTTGGTAATCCCGCGTACCTGCTCCATTGTCACCGAACGGATAATATACTTTGCCTCCGGAATCAATAAAGGCGGAATGCTGAATTCATCCAACCCCAACCCCAGGAGCAAAAGAATCAATGCTGGTTCTCCTGCCATTTCACCGCACATCCCTACCCAGATACCGGCTTCATGCGCCGCGTCGATAATATTTTTAATCAGCCTTAAAACCGCCGGATGCGCCGGCTCATATAGGTAAGCTACTTTTTCATTGGCGCGGTCAACTGCCAAAGAATACTGGATCAAATCATTGGTACCGATACTGAAAAAATCCGCTTCTTCTGCCAGTAAATCCGCGGTCATCGCCGCAGATGGCAC
>JALOQJ010000023.1 GCA_025453445.1 Candidatus Omnitrophota bacterium
CTCAAGCGGCTTATGGATATAATCGCATGCGCCATACTCTTTGCATTTATCAAAAGACCCCTCTTCATCGGGTTTTTTGCCGGTAACCATTACTACTTTTAATTTATTGTCCAGATCCTTGATGCGCTTCAGCGTTTCAATACCATCAATACCGGTCATTTTGATATCCAACAATACAAGATCAGGAATTTTCTGCTCGAGAATTTTTAATGCTTCTTCCCCGCCGGAAGCAGTGGTTACATTAATTTTACGCTTTCTGAAAAAATTTGCCGCGAATTCCCTGACATCTGCTTCATCGTCTACAATGAGAAGATCAGCCATGGTTGCATCCTCCTTGCTAAAATCGTAAATGTAAATATTTATTATACCATTTAATTAAGGCTAATCAATAGGTTAATAAGACTTAAAATCCGAAATTCCAAGCACTAAATCCGAAACAAATCCAAAATTCTAATGTCCGAAATTCAAAACCATTAGTTTTGAATATTGGAATTTTGAAAATTTGAATTTGTTTCGAATTTCGATATTAGGATTTAGAATTTATTTCCCGAGGGTTTCTTTGAATTTCTTGGTTAAAACGGGGACTATTTGAAATAAATCACCAACAATGCCGTATGTGGCGACTTTAAAGATTGGGGCTTCGGGGTCTTTATTAATGGCAACGATAATTTTTGAAGAAGACATTCCTACTAAATGCTGAATTTGGCCGGATATGCCGCAGGCAATATAAATTTTAGGGGCAACTGTCCTTCCGGTTTGCCCTACCTGATGCGAATAAGGCATCCAGCCGGCATCCACTGCTGCGCGCGACGATCCAACTGCTGCACCCAGCACATGAGCAAGCTCCTCTAAGATTTTAAAATTCTCCTTGCCTCCCATGCCGCGCCCTCCGGAAACAATAATATCTGCCTCTGCGAGGTTAACCAGTGTTTCAATTTCTTCGACAATATCCAGTAATTTTGTCCGCGAGGCATAAGTAGCGCTGCTAAAACTTTCCCGGATGATTCTACCTTTTCTTTTTTTATCCGGCTCCATCGGCTGCATGACTTTATGCCTTACTGTTGCCATCTGCGGACGGTAATTAGGGGAAATAATTGTGGCCATAATATTGCCGCCAAAAGCAGGCCTTGTCTGAAGAAGGATTTTCTTTTCTGTGTCTATATCAAGCCCGGTACAATCAGCAGTGAGCCCGGCCTTGATATTAATAGCTACGCGGGAAATTAAAGACCGTCCGATACTGGTTGCCCCGCAAAGCAGTATTTCCGGCTTATATTTTTTCACTAATCCAACCAGAATATTAGTATATGGTTCATCCTGGAAATTAGCGATTTCCGGCGCTTCTACCAAGTAAATATTGTCTGCCCCGCGCCAGATAAGTTCATCCAACTGGTCATCTAAATTATTACCGATCAACACGCCGCTTACTTCACAATGCAACTTTTTGGCTAACTCCTGCGCCTTACCCAAAAGCTCATAAGAAACAGATTGAACCTTGCCGTTTTTCTGCTCAATAAAAACCCAGATGCCCTTGTAATCTTTGATATTCGGCAATACGCAGGTTGCCTGCGGTTTTTCCAATAATACGGCTTTAAATTTACATGCCGGCACACAGGCCCCGCAAAGATTGCATTTATTTAAATCAATAACCGCCTTTTTATCCATAACCCTGATAGCATCAAAAGGACAGGCTTTTACGCATAATGTGCAACCCGTGCATTTCTCGATAATAATCTGAATAGGCATAGTTTTTTGTTGTCATTGCTTCGCCCCTTCGGGGCTCGCAATGACAATTATTTTAATTGATTTCAGACCTTAATAACTCTACTAATTTTTGCGCTATCTCCGGAACTTCCCCTGCTAATATCTGGCCGCCGCTACGCTGAGGAGGTGTAAAAATTTTCACTACCTGCGTAGGAGAACCGCATAACCCGATATTCTGAGGATCTAAATTCAGCTCTTTCTGTGTCCAGACCGTAATTTTGGCTGATTTTGCCCGCATCATTCCTTTTAAAGAAGGAAGCCGCGGCTCGTTAATCTCTTTTACAACAGTCAAAACCGCAGGAAGCGGCGTCTCAATAATCTCAAATCCCTCTTCCATCAATCTTTCAACACGCATAGTTTTATCTTTAACTTCTTCAATCTTCTTTACGTAGGTTACCTGAGGAATATTCAGATGCGCAGAAATCCCAGGCCCTACCTGAGCTGTATCGCCGTCAGATGCTTGCTTTCCGCAAATTATTAAATCATAATCCCCGATTAATTTAATTGCCCCTGACAATGTATAGCTTGTTGCCCAGGTATCACTGCCGGCAAAAGCCCGGTCGCAAAGTAAAATCCCTTCATCAACCCCTAAAGATATCGCTTCTTTCAGGGCAGCGTCAGCTTGCGGTGGGCCCATGCTGATTACGGTTATTTTACCACCGAATCTTTCTTTCAGCCGCACGCTTTCCTCGATAGCATACATATCAAAGGGATTAATAATAGCCTTGACCCCTTCGCGAATAAGCGTATTAGTCTCAGGGTTAATCCTGACTTCAGTAGTTTCGGGAACCTGCTTTATACAAACTATAATATTCATCTCTGTCTCAATAGTAGGGGACGTTTAAACGTCCCCTACGCTGTGGATAACTATTATTCCTATTATTTCGCTGCTTCCTTTATCACTTGTAATGCAATAATATTTCTCTGAATCTGGTTTGTGCCCTCGTAAATCTGGGTAATTTTAGCGTCACGTACATATTTTTCTATCGGGTAATCCCGCATATAACCATAACCTCCAAAAATCTGCAAGGCATCAACCGAAACTTTCATTGCCACATCCGAAGCATACATTTTTGCCATTGCTGATTCCTTAGAAACTCCGGTAATACCTGCATCAACCATCCTTGCCGTGGAATAAACCAATCCTCTGGCAGCTTCGATTTCCGTGGCCATATCAGCAATCATCCATTGGATACCCTGAAAACTGGAAATCGACTTTCCGAATTGCTGCCTTTCTTTGGCATATTTTACCGCTAAATCAAGCGCACCCTGAGCAATCCCTAATGCCTGAGCAGCAACACCGGGCCGCGACATATCAAATGTCCTCATCGTCGCAATAAATCCCATTCCTTCCTTAGCAATTAAATTTGCCTTGGGTACCTTACAATCAGTAAAAATTAATTCTCTGGTTGAGGAAGCACGAATACCAAATTTTTCTTCTTTTTTACCAAAGGTAAAACCAGGCATTCCTTTTTCCAGAATAAATGCCGAAGCACCCCTTGCGCCTTTAGTTTTATCAGTCATGGCAATAACAACATAAGTTTCCGCGTCACCGCCATTGGTAATAAAATGCTTCAGGCCGTTTAAAACATAATAATCGCCTTCTTTTTTTGCTGTAGTTTTAATTGCTGAGGCATCTGAGCCTGCTTCCGGCTCAGTCACGGCAAATGCCGCTACCTTCTTACCGCTTGCTAAATCAGGGAGATATTTTCTCTTCTGCTCTTCATTGCCGAATAAAACAATCGGAAATGTTCCTAATGCTGAAGCAGCATAGCAAACTGCAATCCCGCCACAGGCACGCGATAATTCTTCCGTTGCCAAACAAAGATTCATCACACTATTGGCCATACCGCCATATTCTTCCGGGATAAATAAACCAAAAAGCCCTGCTTCGGCAATTACATTGATAACTTCCCATGGATATTCTTCAGACTGATCATATTTAGCTGCAACAGGCCGGATTTTTTCTTCAGCGATTTTACGCGCCAGATCCTTCACCATTTTCTGCTCTTCGGTCAATAAGTAATCCATTGCTTTCCTCCTCTTAATATGAAAGTCAGTATAATACTATAAATTCTTTTATTTTGCAATATTTTTTAACAGGGCGATTTCCTGACAATTGGGGAATTTTGGGCAGTTGATGCATTCTGCCCAAACTTTATGAGGCAGGTCATTGTGCTTAACCCTTTTAAAACCTAGCTTTTGGAAGTATTTTAAGTGGTAAGTTAGGACAAAAACTTTTTTCGACCCCAAAGCCTTTGCTTCTTTAAGGCAAGCTGTTACTAATTCTTTTCCGATACCGCGTCCTTGCCAATTCTTATCTACTGCTAAAGATTTTATCTCAGCCAAATCATCCCAAGATACATGCAAAGCAGCACAACCGACGATTTTATTTTTATTATCTTCGTAAACCCAAAAATCGCGTATGTTCTCATATAATTCGTTCAAAGAACGCGGCAGCATCAGATCATCTTTAGCAAAAACATTAATTAATACCTGAATCTGTTTTATATCACTGATCTTTGCTTTTCTGAGCATTTATTTAATTTCCGTCTTTTTCGCTACCACTACTAAGCCTGATTCGGTAATAGAAAACCTCTTTCTGTCTTCTTCTGGGTCATAGCCAATAACCATACCTTGCGGGATAGTCACGTCTTTATCAATAATTGCCCTTTTTATCTTAGCATGCCTTCCAACATTGACCCCTTCCATTATGATTGAATCGTAAACCTGGCAATAACTATTGATCCTTACATTAGGGGATAATATAGAACGCTGTATCCTGCCGCCGCTGACAATGCATCCACCGGAAACAATTGAATCTAAAGCAAGGCCTACCCTGCCGGTAATCTCATCGCCGGAAAAAACTGTTTTTGCCGGAGGATATTGCTCCTGATAAGTCCTGATCGGCCACTCTTTATCATAAAGGTTAAAAACCGGATCGACCTGCACCAGGTCCATATTGGCTTCATAGTAAGCATCCAGCGTCCCGATATCTCTCCAGTATTTAGCCTCTTTCTTATTCTCGTCGATAAAATTGTAGGCGGCTATCCTATAGCCTTTCTTGATCATCCCGGGGATAATTTCTTTGCCAAAATCATGGGCAGAAGCTGTTTTTTTTGCATCTTCATGTAATTCATCCATTAATACAGAAGTTTTAAAAACATAAATTCCCATTGAAGCATACACCTTATCCGGATGCTGAGGAATATTCTTCGGCTTTGCCGGTTTTTCTTCAAAGCCGCAGACACGG
Organism: Candidatus Omnitrophota bacterium; assembly: GCA_025453445.1. Taxonomy (GTDB): domain Bacteria; phylum Omnitrophota; class Gorgyraeia; order Gygaellales; family Profunditerraquicolaceae; genus JALOQJ01. The sequence goes on from JALOQJ010000023.1 coordinate 5,015, forward strand.
CCCATACTATCCACTTCAATAATGCCAAACTGGCGGGCTTTTTCTTTGTCAACTTCTACAACACCTACAGTAAGATCAGCATCTACTTCACGATGAAAATCTATCATACTGTAATAGTTCATTTTATAAACATGATCTCCGGCGAGAATCAAAACTTCATCAGGCTGGTCCATCTCCATAGTATAAAGATTCTGATAAATCGCATCAGCAGTCCCCAAATACCAGCTGTCTCCTACTCTTTGCTGCGCCGGCAGTAATTCGATAAATTGTTCCAGCTCAGAAGGAAGAAAATTCCATCCAAGCCGGATATGCCGCTGCAAAGAAGCTGACTTATACTGCGTAAGTACATAAATCCTGCGCAAGCCGGAATTAATGCAATTACTTAAGGTAAAATCTATAATTCTGTAAATTCCGCCAAAAGGCACTGCCGGCTTTGTGCGATCCTTAGTTAAAGGCCATAGCCGTTCGCCCTTGCCGCCTGCCATAATAAAAGTTAAAACTTTTCTCATCATTTTACAAAAATCCCCAAGATCCCGCGCCTGACCATCATCACGGCAATTGCTGCCAGAAGAATAAACATAATTTTAGAGAATGCCCGTGTGCCGCTTGCGCCCAGAAACCTCATAATTACTTCTGATTTAACCAAAGTTATCCAGACAATCAGCATATTAATTACCAGCGATACAAAAGTTGGCCGCATCCCATAAGTATCAAGCATCATCAAAGTTGTAGTTAAAACTGCCGGGCCGGTAATTAAAGGAGTGCCTAAAGGAAACACCCCGATATCACCACCGTGCTTATCGGATAAAAGGCTTTTCTGCGCTCCCGGCATCAAAAGCCGCACGGCGATAATAAATAAAAGTGTTCCGCCGGCAATCTGAAAATCAGCGATAGTTATACCCAGCAGGCTGAAAATAAATTTCCCCACGAACATAAAGAGAATTGCCACCACTGTTGCAGTAGTAACCGAGTCAATTACAGCCTTCTGTTTTTGCTTTTTACTCGCCCCTTCTACCATAGAAATGAATACCGGAATATTTCCGATGGCATCCACGGCCACAAAGATGGGAATAAAACTCAGAATATAAGGTTCCCAGATATTTGACATAGTTTAAATTATACTACTAAGCAATACATGCTTCAAGATATTTTAATCTATTCTTTTAATCAACGGTAGGCAGAAAAAACTAGTTATTGCAGAAATAATAATCAGCCATTTTAACCCGATAAGCGGCAACAGGTAAGCGCCGGATAAATTACTGGCAATTAAAGCCAGGTTACTGATACTGCACAATAATGCAAACGAAGTGGCTTCAAGGCCTTTAACGGATTTACGCGCCATGAAGTCCATAATCATCAAGAATATAAACATTCCCATCAAGCCATAAATTATGTCGTAAACTATGGCTGTAACCGGAGTATAATAAAGATAGCTCAGCGTAGTTATAGCACCGAGGAATACGGAAAAAAAGAGCCATTTTTTTATATTAATCTTCTGGCTGAATTTATAATAGAGGATCGCTCCGGCAATGGAAAAAATCGTACCAGCTGTGCCTAATACCCCGATCCAAACCTTGCCCCATTTAAAAGTATCACGCTGGATAAAAAAAAGCGGTGTGCCGAAAGAAGGCGAATATTTATAAAGAAAAATAAATAAACCGATAACCAGAATCTGTTTATCAGCAAAGATTTTCTTTAAGTCCGACACAAAATTACTGCGTTTTCTATCCAGCATATCTGTTTCTTTATAAATGTGCGCTGCCAGGCCGACGAGCAGATAAACCGGGATTAAACACAAGAAAGCTGCTTGATAGCCCCATTTTTCGGCAATATAACCTCCTCCTGCTCCGGTAAGTATGCCTGCCACCAGAATAGACACCCATTGAATACTCTGAATTTTACCTGTAGCATTATAGTTTTTCCCCTCTACGCACATAATTCCGTCTACTGCCACATCGCGAAAAGCAGCATTGGTAGAATTTATAATTAATATGGTAATTAGAAAAACCAGGGGGAGCTGTTTTATCCCCAGGACTAAGGATAAGATAATATCCAGGCTCAAGGCGAGAAAAATCCAGATTTTTTTATTGAAAAAATTATCAATAATATACCCAATTACCGGCTTAATCAACCAGGCAAAAATGGTGACACTGGAAATCACCATGATTTTTTCCGGAGAAAAATTCAGGGTTTCTTTAAGGTAGTAAAATAATCCCTGGGAAGGAAGGCTTTCAATGCCCTGAGTGAAATAAACCGCGCTGCTGAGGATAAAAACGGAAAGTAACTTACGATCGTGGGTAATTTTAATTTGTCTTGGGTGTTTCTTGAGCTTTAGTGGTTTCCTTTGGAACTTCCTGAACCTTAGGAGCTTCTGCTGCCTTTGCTGCCTCTTGCTTTACCGGCTCTTTAACTGTTGCAGCCTTAGCAGGAACAACAGTCCTATCTAAAAGAGATTTACCCTGGCGGGCGGATAAAAACGCCAGGCTCAAACAAGTAATAAAAAACATCACTGCCAATATAGTGGTTACCCGGGTAAGAAAAGAATTTGTTTTTGTCCCGAACATCGACTCCACTCCGGAAAAACCCTCCACCAAACCGCCACCGCGTCCAGCCTGGATTAAAATTAGCCCAATCAGCAAAGTACAAATTACAGCATGTAATATAAATAAAAAAGTCATCATTTCTTTACTTCTCCTGCTTTCTTAACGATTTCACTAAAAGACTCGATCTTGAGGCTAGCTCCTCCTACTAAAGCGCCATCCACATCAGGCTGTTGCATCAATTCCGTAATATTCTCCGGCTTGACACTTCCGCCATATTGTATGCGCACTTCAGCAGCTACCTCCTTATTATACATCTTATTTAATAAATCGCGGATATATCTGTGCACTTCTTCTGCCTGTTGGCTAGTTGCAGTTTTTCCTGTGCCAATCGCCCAAACCGGCTCATAAGCAATTACAATCTTAAGCATATTTTCAGCATTTATGCCTTTGAGCCCATTTTGTAAATGATCGTCAAGGACTTTAAAAGTGAACCCCTTTTCCCGCTGTTCTAAAGTTTCCCCCACACAGACAATCGGAGTAAGATTATGCAGCAAAGCAGCATTAATTTTTTTATTCACTGTTTCATTGGTCTCGCCAAAAAACTGCCTGCGCTCAGAGTGGCCTATAATCACATATTGCACACCCGCATCCTTCAACATTTTAGGAGAAACCTCGCCAGTAAAAGCACCTTCATCCTGCCAATAACAATCCTGCGCGCCTACAAGTATATTACTTGTTTCCAGCGCGTCGGCTAAATAGGCAATTAAAGTATATGGGGGGCAAACCACAATATCCATATCTTCTATCTGATAAAGTTCTCTCCTTAATCCAATAACCAAGTCCTGGCCCTCTTTTAGAGTTTTGTACATCTTCCAGTTTCCTGCAATAATCGTTTTTCTCATGCGTTATTTGTCAGAAAGCGCTGCAACCCCGGGAAGAGTTTTACCCTCCAGGTATTCCAGGCTTGCCCCTCCGCCAGTAGAAATATGCGTCATTTTATCTTCCAGCTTAAATTTAGCTATTGCTGCCGCGGTATCTCCGCCGCCGATGATTGTGGTCGCACCAAGCCCGCTGATAAATTCCGCAACGCGCTTTGTGCCATTCGCAAAAGCATCCATCTCAAAAATCCCCAATGGCCCGTTCCAAACAATAGTCTTAGCGGATTTTAATTTAGCATTAAATAAATCAATGCTCTTTGGCCCGATATCAACGGCAATTTTGCCTTCAGGGATAAATTCATCAACAATCTCTGTTTTTGCGCCCTCAGCTATGTTATCAACAACAATGTGATCTATGGGCAGGATAATTTCTTTTTTAAGCGCTACTGCTTTATCGAGGATACTTTTGGCTAAACCCAGTTTATCTTTTTCTAATTTTGAATTACCGATTTGTTTCCCTTGCGCCTTTAAAAAAGTGTAGCACATCCCTCCGCCGATTAAAATTGTATCGCATTTAGGAAGTAGATTTTCGATTACCCCGATTTTATCAGAAACTTTTGCTCCGCCTAAAATCACCATAAATGGTTTTTTAGGATCGCTCACTGCATTACCTAAATATTCAATTTCTTTTTCCAGTAAAAATCCTGCTGCTGATTTAAGAAAGTGCGTTACTCCTTCGGTAGATGCATGCGCCCGATGCGCCGTGCCAAAGGCATCATTGACAAAAATTTCTGCTAAAGTTGCAAGCTGCTTGGCAAAATTAACATCGTTTGCCTCTTCTTCAGCATGAAACCTCAAATTTTCCAGTAAGATAATCCGCTCAGCAGAAGCTGCGATATCTTTCTTTACCGAATCACCAACACAGTCATTTAAGAACTTCACCGGCTGACCCAACAAATTGCTCAACCTCTCAGCCACTGGCTTAAGGCTGTATTTTGCCACAACCTTACCATCCGGCCTACCTAAATGGCTAATTAAAATCAGCTTCTTTGCCCCTTTTTCTAAAATATACTTAATCGTCGGCAAAGTTGCTTTAATCCGCGTGTCATCGGTAATTTTAAGCTCGGCATCCTGTGGCACATTAAAATCAGCGCGCATAAGGATAGTTTTATCTTTCAAATCAAGGTCTTTAATCGTTAACTTGTTCATTCGTTTATCCTTTAAAAATTAAATTATAGTCCTTTTTTCAGTAAATACTCAGCCAAATCAACTACGCGATTGGAATATCCCCATTCATTGTCATACCATGACAATACCTTAATAAAATCATCCTGAATAACTTTAGTACACAGGCCATCGACTATTGAACTTAAAACGCAATGGTTAAAATCGATCGAAACTACAGGATCTTCTGTATAACCTAAAATGCCTTTCATTCTTCCTTCTGCTGCTTCTTTAAATGCTGCGTTTAATTCTTCAACAGTAACTTTTTTAGAAAGCGCGCAAGTAAGATCCACTACTGACACATTAGGTGTCGGAACACGGATAGCAAAACCATCGAGTTTACCCTTTAACTCAGGAATAACCAAAGAAATCGCTTTAGCAGCACCCGTAGAAGTAGGAATCATGGAAACTGCAGCAGCGCGTGAACGGCGCAAATCTGAATGCGCCATATCCTGAACTCTCTGATCGTTAGTATAGGAATGAATCGTAGTCATCAAACCCTTAACAATGCCCCACCTATCATTGATTACTTTAGAAATAGGCGCAAGGCAATTGGTAGTGCATGACGCATTAGAAATTACCGAGTGGTTTTTCGGATCGTATTTATCTTCATTTACGCCCATAACTATGGTGATATCTTCACCTTCAGCAGGAGCAGAAATGATTACTTTTTTTGCTCCACCTTTGGTGATATGATTTTCAGCACCCTTAACTTCCTTACCCTTTTTATTTATTCCATCTTTTTTTACCGTGAAAAGGCCGGTAGACTCAACAACAATTTCTACGCCTAAATCTTTCCAGGGAAGTTCTGAGGGGTCCTTTTTACTTAATACCTTAATAATTTTACCGTCAACTGAAATAGCGTCAGTTCCGGAAACTTTTACTTCTCCGGGGAATCTTCCGTGAACCGAGTCATATTTAAATAAATATGCATTTGACTTGGCGTCAGTTAAATCATTCACCGCCACCAATTCAAGATTTGTATTTTTACGTTCTAAAATAGCGCGTGCCACTAACCTTCCAATCCTGCCAAAACCATTGATACCAACTTTTACTGCCATTTCTCTTCCTCCTTGTATTTTTAAATAAGTAAACTAAGTTAAACGGCTTTTAAATATTGCGCGGCAAGCTCCGGCGGAGTCGGGACGAGATAGAATCCTGTTCCCCATTCAAAACCGGCAACCCGGGTCAACTTAGGCATAAACTCCAGGTGCCAATGATAACTATCTGCGCCTCCATCGCCATTAATCGGCGAAGTATGAATTATGTAATTATAGGATAAGTTCGGAAAAACTTTTTTAATTTTCCCGATTGTTTCCTTCAAAATCGCAGCAAATGCAGGCAATTCTTCTGTTGAAATACGGCAAAAATACCCGTTGTGTTTTTTGGGCATTATCCAGATCTCAAACGGAAAACGCGAAACAAACGGACAAAATGCTATGAAATATTTATTCTCAAGGATTACTCTTTCTTTTTCCTGAATTTCCTGCCGAATAATATCGCAAAATATGCACCTTTCGCGATACTCAAAATATTTCTCCGCGCCCTTTAATTCTTCCATGACATTTTTCGGCACCATGGGAAGTGCTACAATTTGCGTATGCGGATGCTCTAAAGACGCGCCTGCTGCTGAGCCATAATTCCTGAAAATCATCAGGTATTTAAAACGTTTGTCTTTTTCAAGGTCAAGCGACCTGCGGGAATACATCGAAACAAACTTTTCTATTTCTTCATTGAGCAAATCCGAGATATCTTTATTGTGATACGGCGTCTCAATTAATACCTCGTGAGCACCAATGCCATTGGACAAATCATACATACCCAGCCCACGCCTGTCGATATCCCCTTCAATCTGTAAAGCAGGAAATTTATTCGGAACAACCCTCACCTGCCAGCCGGGAGTATTAGGCTGAGTATGTAAATCCCTGATAGAATCTATTTCCGGAGGAGTTAAGCTTTCGCTGCCGTAACAAAAAGGACAATTACCGCCCTTGGGTGTATATTGCTCATATTCATAATCTTCGGGTTTGTTGGCATGATCAGTATCAACAATCACCCATCTACCTATAATAGGATCTCTTCTTAAATCAGCCATTTAAATCTGGACCTCTCTTAAAAATTGTGCGGCATTCTCCGGTGGTAGAGGGCAGATATAAAAACCCGTTCCCCATTCAAAACCGGCAACGCGCGTCAAACGGGGCATAATCTCAATATGCCAATGATAATCATAATCTATACTTTTCCAATAACCTGACTTCTGCCTGCGAAAAGGCGCTGTGTGAATTACAAAATTATACGGCGGGTCATTGAGCCCTTTCTTAAGTTTGGAAAGGACTATCTTCAGCACCTTTGCCAGATAATTACGCGAATCTGCATCCAGGCTGACAAAATCACAGGAATGTTTTTTGGGCATGATCCAGATCTCAAAAGGAAAACGCGCAGCAAACGGCGTAATAGCAATAAAACCATCTAAATCCAAGATCAACCTATCCTTTGACGCTAATTCCTGTTTTACTATATCGCAAAAAATACAGCGTTCATGATATTCGTAATAGCTGCGCGCTCCGGCAAGTTCTTCCTTTACCCGTTTAGGGTTTACCGGAGTTGCGATTAATTGAGAACGCGAATGCTTAATACTTCCTGCCCCGGCTGACCAACCATGATTCTTAAATATTAAGGCATACTTAAAACGCTTATCCTTCTCTAAATCAATAATACGATTAATATAACAATCAAGGACTTTCGAAATCTGCTCGTCGCTTAAATCCGCCATATTAGCAATGTGCTGATTTGACTCGATAATAATCTCGTGGGCGCCGATGCCATTCATCAGGTCATATAAACCTTTACCTCTACGGTCAAGGTCGCCTTCTATCCTTAAAAACGGCGCAATACTAGGCACAACGCGCAGATCCCACCCCGGGCCATTAGCCGGCGTATTCTTGGGCCTGAGTGCGTATATTTCAGGAGGAGTCTTGGATTCGCTGCCTTCGCAGAAAGGGCATGGTTTTTCCGCAGGGCCATCCTGGGCAGCGCCAGAAAACTGATCTGGCCTACGGGCTCGTTCCGTGGCAATAATTACCCATCTACCTATAATCGGATCTTTTCTTAATTCTGGCATAGAGAATGATTATATCATAAGATTAATTTTGCGCAATTATTTTTTTCCTAATACTTCGCCCGGGGCAATTTTATGCCCGGCAATGAATTCCTCAATCTGCATCCTTCTTTTTCCCTCAACCTGCAATTCTTCAACCACTAAATCCCCTTTGCCGGTTGAAATAACCAAGTCATCTTTTAAAACCCTGATAATCTCCCCCGGGATTTTTTTATTACCTTCAGGCTCAAGAGGCAGAAATACATTGGCTTTGAATATTTTTAATAATTTTCCTTTATAATAAGTAAATGCGCCCGGCCAGTCATAACAACCACGGATTAAATTATTAATTTCTTGCGCGCTATCATTCCAATTTATCAGTCCGTCATTTTTTTTCATTTTCGGGGCAAGGCTTGCTGCCTTCTCTTCTTGAGGAACCAGTTTATATTTAGCGTTATTGACCGCCTTAATGCTTTTAATTAATAACACACTGCCCAGCAAAGATAATTTTCCCGCTAATGTAACGGCATTGTCAGCAGGATCAATCTCTGATTTCTCCTGTAAAATAATTTCTCCGGCGTCCATCTCTCTCTTTATTTTCATTGCCGTAACCCCGGTAACTTTTTCACCGCGGATAATTACCCAGTTAATCGGCGCGGCACCGCGGTATTTCGGCAAAAGCGATGCATGGATATTTAAAGCTAATATCTTAGGTATAGTTAATATTTCACTTGATAAAATCTGGCCATAAGCAATGACTACAAATAAATCCGGTTTAAAACCTTTTAGTACCTTTATGGCAGCAACTGAATTAATATCCTGAGGCTGGAATATTTCAAGGCTTAATTCCAGGGCAGTATTTTTTACTGGCGTTCCTTCCAAATGCAGATGCCTCCCCTTTTTTCTATCCGGCTGGGTAACCACGCAGGCAATTTCATTCCCGGAAGATTTAAGGAATTTTAAAGACGGAACTGCAAACTCATCACTACCAAAGAATACTATTTTCATATTTAGCTATCGGCTATCAGCTGAAGGCTGAAAGCTATTATATCGGGTCCATATCAATTGTCACTATTATACCTGAATGTGGGAAACTTTTTAAGTGAATTTTTAAGAAATTGACCAAAGCCTTAGCCTCAGAAGTTTTTATCAGAATCTGCCAATAAAAATTTCCGCGCAGCTTAGCCGGCATAGCAGGATTAACAGAAATAAGTTTAATTTTCTTACGGCTGTTATTGCGTTTATTCAAAAGGTTAAACAGCACACGGCTTACCTCTGCAACTGTTTCTTCATGCCTGCCGCGTAATTTAATAATTGCCAAATGTTTGTAAGGAGGAAAATCCAGCTCTTTTCTCTGTTTTAACTCTTCATCATAAAAAATTTCAGGATTCGCCTTCAGAAGAGAGCGGAAACAATGGTGCTTAGAAAGCCCTGTCTGAATAACCATCCTTTCTTTAGTTAACCTTGCGAGGCTAACCAATAACCTGAAGGTTTTTTCAGCTGCGCGCAGATCCGGACGGCTCAAGGAATTATCAATTGAAAGAATACAGGTTGAGTCAAAAAGAATATTTGATTGCTTAAGCGCAAATTCCGTGGAAATAAAAATATCAGCATCGTCAATATTATCTGCGACTTCATCCTCCAGCATTTTTATCCGTGCCTGAGGGAATAACCTGTGCAGTTCAGACTCTACTTTTTCCGTGCCAAGCCCTGAATACCTGATATATCCGGAGTTACATTCAGGGCAGATATTCGGTGCAGGCATTTTAAAATTACAATAATGGCAGCTTAACATATTCTTTTGAAAATGATATACTAAATTAACATTACAGCGCGGGCAACGTAATACTGCTGAGCAATGCCGACAGGTTGCAAATGTAGCAAATCCTTTGCGGTTTAAAAAAATCAGCGTTTTACCTTTGTTATTCAATGTGGAAAAAATCGAATCAATTAAATACTGAAAAAAGATAATGTTCTTACTCTTGAAATATGGAGAGAGGTCTTTTATATCGATTATCTTTACTTGCGGATAAGCTGCCTGCCGAGGAATCAGCTTATATTGCATCTCTCCTTCTCTAGTTAAATAAAAACTTTCCAAAGACGGGGCTTCAGAACCAAGGATTAACTTTGCCTTTTCCTGCTTTGTGCGCCAAAAAGCAACTTCTCTTGCATGATAATGCGGAACCTGATCCTGTTTATACACAGAGTTTTCTTCTTCATCTATAATAATTAATCCCAGATTATTCACCGGCGCAAAAATAGCAGAACGCGTGCCAATAACAACCACTGCTTCAGACGAGCCAAGCTTTACCCACTCCTCCAATTCATGCGGTTGTTTTCTGTAAAGGACCACTGATTCGCATCCCAGCAGCTGATCAACCATTTTTTTAGTTTTTACTAATGAAGCGGCATCCGGCAGGAGGACAATCACTGATCGCTTATTTTGTATCGCTGCCTTAATTTCCTGCAGGTATATCTCCCAACGGCCATGCCCCAATAAATCATGCAGAAGAACAGCTGAATAACCTGCAGTCGGCGGCAAAGATAATTTGTCCTGTAAAAATCCTGTATCAAAAACAACCTTCTTTCCTTTGCGTATTGCTTCAGGAAGGGCAGTATCAATAGCTTCACCCCATGAACAACCATAATAACGGGATATTTCCTGAGTCAAAAACAACGCCTCTTTATTTAATACGGGATAATCATCCAGCAGTTCGGAAATTTCTTTAAGTTTTTTGATATCACTTACGGTCGCAAGCCCTACTACGTAGCCGATTTTTTGAGTGGTAGTAAAACTTACGCGGACACGGGAACCGACTTTTATTTTCTGGGTTAAAGAGGCGGGAACAATATAATCAAAAGGCCCTTCAATGGCGAGGCTAAAGACGATTTTGGCATACAGCATCGCAGAGCTCTCCGGCAGCATGAGGTTTTCTGATTTGTTTTATTCTCTCTCGTACAGTGCTTAATTTTTCCGGATGGTTTATATAATCCAATACAATATTTCGGATATCCTCTGCCGAACGAGCACTCACGCCTACACCAAGGCTTTCTAAAGCATACATATTGGTAGTTTCCTGTCCCGGGATAGCAGCGATAAAAATTGGAGCCAAGTCCATTGCCAGCAATTCAGAACTGCTTAAACCACCTGGTTTGGTAACTATTGCGCTGGACACTGCCATTAGCTCCTGCACATTATCCACAAAAGCAAAAACTTTTACTCCGGGATAATTTTTTATTTTTAAATTTTCG
>JALOQJ010000024.1 GCA_025453445.1 Candidatus Omnitrophota bacterium
ACGATATATGGATCAAGCAATACTCCTGATTCTTGCTGCAGTATCTTTAAGGCATCTTTTAAGGAATACGCTTTACGGTAGGGCCGATCGGAAATTAGGGCCTGATAGACATCAGCAACGCTGACAATCCGCGCGCCCAATGGTATGGCATCGCCTTTTAATCCATAAGGATAACCTGTGCCGTTCCATTTCTCGTGATGATGCAGGACAAAAGGAATAATCGAATGTAAAAAATGCACCGGCCTGATAATATCTACTCCGATCTGCGGGTGGCGCTTTATTTCCTCAAATTCACGCCGGGTAAGCTTTGATTTTTTATATAATATTTTTTCACTGATGCCGATTTTTCCCAAATCATGCAAAACAGATGCCTGTTGAATATGCTCTATCTCATGTTCGGAAAGTTCCATAGCCTGGGCAATCTCCGTGGCATAATGCACGGTGCGCTCCACATGTTCGCCTGTATAGCGGTCTTTCACTTCAATGGTCTTGGCAAAGGCAAAAATTGACTCCATCAGCCCCTGATTAGCGCGCTTAGTAAGCTTGCCGATTTTACTTTTCAAGAAAAGCACGTCATTACTTTCCTGTATAGGAATAACGGACTTATGATTCTTTATATCAATAGCTGAATAAACCTTATTACCTCCGCTTTCTTTTGCCTGATTTAAAATCCGGTCAGTAAGCTCAACCAAATCCATACCCCGGGCTATTTCATCCTCAGGAAAAGATGCTACGGCAATGCTTAACTTCAACCTCACGCCATGGCTCTTATTGCCGAAATCAAATAAATTAATCGCCTCCAGCATCCTCTGCGCAAAACTAATCGCGCTCTGCCTGTCTACAGAAGGAGAAACAATAATAAACTCTTCTCCGCCATAGCGTACCAGGGTATCATAGCGGCGTACAATCTTCCTCAGCTGGCCGGCAAACTGTTTCAATACCAAATCCCCAAATTGATGGCCGTAAACATCATTTATCGATTTGAAATAGTCCAAATCCAGCATGATTACTGACAACGGATAAGAGTATCTTTTGGCACGGTGAAATTCCGCCTCAATAATGTCATTAAGATAACGATGATTATAAAGGCCGGTATGTAAATCTATCAGCGAAAGCTGGCTTAATCTCTTGTTAGTCTTAATTAATTCCTTATTTAAATTTACTTTCTCGCTTTCCGCCTGCTTATGCTCGGAAATTTCTTTTTCTAACTTAACAGTACGCTCCTTGACTAATTCTTCAAGCTGATCGCGGTATTTCTGCAGTTCTTCTTCTTCCTGTTTACGTAAGGTTATGTCATGCCCAATGCCGATTACTCCGACAACATCGCCCTTACCATTAAATATCGGCGTTTTAACCACTTCAATAATTATCTGTGAGCCGTTTTTATCAAACAACGGCTCTTCAAGATGTTTCGCTTTTCCGGTCTTTGCTACTTCCCTGTCATCACTCATATAGCGCTCTGTTAAATAACGCGGCCAGCAAAGTTCCAAATCAGTTTTACCGATTAACTCTTCCAGTTTAAGCCCGCAACGCTGGGTAAATGCATTATTAGCAGAAACATACTTGCCTTCCTTATCTTTAAACCAGATTAAATCCGGAACATTATCAAGCAAAGCCTTCCTCTGTATTTCGCTTTTATGTAATGCCTCTTCAATCCGTTTGCGTTTGGAGATATCTACATTCACTTCAGCTACCAGCCATTCGCCGTTTTTATCCTGAAAAGGGATAGTGGTCACCTGTATCGGACGATTATTCTCTTTAAACAAAGTTTCTTCCGTAATAACTACGCTCTTCGTCTCAAGGGCCTTTCTCACTCCGCACTCCGGGCAAGGATCTTTTTTATCCATAAAATATTCGTAGCATTTTTTCCCGTTGGGATTACCGTAAATTTTTTTCCAGGCTGAATCAATATAGCGAATCTTGTATGATGAATCAATAATGTCCAGGCCGGTTTTGGTGGCGCCGAGGATAAACTCGATTTGCTGTTTTAAAGCGTAGGCTGCGCTGCGTGTTTGTTTTAATGCAGCGATTTCCTGCAGCAGTGAATTGATGCCTTTTTTCGCTATATTCTTATGCTTAAATTTTATCTTTTTCATTGGCCTTTATGCAGATAGGTTAAAAGAAAGTATAACATACCCGACTGGCAATTTCAAGACATGCTCTAATTTAGAATTGTAAATCTTTGTATTACAATTATTTACGTACGCGGGGATTCTGGCAAATGGCGGGTATCTTCTACAATTTTGCCTTCGATATCAATTACGCCTGCTCGGGGAGAGCCTCCTGCGGCAAAAGAGAATATTTTCTTACTGAAAATGACTGCATTTATGATAAAAATAGCAATTAAAACTAGTTCAATACCCAGCCATAGAGGGGCTTCGAAAAAGGCCCTGCCAAAAAATAGGTTAAATAATATTAATGCCGGCAACAAACATCCGCTGCGGCTTGAGAACGCGATTGATTTCATTTTATTTTAATTTTAGCCGGAGTTCTTCGGGGATGGGCTTAGGCTTGATGAATTTATCTACGCAGACCAAAATTGCCTTACCTACGCAGACAACCTGGCCTGACTGATTTTTTACCTCGTGCTCATATTCCATTTTAACCGTAGACATAGCGATAATTTTTGCGCTGATTTCCAAAACATCCCCATAGAAAGCAGGCAGCTTATAATCTATTTCCTGATGCGCCACTACAAACATAACCCCACTGTCAACAAGCTCTTTTATCAGGATTTCTTTCTCTGCCAAAAACTCTGTGCGCGCTTCCTCCATATACTTTAGGTAATTGGCATAATAAACCACTCCTCCGCAGTCGGTATCGTGGTAAAAAATTCTTTTCTGCATTTTTAGGCTCCGATAATACTAATTGAGATTTTTCCCGGGAGATTTTTCCGCAGGCTTGCGGCCGGTGATTCTGTTATTGAGCCGCTCATAAGCATGGTTTTTAAATACTTCGAATGCTTCGCTGAAATCATAAACATTTTTGAAATCCTTAAGCGAATCTTCCTTAGTTTTATGCAGGAGGCCGCATTCGACCATATTAAAAACCATCGCTCCAAAATCATCCGTAACCTTAATTCCCCAATGGTTAAGTACGGTTTTTGCCATAGGGCCGTATTGATCCAAGGCAAAATCCTTAATACCCATCAGGAGTTCCTTACCGCTGACATGGCCATGCCTTTTCAGCTTATTCTGAGTAAACCACAATGCCCGCATCAAAAACTCATAGGCATCGGATTTATAACGCAAGTCACGCCGTGCTATCTCTTCGATTTTCTTATAAAAATTATCCATACCTTGATTATACCTTAAATTATAATTTTTTCCAAATCTTTAAATGATTTTACAACTTTATCAGCATTAGTCAAATACTTCTTTGGCAAGGAAGTTTCCAAAGCAATACAAAATAAACCAGCTCTCTTTGCCGCAGTAATTCCAAAAGGCGCGTTTTCAATCACTACAACATCATTTGGTTGTAACCCCATTATTTTCAGTGCTTTAAGAAATGGCTGCGGATGAGGCTTACCTCTTTTTACTTCATCGCCGGTAACCGTAGCTTCAAACATTTCTTGTAAGGATAAAGGTAAAATCCGCTCCATCTCATGCCGTGAGGTCCCGGTAACCAAACCCATAACAACATGATTTTTTTTTAATTTCTTTAAAAATGAACGGCTGCCTTTAACAAATTTTACCCGGACAATCTTTTTAAATAAATTTTCTTTTTTTAAAAGCAGCCGGCGCGCAATTTTGTCTGTAATTTCTATTTTGCGCTCTCGGAATAAATCTTTAATTGTATGTATTCCTGCTTCGCCTTCTCTTTTATAAACATCGTAACAATCTACTTTAACACCTACTTCTCTAAAAACTTTAAACCAAGCGTCAAAATGATACGGCATGGTATTGGTAATTACACCATCCATATCAAAAATCACAGCCTTAAATTGACGGATTATTTTCTGCACGGGCAGGTTAAAAAATATCCTATCTATAATAAATGGCAGTGCTCTTTATAAGCCTAGCTTTCTTAAGCCCTTGCCGCTGTGTAAGTGCTCTTCGATTTCTTCTAAGGTAAAGCCTTTTGTTTCAGGAACAAACAAATAACAAAAAGCAATACCAACCACTGAAAGCGCAGCAAAAAGCCAGAATGTTCCGGCTTTACCCAGTTTTTCGGTAAGAGTAAGAAATGTCGCTGCTACCAGCATATTAAAACCCCAGTTAGCAACAGTAGCTAAGCTCATTGCCCGGCCACGCACTCGCAAAGGATAAATTTCCGCAATCATCAGCCAGAAAATCGGGCCGAGACTAATAGCAAACGAAGCAATGTAAAATAATACGCTGCCTACTGCAATCCACTGCAATAGCCCGGATAAGTTCGTCATATGAAATGCTATGCCCAATACACCTAAGCTTAATGCCATGCCTGTCATGCCGATATATAATAAAGGCTTGCGGCCCAATTTATCCAAAAGCCAGATTGCCACTAATGTCATCAATACGTTGACCACTCCTACTCCAACCGTAGCCAATATTGCTACTCTATGTGTCCCAAAACCGGCAAACTCGAATATTGTCGGCGCATAATAAATAATCGTATTAATCCCGGTAGCCTGCTGAAAAAATGCCAGTCCGATCCCGACAAAAAGCGCAGGCCTTATCCAAGGCTCAAATACTTCCTTCCAGCAACATTTTTTGTCAGACATTGTTTTGGAAATATTCTCTATTTCTAAATCAGCATTCCTGCCTCTGCCAGTACGTGAAAGTACATTTTTAGCTTTATCAATTAAACCCTGGGTTACTAACCAACGCGGAGTTTCCGGCAAGTATATCATACCGATAAGCAGTATTACCGCTGGTATTGCTCCCAAGCCAAACATCCAACGCCATTCCTGTTGTCCCAATGTAAGCATATAATCTACTAAATATGAAACCACAATACCACAAGTTATCATCAGCTGATTTAAAGAAACTAAGGCACCTCTAACATCAGGAGGAGAAATTTCAGAAATATAAAGTGGCGCTACGTAAGAAGCTACACCTATTGCCAAACCAATGGCAAAACGGCATAATACCAATACCGGAATACTCGGGGCAAAAGCAGATCCGATAGCCCCTAAAGAAAAAAGTACTGCTGTAATCACAATGCTGCGCCGCCTGCCTAACTTATCCGCCATAGCTCCGCTGAAAGCCGCACCGATTACAGCGCCCAGCAACACTGCGCTAACAACTCTTTCTACGATAACAGAAGTAAGATTAAATTGATCTTTGATAAAAAGTATTGCTCCGGAAATTACCCCTGTGTCATAGCCAAAAAGAAGGCCTGCCAGTGCCGCAACGAATGCAATGATATAGATAATGAAATTATTATCCTGCCCTTTGTCCTTCATCATCTTCTCCTTTTTTTAGAATGTAGCGCCTATTCTTGCGCCAGTTACTAAAGCATCATCTACGTTTTTATTGCCGCCGTTAGCATTCATAATATACTGGATATCCGGCTGAAAATATAACCATTTGTTAATGGCTATTTTATAAGTAGTTTCTAAGACGATTTCATATTTCTGCGGGGTTTTGCCGGAATCATTCTGGTATTTATTTAACTGCCTGCTCCATCTGCCATAAGCAAAGCCAAGGCCGGTAACATCATTGTCACGGCCGGGAATCAAACCTTTATAAGTAAGTGCTGCGTCGATAAAAAACGGGAGCTCATTCACCTTTGCCGGCTGCAGGCATAGTACAAAAAATGGGGTAAAACCCTGATCGCTCGTACCGGGCTCGCGATAAAGCATCTGGTCTGCATGAAGATACATGCCGTAGTTGCCGTAACGCCTTTTTTGATCAAGGCCTGTTTCAGCATATGAATTTCCGTTTTCATCCTGATAATAATCCTTAAAACGGCCGGTAGAATAAAAAAGCCCGAGTTTATAATTACCCGGCAAACCGCTTGCTCCTTCGTATTGATTAGGCAGAAAACTTAATTCCTGTATAAAAAGTATTCCTTTGTTCCGACGCCAAGTAAAATCTGCGCCGTGCGCTGCATTACGCCCGACACCGCTGTCCTGATGATAAATGGCACCTTTCCAGGTAAAGGCACTCACAGGGCTGACTTTCAGGCGTGCGCCCCACGTAGCTGTAGGATAAACCGTAAAAAAGAAATTAATTGGTAAACTGATCGGACAGCCATCAATAGAATTAGTGAGGAATATCCAATAAAGCGGAGACTGAGCAAAATCATCTCCAGCGCCCAATCTTCCGGCCTTTAAACTTACCCTGTTATTAAACATTGCCTGCTCAAGATAAAGGTTATAGAGCCTCACCTGCTCTGAGCCGAAAATACTTGAAGGCGGAAAGCGGTTACCGATATCTGCGCTGAGGTTTTTTCCTTCACGCCAAAGTCCGGAAAGATGAAATTGCAAACCGGTTAAATTGGAAGTCTTTTCTAAATTAACGTTTATATCCAGGCCCAAAGAAGAATCATACTGGAAACGATGCTCTCTTAAACCACCCACATCATTTGTCAATAAGTCGATAGTGTAAGAACTGACAATATCAATCCCCTGCTCAGAGAGCCTATCCCTTGCCCCACCCCAATTGCCGGTGAGAGATGTCCTCTGGTTATCGCCGAGAAAATTGAAAATTTTTGAAATGAAATTTGTACTTGTAATATTGGGCTGGCTAACTGCGGGAAGAACTGGTTGATCTTGCGCAAATGCGCTGCAGGACAATAAAAATAATGACATTACTAAAGCGAGAATTTTTTTCATATTTTTTCTCCTTTTTGTTATTATATAACGAGTATTATATATAGCAAGCATATTTTATTAAGAAAAAATCTTGACATAAGCAATGCCTTTATGCTAAGTTAGAAAATCATGCAAAATCCCCTCTGGAATTTTATAGACAGCTCCGGAACATTTGAATCTCAGGAGGCATGCCGGATTAATACGCTTTATTTCCCTCTCTGCAATAATTCACCGTTCATGTCCAGTATTACCCCCAGCCTGCACGGTGACAGCAAAACCAACAATAATTCTTTTCTTTTAGAGCCGGTTTCACGCATAGATTTAAGCAATTCCAGATCCAACAGGAATTTCTGGGTCTATATCAACAATAAAAAAACCTGGTCGGCAACCGGCGTATCTAAAGATCTATCCGCGCTGAA
This sequence comes from Candidatus Omnitrophota bacterium, assembly GCA_025453445.1. GTDB lineage: Bacteria > Omnitrophota > Gorgyraeia > Gygaellales > Profunditerraquicolaceae > JALOQJ01. The sequence continues at coordinate 7,159 of JALOQJ010000024.1, forward strand.
ACAGGATAAATTTAAACTGCAAGCAGGCTTACTCTGGCAGAAAATTAGCCGTGAAAATAAAAAAAATGGCTTAAAAGCAGAAATCACTTCTTTTGTTCCGGCAAGTGCTGAACCTCTGGAAATCATGCTGGTAAATTTAACTAATGTATCCAATCGCAAGATAAAATTTACTCCTACTACAGCCATACCTATATATGCCCGTTCTGCCGATAATCTGCGCGACCACCGCCATGTTACTTCGCTTTTAAACCGCATAGAGCTGGATAAATACGGCGTAATCGTTACTCCAACTCTGCTTTTTGATGAGTCCGGGCACAGAAAAAATCATACTTCTTATTTTGTCTTTGGGATTGACGGAAAATCTTTTGCGCCGGAATATATTTACCCTACTCAGGAGGAATTTTGTGGGGATGGCTCTGATCTTGAAGCGCCAAGAGTCATTTTGGAAAATCGCCTGCCAGATAATAAATATGCCTGCCAAGGCAAAGAAGCAATGGCCGGTTTACGTTTTAAAACTATTACACTCAAACCACAACAATCATGCTCATATATTATCTTAATGGGCATAGCAGATAAGTTAAACAAGATAAAACCCTTGTTTACTAAATTTAATACGCTGGATAAAGTAAAAAAATCATTGGCAGATACCCAAAGTTACTGGCAGAAAAAAAGCAGCCTAATCATGGCTAATACAGGCGATAAAATTTTCAACCAATGGTTCCGCTGGGTAAGTATCCAACCTGAACTAAGAAGAATTTTTGGCTGCTCTTTCTTGCCGGATTTTGATTATGGCAAAGGCGGCCGCGGCTGGCGTGATTTATGGCAGGATTGCCTGTCATTGATCCTTACTGACCCAAAACAAGCAAGGCCACTATTGATAAATAATTTTAAAGGCGTGCGTATTGACGGATCCAATGCCACGATTATCGGAGCGCGCCCAGGAGAATTTATTGCCGACCGCAATAATATCAGCCGGGTTTGGATGGATCACGGTATCTGGCCGTGGTTTACTACCCTGCTTTATATCCATCAAAGCGCTGATTTAGGCATCCTTCTGGAGGATATACCATACTTTAAGGATCGGCAAATTTGCCGCGGTTCTTGCTTAGACCACAACTGGTTTCCTGATTGCGGTAAAGAATTAAAAAGCAAAAATAAACAGATTTACCATGGCAGTATCCTCGAGCACCTACTTGTAGAAAACCTAGTGCAGTTTTTTAATGTTGGCCCGCATAACCATATCCGCCTGGAAAATGCCGACTGGAACGACGGACTGGATATGGCAGCTGAACATGGAGAAAGCGTTGCCTTCAGCGCAATGTATGCAAAAAATTTGCTTTCTTTAGCCGATGCCTTGGAACAATTAAATCAAAACAAATTTCCACTCTTAAAAGAACTTTCTATCCTTCTGGACACTTTATCCGTTAGGCCGATAGATTACTCCAGCCCAACAGAAAAAAATATCACTCTCAAAAAATATTTTGCTGCCACTAAATATGGGGTAAGCGGCAAAAAAATATCCGTAACCAGCACTTCTTTAATTTATGATTTGCGTAAAAAAGCTGAATGGGTAATCCAGCATATCCGCCGGAATGAATGGTTAAAAGAAGGATTTTTTAACGGATACTATGATAACGCCAAAAAAAGGGCCGAGGGCAAGATAAATAACGATTTACGTATGACTCTAACCGGACAGGTATTTCCTCTTATAAGTGGAGTAGCGACTAATCAACAAATCAAAAAAATATACCGGAATGCCCAAAAATACCTGCGAGATAAAACATTGGGGGGATTGCGCCTGAACACGGATTTTAAAAATGAGCAATTAAATCTCGGCAGGGCATTTTCATTCTCCTACGGCGATAAGGAAAATGGCGCATTTTTTAACCATATGTCAGTAATGTTTGCTTATGGCCTTTATGCAAGAGGATATGCGAAAGAAGGCTACGCAGCGTTGAGCTCAATTTATGAAATGGCTGTTGAAACTAACGTAAGTAAAATTTACCCGGCGCTCCCCGAATATTTTAATTCTCAGGGCCGCGGATTATATTGCTATCTCACCGGCTCAGCCAGCTGGTTTATCCTTACTCTGCTGACACAGGTTTTCGGAATCAGAGGCGAATACGGAGATTTAGTTATTGAGCCTAAATTAAGTAAAGAACAATTTAAAAATAAAGATACTGTTTCTATTACTGCAAATTTCTCTCTCCGACCGGTTGAATTTAGCTTCATTAACCGGCGAAAAAAAGATTTCGGACAATACTCTATCCGCCAGGTATCTTTTAATAAAACAATAATTGCAAGGAATCTTAACTTACCCAGTTTCACCCTCCCCCGCAAAGAATTTCTTGCGCATAGCCGATCCGGGATGAATTGTATTGAAATAATTCTCGATTAATAAACCAATGCGTGCTATTATAAAGCATATGAATTCAAGGCTATGGCGCGAATATGCGCCAATAATCTGGGCAGTACTTTTATCTGCAATATATTTATTTCTCCTGGCCAAAACCCCCTTTCTTACTCCTGGCTACCTGAGAAGCTCGGATTTTTTCCTGCGTTACCGCCATAATTACAGCCTGCCTCCGGATATATCCAAAAAGGTAGTCATTGTGAATATTGACCAGAGCTCCTTCATCAAAATGCAGCAACGCTGGCCTTTTAACCGCAAACTCTATGCAGATTTCTTAAATAATATTTCAGGCCCCAACTCTCAGCCTCTTGCCGTAGCGATTGATATTGCTTTTTTTGGAAAAAGTGAAATACCGGAAAACGATACTGCCCTGCAAGAAGCTTTAAGGAAAACAAATAATGTAATTTTAGGCACATTCCTCGGCCCTAAAAACAATATTATTATGCCGGAGAGCATGTTTGTTGAAGCAGTAAATAGTGTGGGGTTTGTCAGCTACCCGCGCGACATTGATTTTGTTATCCGCAGAGTCAGGCCATTTGTCATCAGTGAAAACGATAATAAATCACATTATTGTTTTATTCTGCAAATAGCTTCTTCTACCTTAGGGTTAGATTTAAACCAAGCCTATTATGATAAAAACACACAATTATTAAAATTGCCCTTGCCTAAGCAACAGAAAAAAGATATCAGTATTCCTGTAGATTATAAAACAAAAACCATGCGGATTAATTACTTCGCCATACCGGAAGACTTTAGAACCGTGCCCTTCTGGAAGGTTACCAGCGGGCTTGAGCCATTGGAAACCTTCAAGGATAAAATTGTCCTTCTGGGGACAGCCACCGAAATCCTTCATGATATGCATCCAACCCCCCTTGGCTTGATGTCGGGACTCTTCATTAACGCAAACTTTCTTACCACCGTATTATTACAACGATTCCTTAATGATTCGCCTTTGCCAATGAATTTCCTGATCTTTATATTCTTTGCCGGCCTGATTGCTTTTATTATCTATCGCTACGGCAGCTGGAAAGGCACTATCTTCTCTGTATTGGTTATAACTGCAGGCTTCTACGCCACGATGCTCTGTATAACAAAAGATATATTCTTTGATTTTTTCGGCCTCTGTTTTGTAACCATATCTTCACTTATCAGCGTCACCATTTTCAAACGCCTGTCTATTATCTTTGAGAATACCCGCCTGAATAAAATGGCAATTACCGATCCGCTGACTGGATTGTTTATTTTGCGCTACTTCCAGCTAAAATTAAGCAGCGAAATCCGCATTGCCCAAGAAATCAAAACCCCGCTTTCTCTGGTAATCTTTGAAATTGACAAGTTTGATACAATCAATAACCTTGATGGCTATCAGGCAGGTGATGAAGTTTTAAAGAATGTCGCGCTTATCTTAAAAAGGAACAGCCGGCCGAGCGATATCGTTTCCCGCACTGAGGGAGTGCAGCTTTCCGTAATTTTAACCAATACTAACCTTACCGGAGCCAAAATGTATGCGGAAAAAATCAGAAAGATAACAGAAACTTCCTCTATGGACTGGCGGGATAAAATTTTATCAATAACGGTAAGTGGCGGGGTGTCTTCTTTGGCATTACCCAATACAGCTACTGCGGAAAAATTAATTCAATCTGCACAAAAACTACTTAAAGAGGCTTCTCTTGCCGGCGGGAATAAAATCGGGGCTGCTACACCTTAAGAAACCGGATCAACTTTTAAAAGATATTCATCACCTATCTGCTTCAGAAAAGTAACCTTATATTCTCCTGCAATAATCCGCTCAATATCCTTAACAGCGGACTTCTTCAGCACGCAATAAATTGAAGGGTGAATTTTCAAAAAATCCTTAACTTTTTGGTCTTGATTCAAAAATGGTATGGGATGAGGGCTAAAGAAATTCCCTGCCCCCATATTAAATACAGCAACATCTTTACCGGTATAAAACCTCACTCCCCTAACATAGAATTTAGAACAAAGTATAGTATCCCCAACAGGATAATTTTTCATCAGGAATTTAGTGGCGTATTTACTGGAAATATAAGGCTCTATATCATTACAAACAAAAGGAACCATAAAAATAAAAGCCGGTACAATGAAAGCAAATACGTATACTGCTTTGAAAAATTTATAACGCAGAATAAATCTTAAAGCAGAAATTAACAGTATAGAGAATAATGCGATAAAAACATATACCGGTAAACGAGAACTTAAATAACCGGGGAATTTTTGCATTGCGACTTCCATTCCTATAGGAACAAGGAAAAAAACCGCTAGGCTCAATAACGAAATAACAAAAAACTGGCGGTTCTTCTGCTCAAGAAATGCCGTATTGTAAATAAAATCACCGCAGACAACAGCCAAAGCCGCAAACATAGGAAAAATATAACTGACTAACTTTGAATGAGCCGGCTGAAAAATTAAGAAAACTACGCCAATCCAGCAGGCTAAAAATAAATATGCCGGCCTTGCTTTATCCTTTACATTCTTAAAAAGAAAAAATAAGGAAACCGCAGTAAATAAACTCCAGGGAGCTGTACATCCAAACATGGAAAAAGGATAAAAATACCAGGTATCGTTCGAAAGATGTTCTGCCTCCAGCAGCCGGCGGATATGATCATTGACAAAAAATTCCTGAATAAAAGCTGCCCCATATTTCTGAAACATCAGAATATACCAGGGAAAGGAAATAAGAATAAAAAGCAAAACTCCCCAAGCAACGGATTTAGAGAATAAATACTTTACTTCTTTCCTGATCAACAGAAAAATTACTACGGCAAGAAAAGGAATTAAGAAACCCAGCGGCCCTTTGGTTAAAACAGCCAAAGCCATAAAAATAAAAAAAAGTACCAAGCTTAAGTTCTTTTTTGCATTATTCAGATAGCCCCAGAAAAAAGAAACAAAAGAAAATAAAATCAATACGCTAAAAATCATGTCAGTAAAAACAGTGCGCGCCAGGCCGATATAAAGCCCTCCTGACATAAGGATGAGCCCGCTGATAAATGCTTTCTTCTGATTATTAAACGCCAAAAGGCTTAAAAAATACACTGCCAATACGCCTAGCATGGCAAATAAAGCCGGAAAAAAGCGCGCCGCAAAATTAGTTGCTCCGCCAAAAATAATAAATCCGATACGTATCAACCAATAGGTAAAAATCGGCTTTTCAAACTGCGGCTGGTTAAACAAAATCGGAGTCATCCATGTATTGTGCTCTGCCATTTCTTTTGCGGAAAGCGTATAAAAAACTTCATCGGGATTAGTCAGGCTGACCAAACTGTTACCGAACATAAAAAATACGTAAGAAAGCGCGATCAGGATTAAAATATATTTTAAGTTCTTACTTTTCATTATTTCTTTTTTCCTCTCTCTAAAAGTTCAGTAATTGTTACACATTTGTAGCCTTTTTCTTTCAATTTCTCAATCAGCCGCGGGACAGCCAATACTGTTTCATAACGATTACCGCCTTCTTTGGCAAAAAAACCTCCGCTGTCATGAAAAAGAATTATATCTCCCGGCTGGACATTACGCATGATATACCTGATAATATATTTATCGTCGAAATTAACCCAGTCTTTTGAATTCAGAGACCAGAGGATAATTTCATACCCCATTCCCTTAACTTTTATCTTTTCCCGCTTAGAAAGCCATGCTTTAGGCGGACGGAAATATTTAGTAGTTACTCCAGTGGCTTCTTTTATGATACGCTCAGCTTTTCTTATAGTTTCTTTCAATTCTTCTTTAGTATAGTAAAGGAGCGCCCCGTGTTCATAAGTATGATTGCCGATATCATGGCCTTCAAGTGCTACACGGCGCGCTACTTCAGGGTATTTTTCCACATGTTCACCAAGCATGAAAAAGGTTGCTTTCACGCCTGCTTTTTTAAGTTCATCAAGTATCTTCGGCGTCCAGATATCAGACGGGCCGTCGTCAAAAGTCAAAGCAACAATTTTTTCCGATTCATTAACGTGATAAACCGTGCCTTTCCTTACCAATATTGCCTGATCAAAGAAGATGGTAAACAATGCAGCCACCACGCCGAAAATAAGGCTTAAAACAATTATGATTAAACTAATCTTTTTGATTATTTTTACCATTGAACTTACTTTCTAAATTATCTCTATGATCTTATTCTTGCTAGCCTGTCCTTTAATAATAGAGATCCTGCTTTTTGCTATTGAAAAATGCCTGCTTAATGCCTCGATAACCGCCTGATTTGCCTTACCCTCATGCGCAGGTGCCCTGACGCAAACAATCAACTCAGCAGGCCCTGTTTCTTCAATTTTTTCTTTTTTTGACCCTGCCTTAACCCTGAGAGATAATTTCATACAATAGAACTACGCGCTTTTAAACTTATCCGATAACCTTAATACACTATCAATACGCTCTACTTCTTCCTTGAGGTCACTGGTCTTAATAATAAATCCGGAGGCATTTAATTTATTTGCCAGCTTAAACCTGACATCATTAGAAAATGCCGTAAGCATGAAGACCGGCAGGCTGCTATCAACCTGCCTTATGCGTTTTAATACCTCTAAGCCGTCCATCACAGGCATTTGAATGTCCAGCAAGACTGCTGTAGGGGATTCGTTTTTGATTTTTTCCAAAGCACTTGCGCCGTCAAGGGCAGTAATTACCTTATAATTATTGGCCTCAAGCCTGATTTTAATTAAACTTAAAAAATCCGGCTCATCATCAACAACCAAAATCTTCTTTTTATCCACTTCTCCCCTCCCTTATAGCAGAAATTCCGGCTATAATTCTTTCACATACAACACCGAATGGATAACCTGAAAATTATCCCCTTCGGGTATCACTAACGGGTAACGTGCCGCAATAGAAAAACCTGTCCGTTCAAAAAACCTGCAAGCAGTATTATCCTGCCGGGTAGTCAGATAAATCCCGGGAATGCCGGCATTTTTTGCCTGCGCGAAAAATTTTTCCATCAGGCCCTGGCCAATCCCCTGGCCACGAAATCCTTCTCTAATATCAATGTGCAAATGCGCCGGGTATTTATCAAAAGGGATACTGCGCTTAAATCCTCCCAGCTTAAAACTTTTCAGCATGGCGATAAGAAAGCGCTGAACTTGTTTTTTAAGGAAAATACCCCTGATTAATGCTTGGAATAATATCCCGGGAGCAATGCGCCAAATCATTACGCGCAAGAAACGGCGGCTGTTTAAACAACCGGAAAGATAACCCACAACTTCGCCTTCTACCTCAGCAATCCACAAAGACTGCGGCTCAAAATCAGTATAATAACTAATCATCATATCCGCGAGCAACTCCCGGTCAGGAAAAATCCTTTCTGCCGGCTTACCCATATCCGCGGAATCAGCGCAGATTTTACGTACAGCTTGCCTGTCTGCAACTTGAAATAACCTTATAACAACACTCATCTTTCTTCTTTAGTATCCTTCTTTTCTTTCCTCTCCGCAAGGATTTTCTCTGTTACTTCTTTGGGAACCTGCATGTAATTTTTAAATTCCATAGAACTATTCGCCCGGCCGCTGGATAAAGAACGGAATGCCGTAGCATAGCCGAACATCTCAGCCAGGGGGGCTTCCGCAGAAATAACTTTTTGTTTTGCCTTGGAATCCATATTCAGGATTTTTCCCCGGCGTGAACAAATATAACCGACAACGCTGTTTACATATTCCTCAGGCGTTGAAACTTCCAGCGACATATAAGGCTCAAGGAGTATCGGCTCTGCTTTTAAAAATGCCTCTTTAAAACCCATGCTGCCGGCAATTTTAAATGCCATTTCTGAAGAATCAACTTCATGATATGATCCGTCAAGCAGGGTTACTTTTACATCTACCACAGGATATCCTGCGTATACTCCTTTATCCATTGCTTCAATTACACCTTTTTCAACTGAAGGAATAAACGATTTTGGAATCGCTCCTCCTTTGATACTATCTTTAAATTCGAAACCCTCGCCCGCAGCAACAGGAGCAACTGAAAGAACCACATGCCCATACTGGCCGCGGCCGCCGGTCTGGCGCACATATTTAGACTCTGCTTCTGCGCTCTTAAGGATCGTTTCACGATAAGCAACTTTAGGCTGGCCTACTATCGCCTCAACCCCAAACTCTGTCTTTAACCTATCGACAATAATTTCCAGATGCAGCTCCCCCATACCGGTAAGCAATGTTTCTTTGGTCTCTTCATCAGTAGTAACAATAAAAGTAGGATCTTCTTCAGTAAGCTTTGCCAAGGCCTTGCCAAGTTTATCCTGATCAGAGCGGCTCTTCGGCGTAACGCTTAAAGAAACAACCGGCGTCGGAAAATGCATTGCTTCCAGTAAAATCGGATGTGCCGG
>JALOQJ010000025.1 GCA_025453445.1 Candidatus Omnitrophota bacterium
TTTGGATGTTAGCAAAAATATTAAGTTTCGGCTTATTGGGCATTGAAGCCTATCCGATAGAGATAGAAGTGGACGTTTCCCGAGGGCTTCCCGTAATATCTGTAGTCGGCTTGGCGGATACTGCAATCAGAGAAAGCAAAGAACGCGTCAAATCCGCAATTAAAAACTCCGGTTTTGACTGGCCGCAAGAAAGGATTACTATCAGCCTTGCGCCTTCTGATACTAAAAAAGAAGGCACATCTTTTGATCTGGGGATTGCTTTGGGAATTTTAGCTGCCACAGAACAAATTAACAGCTGTCGGTTAAAAGAATTCTGCATATTGGGCGAATTATCGCTGGACGGGCAATTGAGGCAGATACAAGGAGCGCTGCCTATTGTTATCAGCGCAACGAAACATAACCTAAAACAAATTATCCTGCCGCAGGCAAATGCAAAAGAAGCTGAAATTGCTCCTGATGTCTTGCTTTGGCCGCTCAGGTCACTAAAAGAAACCGTAGAATTCCTGAATAACCCTGAAGCCACTCCTCCACTATTCATCGATAGAACGGCTTTATTACAACATGATTGTGATTACCCGGTTGATTTTTGTGAAGTCAAAGGCCAGCATTCTGCTAAAAGGGCAATTGAAGGCGGGCATAATATCCTGATGATCGGGCCACCCGGAAGCGGCAAAACTATGCTTGCTAAAAGAATCCCTACAATTATGCCTGATTTAACTCTAACAGAAAGCCTGGAAGTAACCAAAATTCATTCGGTAATGGGTATGCTGGCGTTTCAGCAAGGAATTGTAACCTTGCGGCCGTTCCGTGATCCGCACCATACCATCTCAGATATAGCCTTGGTAGGAGGGGGTTCGATACCGCGGCCCGGAGAAATCAGCCTTGCGCATCAGGGAGTTTTATTTTTAGATGAATTACCGGAATTCCACCGCAACTGTTTAGAAGCGCTGCGCCAGCCGTTGGAAGACGGGACTATCCGCATTTCACGGATTATTAAATCCTTTAACTTCCCTGCTTCTTTTATGCTTGTCTGCGCGATGAACCCCTGCCCCTGCGGCTATTATACAGACCCACGCAAGCACTGCCGTTGCAACCCGAATAAAATCCAGAATTACATGGGTAAGATCTCAGGGCCACTCCTTGACAGGATTGATATCCACATTGAATTACCATCGATACAATACAAAGAACTGACTGATACAAAAGACGCTGAAACATCGCTTGCGATTAAAATGCGGGTAGAAAAAGCCCGCTTAATCCAAAGAGAACGCTTCAGTAATGAGGGGATTTTTTATAATGCCCGGATGAATAGTAAATTAATAAAGAAACATTGCATATTGGACAACGGGGCAAAAAGCCTATTACGCATGGCAATGACTGACCTGGGGTTTTCCGGACGGGCTTACGATAAAATATTGAAGGTTTCACGCACAATCGCAGACCTTACAGGTAGCAGCTTGATTCAGGAAAAAGATATTGCTGAGGCTATACAATATAGGAGCCTGGATAGACAATGGTAAAAAGACTAGGGGACGTTTAAACGTCCCCTATGTTGTGGATAACTTTCTTCTACAATAAACTGCACAATAAACCGTAGCGGAGGTTTAAACCTCCGCTACCTTGTGGATAACTATGAGCAATATAAGAAGATTTTATGAAGAAAATGCGGCTTATTTCTTAACGACTGTAACAAATGAAAGAGTGGAACTATTTAAGGATCCTAAAAGCTGTAAAATACTGCTTATCACCTTAGAATATTTTAAAATTATACTCGATTATAGACTATATGGATTTTGTATTATGCCCGAACATCTGCATTTAATCATTCATCCCTTTGGTAAATACAATTTTTCTTATATTATGAAGATGTTAAAAGGCAGCTTCGCGAGAAAATTAAATAAAATAAACGGCCGGGAAGGAAAAATTTGGCAGAAAGGCTTCTATGATGAATGTATTACCGATTCGGTTAAGCTTATCCAGAAATTAGAATACATACATAACAATCCAGTAAAGGATAATCTTGTTAGTGCGCCTGAAGAATTTCTTTTTTCAAGCTATAACCACTACTTCCAAACCGCTTATCAACCAAACCATATTATTGAAATCGATAAGCCTATGTTATAAGTTATCCACAGAGTAGCTGACGTTTAAACGTCAGCTACAAACAAAATGAGCTGAACAATTAAGTCCAGCCCTATGGGTATAATGGTGAATTACTTAAACTGCTCCTTTACTTTGGGGCGGGTGAAATAGTATATAATCAATAAATACACCCCAAAAGAGATTGCTAATCCTAACGGCTTACCCGCTGGGGTCTTTTGAGTTATCCCTAAACAAAGCAATATTATCTTTGCCAATAAATTATAGATAGAAATATAAAGCAATATCTTTCTCCCCCAAGATTTATTTTTTAGTATCCCTATTCCTGAAATCATTAATAAGACTGCAACAATAGGAAGTATAGCAATACCGTAATAGACCATCCAATTTGGCATAAAGTTCATTTCGATGATAAGCTTATAGCCTCTTAGCATTTTAAAAAAGGCATAAATAGAAAAAATGGACATAAAAATAGAAAAAATACCGCACAAAGTAACGCCAATTAAACTTTTCCTCTCCATTTGCTCCTCCTTTTCCTTAACACGCTACTAAATAATAACCCTCTGCATTATATTCTATCACAAATTCCAAGATTGTAAGCAATTTAGTAAATATCGGATACCACAGACTATGTAGGGGAGGTTTAAACCTCCCCTACTCTGTGGATAACTTGATTAAAGGTAGATACCGCGAATCTCTGTTCACATCATAAAAGTTTCACGCACAATCGCAGACCTTACAGGTAACAGTTTGATTCAGGAAAAAGATATTGCTGAGGCTATACAATACAGGAGCCTAGATAGGCAATGGTAAGAACAGTAGGGGACGTTTAAACGTCCCCTAGTCTTTTGCCTGCTGGAAAAAATATTCTGCCTCTTTATCACGCCCCTTAGCCCGGAAAGCAGCACCCAGGTTTGTGCTTAAAAAAACTAAATTCTTTTTTAATTCTACTAAGCTCAGGCCTTTTTTGTATTCATCGAACGCCTGCTGAAACAAATTCATCTTATAATAACAGTTGCCTAAATTAAAATAGGCTTTTGTATACCGCGGTTCAAGTTTTATCGCTGCCTGATATTCGGATATAGCCTGGTCCTTTAACCCTGCACTTTCAAAAGACGCCCCTAAGTCGCTATGAGCAGAAGGGCAGCGCGGATAAAACTTAATCATTTCCTGCCATAATGAAATATTATTCCTGTAGACTGTGCTCCTTCCGAAGGAAATTAAAGAAAAAACGAATAATATTATTACCGTTAAACCAATAGATACGCTCTTTTGTATACTGGAAAACTTAAATACCCACAATGCCAGTAATAAACATACCCCAGCAACAGGAATATATAAAAATCTGGCTCCCATAATCGTATTTAATACCGGCAAGATGTTATATACTGGCAAAAGAACAATAAAGAACCAAAAAATAGAAAATGATTCCTCTTTTGCATAAGCATATTTTTTAACAGCCAGCGCGAATAGGCAGCTGATCAACAACAGGGATATTAAAACTTCCGGAATAAAATTATTCACAACTAGACAGCTATTGTCAGGCACGATATTATGTATGCCTAAAGGCAAAAATACCCATTGTATGTAGGTGCCGACAATTGTAAGCGCAGTAAAAAGATTTTTTAAAAAACCTTCTGCCGGATAAAACACCATTCTGTCCGGATTAGGCATCAGGCTTCCCCAAATCCAGAAGTAAAATAACAAAACACAGGCATATCCTAAATAGCGGCTTTTAAACCGCCTCCAGGCCTGTAAAAAATCTCCTTGGCAGACAAATAAGGCATCGTAGAGCATAATCACTAGGGGCAAAGTCAATGCCATTTCTTTTGAAAATAATGCCAGTAAAAACATTGCTAACGAAAATAAATAAGCTATTTTTTGTTTTTTCTCTTTTAAAACGCAGGATTTAAGATATGTAATCAAAGAGGCGGCAAAAAAGAAAAACACCAACAGGTCTTCTCTGAAATTTATAACATTTACTGCTTCGGTATTAACAGGATGAGCAAGAAAAAACAGGGCGGCTGCCAGGGCAATCAACTTATTCTGGATAAACATAGCCAGCAGCAAATAAAGAATACTGGCGTTGGCAATATGAAGCAACAGATTACTTAGGTGGTAACCAAAAGGATTCAGGCCCCAAATGGCGTAATCGGAAAAATAACTTAACGTAACTACCGGCCGAAAGCTAATTTCGCCTGCACCCAGATGATGGGAATTTGAGCTAACAAAACTCTCAGGTGAAGCCAGGTATGTTTTATCAAAAATCAGGGGGAGGTTTTTCCAGGAGCGGATAAAATTGTTATTTGTAATATTCCAGTAATCGTCCCAGACAAATGAATTGTGTAGCGAATTAGCGTAAACAACGAAGCCAACACAAATAATTAAGACGAACGGTAAAAACTTATTTAATTTTTTAGGCATTCTTAATTTGCCCGGTAAGGCTTAAGGCGCTCTAAAAATTCGGGGTGGACAGGATAACCCAAAGCAAGCGCCCTATCGCAATGCTTAATTGCTAAATCGTATTTTTTCTCCTCATAATAAGCCACGGCTAAATTATTATGCGCCAGGAAATAATTGGGGTTTATGGCAAGCGCGCCCTCATACGCCTCAATAGCATCACGCCTGCGGCCTTCTTTATCATAGGCAAGGCCTAGGTTAAAATAAATTTTTGGATTAGCGGGCTTATATTCCAATGTCCTTTCATAAAATGTAATCTCATCGCTCCAATAATCATTCTGCTTGATTGTCAGAAAGGAATAAAATAAAATTAAAGCAATGACCACCATCGCGCAAGGCAGCTGAAAATTTTTCTTTTTGAAAAGAAAGGATAAACCACCGGCGAGCATAAGGAAAAAACCTATGGATGGCAGGTATAGCCAGTGCTCCATCATATAGGAAGCATTTACCCGATAAATATTTGCCATAGGCATAAGCATCAGGAAGAACCAGCCAACGCCGAAGAAGATAATCTTATTAGTCTTTCTGACGAGAAAGGCAACACCAATCAATAGGGCTGATATCAAAATACCTAATATTACTGCCGGATCAAACAAGCTGAATAATTTGTTGCCGTATTCCATATGCAAGTTAAAAGGAAAAAACATCAGCCTGACATAACCGGCAATGCCGGCAAAAAACCCGGGAATCCTCTCTAAGATACTGCCTTTTGCTTCTATCTTAGGCATAAGGTTATCAAAAATCATAAACCTTAAGATAATATAAAACACACTGACTGCTAAAATCGCAGAAATTTTCCCGATACTGATTTTTTTCCTGAAAGCATAGTGATAAAACAATATTATCGCCGGAAAAATCAGGCTGTTCTCTTTAGATAATAAGGCACAGATATAACTGAACAGGATTATAAAATATACTTTTGGGCTTTCAATACCGGAGAAGCGAATATAATATATGAGAGAAAATAACATGAATACCGCGACAAGAGAATCTGCCCTGCCTGAAATATAGGTAACAGCTTCTGTGTGTATGGGACAGGCTACAAAGAATACGCCGGCTAATAAAGCCAGTATCTTATCGGCGAAAAGCGAGTAACTCAACCAATAAACACATATTGCAACCAGAACATGCAGGATAATATTAACCAAGTGGTACCCGCCGGGATTTATCCCCCATAACGAATAATTCAGCAGGTAGCTGAATATCTGCAGCGGCCGGTAGAAACTTCCCTCTATTACCCCTGAGCCTGAGGTAATTCCTCTGGAAAAAATTTCAGGCAAGTTAGCCCAGCTCTCTAAATAAACATTCTCCCGGATTAAAAGATGGTCATCCCAGATAAACTGCCCACCTAGTGAATTAAAATAAATAGAAATACCGGTTACTATAATCAGGGCTAAAGAAAAAACGGTAGAATGTTTTTTTACAAAATTGAAGGCGGGTAGTATCAATTTTTTAAGAAGTGGATTTAAAAACAACTATCCCGGGAAGCCCCTGATCGTTCTTCTGGACAATTCTTATCTGAGCGAGAATCTTCTCCAGCCTTACTTTTTCTCCTGCTTCGAGCTGATTGTCCGCGATGAGTTTCTCAAGGTCAATAGCTGCCCCGGGCTGCCATAGCTTTAACAACGCCAATGCTGCTTTGTCTAAATTATTGCCGGATGTTAAATTCATGATTTCTTCGGCAGCGCGGTTAATCAGGGCAATTTCACCTTCGGCATCTAAAAGCATAATCCCTTCTTCTATTTTACTGAAAGCATCATGCAAAGCCTTACTCCGGGTGCTTAAACGTACATTTTCACTGCGCAGTTTCTCTACTGCTGCTTTTGTCTCAAGGCCTGTGGCTTCTTTATCCTTCTCTGCCTGCTCCAGGAGAGATGTTTTTTCTCCCATCAATTGACTAACCTCTGCTTCAGGCATACCTTTGAGGCTAAGCACCTTGGAAATCATAAATTCAAAATCCGGGGATAGTTTCGAGCGCTGCAACATACTCTTTAAAAAAGTTACTTTTTTCTTCACGGTCATTTCGCCTTTTAAAAGGCCGGTGAGCATTTTTTCTGCCTCTGCCTGATCCATAATCATCTCAAGCACATTGCCCATTTCTCCTATTAAGGGGGACAATTCCGCATTCACCTGAATAGTCTTTAACTGCTTGGATAGCTCTTTGCCTAATACAGCCGCGGACTTATAGATTTTCTTCGTATCCTCATCATCCTTATTGCCTATCAGGCAGGTATAGAGATCATCCCTGACTGAATCGAGCCTTTTATTTACAGATGATACAATTTCTTTGGCTTTTTCGCCGCCGACTTTATTTACCAGCCGGACCGCCTCAACAATAGAATGCACTTCATCCAACGGATCCTTAACCATACTATCGATAAAATCAGCTTGCGTTGCATCTTTTTGCAGCGAAGGGGCAATTAAAGAAAGCAGTTTTTCTTCGGGGTTTTCTTCCTTGAGTTTTTCTTCTCCTTCATCGCTCTGAGCAAAAATTTTCTCTAATTCTTTATTTAAATCTTCATCGTTTATTTTCGCTTGTTGGGAAACAACCTTTTCGCCCATACCGATTAACTCGTATTTGATCGGATTCAGCTTAAGATGGCTGATATTTTTATCTTTAAATAATTTTTCAATTCCTCCTACAGCAGAGATATCCTGCGGCCGCATTGCCATAATGCTTAAAAAATTTAGCAGATCTTCGTGGTTAAACCCCCTCTCAAACTCAAGGCTGACCAGCTTTATTGCGGTAAATAAAGCGATTAATTTATCTACCACGGGGTTTCTATCCTCAAGAAAAGTATCGCCATACTTTAATTTCTTTTCTCCGATATAAACCGCAATATTGCCTTTTTCAATGATAAGATTATTTAGCACGCTGAAGCAATCTTCAATGGGTTGTTTTGCCAAAGGATGATTCATCCCGAAATCGTGGGTTTGTGAAACTGCCCGCGCCAAAAATTTTGCCATATCAGAAATTTTTTTCTTGTCTGCCGGATTAAGCGAAGAACCTGCTGGTTTGGGGTTTTCTTCCATAAAATACACCCTCCTTATATCTACTTTAATTTATATTTTATAATATCTTAAGCGCTATAAAAAACAAGGCTTTTGTTAATATCACTTCTTGCGCGTTTTCTCAGTAGGATTAAATTCCATGTATTTCCCCAATAACAGCCTTGTCTGGGCATCTAATGCCGGAGTGGAGCCTAAAATCAGGATAACCACAGGGACAATTACCCATTCCATAATCATGATTATATTTTTGCCCCATTTCACGTCGGCAGGCCGCTTAGGAAGCGTCAGGCGGCTTAAGATTATCCAGGCAAAACTGGTAATTGCGGTAAAATTCAGCAGCATACCTGTAATTTTAGGCAGGTTATAACCGATAGAAACCTGATTAAAAAATGACCTGTGCAACAGAATAGGCAACGGAGCAATCAAAGTAATTATTACTGCCCAAATTGCCCAGGTAACATGGCTTTCCAGCAAATGGTAGGATCTCCTCAGCTTCTTCAAAAATGGTGTTCCGTTATTATTCAGGAAGCTGCCGATAACAAAAGGAACATTCTCAACCCCCCATGCCCACCTGCGTTTTTGTTTATACTGGATAGAAATAGTGCGGAAAAAACTACTGGAATAAGCCACATCCATAGATACCGTAATGTATAGTGGGATTACCCGGTAATCTCCATTGTAAAACAAGTATGCTTTCCAATAGACAATCGAATCATCGGAAATCATATTCACCGGCCAATAATCAATATCTACCAGCGTCTTAAAACTCATACTGTGGCTGGAGAAAGTCACGAATCTCTCAACACGCATGCCATCGATCATCTGGCAGAAAGAAGAGCTGATTTCTACCAGGCGGGCAAAAGAAGGCGCATACCAGACATTGTTATTATAAACCGGTATTGGCTGATAACTTGCCTGGTGCGGCTTGGGATTAGTCAGAAAGTGATAGGTTAGGCAGCTAAAATATTCCTTGTCCACGCAGGTATCAGCATCAAAACAAGAGACGATCACCTCTTCATAAGGGATATTTTTAGCAAAGAGAAATTCTTTAGCCTGTTTTGCTGCCCAGGTTGCGTTTGCGCCTTTGGTGCGGGTCTCACCTGGTATACCATCAGGGTGAAAAGTCGATAGATAACCGAAAAAATCATCCCTGAATTCTGCTTCAAGCGTTGCCGCGGCCTGGCGGGCATTCGGGTTACGCTCCTCAAAAGCCATCACCACAACCATTTTTTGTTTCGGGTAACGGCTTTGCCTTAAAGCCTCCAAAGACGGCCGTAGGATATCTAAACCTTCTTTATAGACGGGAAAAATAATCAGGTGGTATTTTGCACATCCCCGGACAGGATCAACTTTCAGGCAATCTGCCAGCCAATCGCGGTTTTTCTGGCTGTATAATTTCCGGTGCGCCATCGCCAGAAGAGTAGTCAGATAGAGCGTACGGATGATCCAGTAAAATTCAAAAATAATTACAAAAATCGCGCAGGCCAGCGGCTGCCAGATTGCCAAAGCAATAAGCAAGGTAAGTGTGCCCCATGATATTGCCCCGGGGAGAATTTCAAGCAGCCTCTTAATTTTCAAGCTATTGTTCATCTTCTTTATCTTTGGTTCCGATTAAATTCTGCAGGAGAAAAGTCTTGGTATTCAGCTCAATTTTATAAAGATTATTGTAAATATTGCCATCGCCTGCCTGCTGGTAATCCGTAAAATATAACGTGTCTGTATCAGTATCAAAAAAAACATCGGAATTCTTACGGCTTAAATTCACTAAATCCACTGCCGGAGAATCTGTTCTTGCTTCCCTGGCCTGAATTTTTCTGTCGCTGATTATAATCAGGTGATAACTGTCAGAATGCCAGAACACATCTGCCAGGCCTTCTCCGGGATAATTCAGGATAAAAGGCTCCTCCTGCGAAGCTGCGTCCCTGCGCCTGGTTAAAGAAGATATCGCAACCTGGTGTTTATTGAAATAAAGTAATTTTTGTTTATCCGGTGACAGCCTGAATTTTACAGGCGGGGGTGTAATCGCAATAAAAGGGGCAACCTGTTTATAATTTTCCCCTTCTAAGTTCGAAGTATAAATAGAGCTATCGTCCTGATTGACGTAATAGATATTATTATCCGTTGCGTCAATCCAAAAAGAAGAGAGCCTTTCTTTATTTAACTGTTTTATATGCGGCCTTAAAGGAAAAAGGATAATCTTTTCCAGGCGGCTAACCTTGCCCTTTTCTACTTCCACTTCTCTCGCCCAGGAATAATATTTGTCCAACTCAATCTTAAGATTATATTTAGCCGGCAGGAGCTCATTGATTGTCAGCGGGGTTTTATCGCGCAGGAGCGCATTATTCAGGTAAACGCTGGCATTCGCAGGCTGGGTTTTAATTACAATAATGCCGGTTTTGGTAAATTTAAATTTATGCGGGTCGAATTTATAACCAACGGCAAAAGAAAGGATAAACGGCAGGCCGGCTAAAAAAATAAAAACGCCCAGATAAAATAAAAACGCCCTGATTTTTTGTTCGCTGATCATCTGCGGTAATTATGATTTCATGAGCGATAAGGCTTCGGCGCGGGTTTTCTCATTTTCCTTGAAAATCCCCCGCACTGCGGAAGTAACTGTCATCGTCCCTGGCTTTCTTACTCCGCGCATAGACATACACATATGTTCTGCTTCAATTACCACCATTACGCCCAGAGGCTTAAGCTTTTGCATAATAATTTCGGCGATCTGCGTAGTCAGCCTTTCCTGAACCTGCGGCCGCTTGGATAAAATATCCACTACGCGTGCTAACTTGCTTAATCCGGTAACCCTCCCGGATTTAGGTATATAGGCTATATGGGCCTTGCCTAAAAATGGCAAGAGGTGATGTTCACAAACCGAATATAGCGGAATACCTTTCAAAAGTATAATCTCATGATGTTTCTGGTCCAAAATAACTTCCAATTCTTTTTCCGGATCCTGGCGAATACCTGCAAAAATCTCCTCATACATCTCTGCCACGCGCTTGGGTGTCTCAAGAAGATCCTTTCTTTTCGGATCATCTCCGATAGCTTCTAAAATATCCCTGATTGCATGTTCAATTTTTTTCTTATCCATTTATCAACTCCTATTTTCCGATACAAAATTCAGCAAATATTTTATCCAGTAAATCCTCTGAAAACTTCTTTCCCAGCAGCTCATCGAGATAAATCAAAGCGTCTTTTAAGCCCTGAGCAATAAATTCCACTGATAATCTATTATCCAATGATTTGTTAGCTTCTGCAACCAGTTTTTGCGCATGCCTTAAGGCTTCGATATGCCTCTGATTACTAACCAGCACAGATTCAGAAGCAGCCACTTTGCCCTTATAGACCAAACCGGCGATTGTCTCTTCAAGCAAAACGATATTTTTTGATTTTTTAGCGGAGATTTCGATCAAATGGCTGAATCGGCTGGAAATTTTCTCTTTATTGATCTTCTGGTAGAGATCTATTTTATTGATAATGGCAATAGCTGTTTTATTTTTCAGCCTTTTAATTAAAATATCATCCTGCCTGCTGAGCTTTTTACTACCGTCAAATAAAATTAATACCAAGTCAGCAGCATCAATATATTTCTTTGAACGCAGGACTGCTTTTTTTTCAATCAGATCCCGCGGCTCTAACATTCCAGCAGTATCAACAATTTTCACCGGGATACCCCTGATATCAATAATCTCTTCGATTGTATCGCGGGTAGTGCCGGCAATAGGCGTGACAATGGAACGCTCCTGTTTTAAAAGCGCATTCAATAGCGATGATTTACCAACATTGGGCTTTCCGCAAATCACCGCATTTATTCCCTCACGCATAATTCTTCCACAGCCAGATGTATCGAGGATCACAGAAAACTTCTTATTTACTGTTTCCAGGCCGTGTTTAATTTCCCCTAAACCCAAAACACTTAAATCTTCTTCGGGAAAATCGATGTTTGCCTCAAGCAAAGAAAGCATATCCAGCAAGTCTTTTCTGATTTTGTTAATTTCAGCGGAGAGCGATCCTTTCAATTGCTGCAAACTGATTTTAAGTGCAGAATCTGTCTTTGCCTTGATAATGTCCAAAACCGCTTCTGCCTGGCTCAGATCAATCCTGCCATTTAAAAATGCACGCTTGGTAAATTCTCCCGGCTCAGCTAGGCGCGTACCATTTGCCAAAACTAAATCCAGTACCGCGCGTAAAGCCACAATCCCACCATGACAATTTATTTCAACGATATCTTCTTTAGTGTAAGAACGAGGGCTGCGCATTATGGTTAAGATTACTTCATCGACAACTTTGGATTTATCGACGATACAGCCATAATGCGTAGTGTAAGTTTTAAACCCAGACGGTTTTTTCTTGTCTTTAGAAACAAAAATCTTATCCGCGATTGCCAACGCATCCTTCCCGCTTAAGCGCACAATCCCAATCCCCCCATCGCCTATAGGTGTAGCAATCGCAGCAATTGTATCGTTTAAATTCACATTATACATTCTCTCACCTTAATATTGAACGGGTCCTGGCCCCGCCTTGGCGGGGTCACCCGCAAAACATATTATTACTCAAATACTTGCTTAGCGTGGGGCTTGGCTGTGTTTTTGCGGGATCTTGGAAGCCCCGAGCGGGCACGGTTCGAGCAGCCGGCTCCTTAATTGAAAAACGCTTTTATCCCACCGCCCCGGCTGCGGGAGAGCGAGGGGTTTTTGCAGAGCGATAAGCACCGCCACGGTGGGGCGGTGCAAGCGTCCGCGCGAGAAACCTAGACAAGGTAGACGCTAAACTATCATACCTCGCGCTTCTCCCACTACAAATAAAGACCCCGTTACTAAAATTAAGTCCTTCTCTCCCGCTTCTTTTTTAGCTAAATTCAGTGCCTCTTTTACACTATCGGTTTCGTGCAATTTCTTAGTTACAAAATATTTAGCTAAAACTCCCGGCTCAGTAGCCCGCGGAGTATTTGCCTTAGTGAAAATAACTTCATCGGCTAAACCATATAATTGACTGCAAATAGCTTTAATATCTTTATCGCTGGAAATTCCTAGTACTAAAATTAATTTATGATACTGGAAATTATTTTTAATTGTTTCTTTTATCGCTCTTGCCGAAGCCACATTCTGCGCGCCGTCTAAAATAATCAGGGGTTTTTGAGAGACAACCTCGCATCTGCCCGGCCAAACTGTATTTAAG
Organism: Candidatus Omnitrophota bacterium; assembly: GCA_025453445.1. Classification (GTDB taxonomy): domain Bacteria; phylum Omnitrophota; class Gorgyraeia; order Gygaellales; family Profunditerraquicolaceae; genus JALOQJ01. The sequence continues at coordinate 12,754 of JALOQJ010000025.1, forward strand.
AGTCCTTTCTTTATAGCAGCAACGCTTACGTTAATATTGTAATTGCGCAAAGCCTTAATTACTTCTACTGCCACATTAGCATTAATCTGCTGATGCTCCCCCATTAGCTTGATCTTATAATGCCTGCATTTATTCTTTATTTCCAGCAGTTGCGCCCCCATTAATTTGGATCTGGAGCGGATAATATCTCTAGCTGCTTTTTCCTGCGGCGCGGAAATGACGATTTGCTGATAGCTGACAGCTGATAGCTGACAGCTAGATTTTATTATTCCCGCTTTCTCGGCGGCAATCTTTTTTAAAGTCTTGCCCAGCTTATCTGTATGTTCTAAGCTAATCGGAGTAATCGCGCAAACTAAAGAATTAACCATATTAGTCGCATCCAGCCTGCCGCCGAGGCCGGTTTCAAGAACAGCAAAATCAACTTTTTTCTCTTTAAAATAAACAAACGCCAAAGCAGTATAAACTTCAAAGAACGTTAAGGGGCCATATCCGGAGGTTTGGTTATATTTTGCTACCACCGGCTTAAACTTTTTAACGAGGCGAACCAGTTCTTTCTCGGCGATCATCCCCTCAAAATCTTTTAGCTGACAGCTGACAGCTGACAGCTGACAGCTGAAAACACGGATTCTCTCTCTAAAATCCGATAGATGTGGAGATGTATACAAACCTACCTTATATCCTGCGTCACGCAGTATATAAGTGATAAAAGCGCAGGTTGAACCTTTGCCCTTGGTTCCTGCAATATGAATACATTTGAGATGATCCTGCGGATTACCGATTGAATCCAAGAAACCCTTAATACGCTCCAGTTTCAAAGATTCCTGATAGGGATAAACAGGGATTTTCTCGTAGTTAATAAATGATTCTAAATACCTGATTGCTTCCGGGTAGGACATACATTAATGCCTGAAATGCCTGATACCGGTTGTGACCATGGCGATTTTGTGCTTATCCGCCATTTTTATGATTGCCTCATCCGCGATAGAGCCGCCGGGCTGGATAATCGCCTTAATTTTATATTTGGCAGCCAATTGGATTGCGTCTTCTTTGGGGAAAAACGCATCTGAAGCAAGCACTGAACCAATAGCAAGTTTTCCCGCTTTTTTAGTTGAGATAAATACTGAATCTACCCGCGACATCTGGCCTGCTCCAATCCCCACGGTTTTTGTACCGCGGGTCAAAATAATCGCGTTAGATTTAACGTGTTTTGCTACTTTCCAGGCAAAAATCAAAGATTCCATTTCTGCTTTTGTAGGTTTTTTCTTGGTTACTACTTTCAGGGTATTCTCATCGAGAGTCAGGCTGTCTTCATCCTGCACCAGCAGCCCGCCGCTTACACGCTTAAAATCTATTTGCGCTGTTTTCTCACATAACCCCGCAAGTTCTAAGAGCCTCAGGTTTTTCTTTGCCTTTAATAAACTCAGTGCATCTTCTTCAAAAGCAGGACAAACAATACATTCTAAAAAGCCACTTTTAGCAATTAGTTTTGCTAAATTTAAATCAATTTTTCTGTTAATCGCTAAAATTCCGCCGAATGCCGATAATTTATCACAGCTCCAGGCATCACGATAAGCCTTTAAGATATCAATATTCTCCGCTACCCCGCAGGGGTTATTGTGTTTAACAAAGACAACTGCCGGATTAACGAATTCTTTAATAATATTTACTGTGGCATTGAGGTCGAGGATATTATTGAAGGATAATTCTTTACCCCATAGCTGTTTCATTCCGCTTAAACCAAGAACTCCCTGGGCATCACGGTAAAAAGCTGCCTTTTGATGCGGATTTTCCCCATAACGCAATTCCTGAATTTTTACAAAACCCAAATTGAAATTCTGCGGGAAAGCACCTTTGGAATCTGGCCCTTTCTGCAGGATATGCTCCTTAAGATAATTATGGATTACACCATCATAATGCGAGGTAACTTTAAAAACCTCAACACCCAATACTTGCAGCGTATCTCTGGAAAGTGTGGAGTTATTTTTCTTGAGTTCATCAATAACCTCTAAATAACGGCTGGGATTACAAATCACGGCAACTGATTGATGATTTTTTGCTGCTGAGCGCAGCATGGACGGGCCGCCAATATCGATATTCTCAATTACTTCCTCGATTTTTACCCCTGGTTTCTGAATGACTTTTTCAAAAGGGTATAGATTTACCACTACCATATCAATTAAGCCAATATCGTGTTTTTTTAGAGTTTCCATATGCTCCTGATTTTCTCTTAATGCTAAGAGGCCGGCATGAATTTTTGGATGCAATGTCTTTACTCTTCCATCGAGCATCTCAGGAAAACCGGTATATTCAGAAACATCTTTTACCGGGATATTATTCTCTCTCAATGCCTTGGCAGTCCCACCAGTAGATAAAATTTCCACTCCCAATTTATTTAATTCTCGGGCAAAATCAACAATTCCTGTTTTATCAGAAACACTCACCAATGCGCGCTTAACTTTTACCATTGTAATCTCCCTTATGATTTAATACGGTTTCTTTCGTCATTGCGACTGCGAGGCGAAGCCGAAGCAGGAAGCAATCCCAGAGATTGCTTCGTCGCCGATTGGGTAAATTTACATGCTCCTCGCAATGACACCGCCTAGTTAAAATTTACTGTGGTGTCATTTATTAAAACGGAAGTTAGCTAAATCTGCATCCTGCATCACATAATCTTTTTGCTCCAGGCGCAGCTTTCCTGCTTGCTTGGCCCCTGATTCACCGCCTGCAGCAATATAATCATCATAACTGATTATTTCCGCACGGATAAAACCCTGCTGAATATCCGAATGAATCGAGCCTGCTGCTTCCCATGCAGTAGTGCCTTTTTTTATTAACCAAGCGCGGGTGTCTTTTTCTCCGGCAGTAAAAAAACTAATGTATCCGCCGTCCTTAACCGCCTTAAGCAACACGCTATTAAAATCCTCCAGCTCCTCTTTTTGTACTGTTATAATAGGTTTAATCGTCAGCAAGCCATAAGCGACCATTGCCTGACGCTCTTCAGCTGATAAAGCAATACTGGAAATAAATTCTTCTTTTTCCAAGCTGGCCTTTAATTTATTTAACAGGGCTTTTTCGCTTTCTTGGGCACTCCTTGAAAGCCGGGTTTCCACAAATTCCAAATCTTTTAAAATTAAGTCGGCAGCTGAATCTTTTAAAGCGAGAATCGCATCTGCTTCCAAAGCAGCATCTTCAGCTGTCAAATCCACCTGAATATAAGTTTTTTTCTTGGCCTTGACTAATTTATCAACCTGATCGAGCCGCGGGTCTTTGACATTAAGTTTGCCGGGTTTGATTTCGGGGATGGATAATACTGATATTTTCATATTTTTACTGCTCCACTTCCTGTTTTTTCGTTGCCTGATATTGGGTAATAATCGTAGAAGCAATCTTATGCGGCACTTCTGCGTAATGCGAGAACTTCATCGTATAATTTCCCCTGCCGCCGGTCATTGAACGCAAGTCATTGGCATAAGTAAACATTTCCGATAAAGGAACCGCAGCCTTGACTACCTGCGACTTGCCTTTAACTTCCATTCCGATCATATGCCCGCGCCGGGAATTAATATCGCCGCTAATC
>JALOQJ010000026.1 GCA_025453445.1 Candidatus Omnitrophota bacterium
AAAACCAACAGTTGCCAGTACACCGATGATGATAATTACTATAATGAGTTCCAACAACGTGAAACCTTTTCTCATGCCTCCTCCTTTTTTGTTATTAACTATTTTTTTAATCAATGGATTTATTTTAATACAAAATATGCCACTGTCAAGATTTTTTATCACCCGCCGCTGATTTGACTAATCTGAAAAATAGGCAGGAACATCCCGATGACCATTATCCCGATAACTACGCCCATAAAAATCAACATGATCGGCTCAAACATTGCTGTAAAACGCGTAAGAAATGTTTCCACATAATCCTGATAAAAGGCGTTGATTTTTTTAAACATCTGCGGCAGTTCTCCGATTTCTTCGCCGATTGCCACCATCTGTACGACCATCGGCTCGAAAAAACCGCTCCTTGACAAAGGCTGGCTTAAGCTTTTACCGCTGCGCACATCTTCTTTAATCGTATGAATTATATTCGCCATGGTTAAATTTCCCACACTATGCTCGGCAATTTCCAGCGAATATAGAATCGGAACACCGCTCTCTACCAAAGTAGACATTTCCGAAGAAAACCGTTCAATAACCAAGCTACGGAAAAAATCGCCGAATGTAGGCAGGGAAAATTTTAATTTTTCATACTGTTTGCGGCCTTCTCTGGTACGGACATATCTTCTAATTAAAAAAACCACCACCGCTGTAATTATAACAAAATAAAGAAGGTTAGTACGGGTAAAATAGCTTATATCAACTAATACCTGTGTCAAAAAAGGAAGTTTCACATTAAAACCTTTGAATAATTCCGCAAAGGTAGGAATAATCTTAATAGTTAAAAATAAAAGTGCGCCAAAACCGGCAAACATCAGGATTGCCGGATAAATTAATGCCGAGATAATTTTTTTCTTAAAAGCAGCGTTTCTCTCAAGATAAGTTGCCAGGCGGTTTAAGACCATCGCTAAATTACCGCTAGCCTCTCCGCTTTCTACCAAGTTAACCCACAACTCGGAAAATACTGCCGAATGCCGCGACATTGCTTCATGCAGGCTTAAACCTGCTTCCATATCTTTTTGCAGTTTTTTCAGAACAGCAAAAAATTTACGGCTGGGAACTTGCTGAGAAATAATCTCAAGGCTTTTTAGAATAGTAACGCCTGCCCCCAATAATGTTGCCACTTGGCGGCAAAACAATACTAAATCATCGCTAGTAACCCTGTAATGCTTAAACTGCCCCTTGCCTGTCTTAGCATCAAGCTTTGAGCCTCCTGGCCCATCCTTAAATTCACTAATGACATTTACTACAAATAAACCCCTTGCCTGCAAACGGCTGACTATTTCATCCTGGCTAAAACCTTCCTCTGTCCCGCTGCTCTTGCGGCCCTGATTATCCCGGGTTATATAAAAAAACCGCGGCATTAGTCCACCCCTAAGGTGACAGAAAGCGCTTCTTCCAGCGAGGTCAGGCCCATTTCTACTTTTCTTAACGCGGACTCATAAAGCGTCTGCATCCCGGATTTTTTTGCCGCATCCCTGACCTTTTGGAAAGGAGCCCTTTGATTAATCAAGTCTTTAATCTCCTCATTAGCCACCAGGACTTCACAGATACAAAGCCTTCCTCTGTATCCGGTCTGGCTGCAATTAGGGCAACCTTTAGGTTTATAAATTAAATCTGTTTTAAGTTTAACGTTTTTTAATTGCTCCTGAGCCGGCTCATAAGCTTCTTTACATTCCGGGCATAATTTGCGGATTAAACGCTGTGCTACAATAACCAATAATGACGGCGCCAATAAATAAGGCTCAATGCCAAGGTCCATCAGGCGGCTTACTGCCTGAGGCGCGTCATTGGTATGCAATGTGCTTAAAACCAAGTGCCCGGTAAGCGCTGAACGAATACAAATCTGGGCAGTTTCCAAATCTCTCACCTCGCCGACCAGCATTACATCCGGGTCCTGCCTTAAAAAAGAACGCAGGGCGCTGGCAAAAGTAAGGCCAATTTCCGGCTTAACCTGAACCTGATTCACTCCCTCTAATTTATATTCTACCGGATCTTCAATTGTAATGATATTTTTTTCTGCACTTTTGATTTCGCTTAAAATCGCATAAAGAGTCGTAGTCTTACCACTTCCCGTAGGCCCGGTCATAAATACCAGGCCATACGGCGAATTAGCCGCCCGGCGAATATGTTCGAGCTGCTTCGGCTCAAAGCCTAAAACATTTAAATCCAAAACCACCGCGCTTCTATCCAGAATCCTTAAAACTATTTTTTCTCCGTGAATAGTAGGAATTGAAGAAACTCTTAAATCTACCACCCGCTCGTCCAGCCTTACGATAAATGCGCCGTCCTGGGGAAGCCGTTTTTCGGCAATATCCAATTTACTTAATATTTTTATACGGGAGATAATCGGCAGATGTAAATGCCTTGCCGGAGGAGGAATTTCATATAATTTTCCGTCGATTCTATACCTTAAGGAAATCTTGTCCTTAAACGGCTCAATGTGAATATCGGATGCCCGCTCATCAATTGCCTGACGGATAATTAAATCTACTAACTTTACTACCGGCGCTTCTTCTGCCCGGGCGATTAATTTATCTAAACTTAATTCCTGGTCGGATAATTCGACTCCTTCGATGCCGGTATCTGCACTTGTAATATCATAAGAATCCTTTACAGCTGCATCAAGCATCGCGGACTTACCATAGAATTCATCAATTGCCTTGGTAATATCTGATTTTGTCGCCACCACCGGATTAATATCGCAGCCGGTGAGTTTTTTGATATTATCGATAAGGATAATATCCAGAGGATCCGCCATGGCCACAGTCAATGATTTTAAAGTGCGGGAAAGAGGCAGGAGTAGATTTTTCATGGCAAAATCATTAGGAATAAGATCTTCCAACCCCTGATCCACTGCTGGCTTAAGCATGCCAGTGCCCAAAGAAAAATAAGGAATACCTAATTGCTTGCCCAGGACAATTACCAGCTGGTCTTCTTTGACCATACCAGCTTTCACTAATACTTCGCCCAGCCTGCCGCCTTCTTTGCGCTGCAGGCCGATTGCCTTTTCTAACTGGGCAGGATTAATCAGGCCTTCCTTTATCAGAAGCTCGCCTAACCTTAAATATTTCTCTTTTGCCATTTATTCTATTTTTTCTTTTTATCTGCTTCGCTGGCTTCGAACGTATTGAGACTGGTATTAATCAGGTTATCCCTGTCCGCGGCACGAGATATGTTTTGTTCCCGCTCCGGCATTTTTTCTATTTTCGCCTGAGCTAACTTAGGGACACTATCTTTAATAATACGCGGAGTAATAAAAACAAGCAATTCACGTTCTCTATTCTTATCTATATTCCTATGCCTGAATGCCGCGCCGATTAAAGGCATATCCCCTAAAAAGGGAAGCTTAGTAATTGTCTCTGATTTTTCATGCCGTATCAGGCCGCCAAGGATAATAGTCTCTCCGTCTTTTACCCTCACTAATGATTTGGTTGTCCGTTCCTCAGGGTCTTTATATGTAGTGCTTCCTGTAGAAAAAGTATTACTGGTAGTAGCGTCAGTAACAATTGGTACGATAAACATCGTTACATCGCCTGTCTCAAGGCTGATTTGAGGGGTAATCCTTAAAGAAACACCGGTATCAACTCTTTCCGCAGAAGTAGTAGTACTAGCAGCACTACCCTGCCCTTGCTGCAAACTGATTGTCCCGATCGCCTCATGAGTGGTAATCTTAATTTCCGCGGTCTCATTATTCAAAGTCAAAATACGCGGCCGGGCAAGGATTTTAGTATCACTGTCCTGCTTAATAAAATCCGCATACATATTATAAGCATTAGCATTAAAGAAATCAAAACTACCTCCGGTAATCGTTTGTGATGGTGATTTTGAACTGCCGGGAAGGGGAAAATTTGTATTACCTAAGATCGCGCCTTTAGCTACTAACTGGAACATAGAAGAATTCATACTGCTGATATATTTTATGCCTATTTTCTCCAAGCGGTTTTTATTTACGTCCAGCATCTCTACTTCCAGCATTACCTGCGGCACCGGCACATCTAAAGCCGCAATAGTCTGAGCAATCATCGGCATGCGGTTAATCGTATCAGTCACAATCAAGCTATTAGTGCGGCGGTCTTCGATTACTGATCCATGCTCAGAGAGAAGTTTTTTTATTGCATCAGCAATCCCGATAGTAGTATCAGAAGAAGTGGAAGAAGAATCTGAATAACTGCTGCTTGAACTGGTGCTTGAACTGGTGCTGTTAGTACTAATATCTGATTCACTACTCAAACTGTCTGTTTTTTCTTTTATTAAGGCTGAGGAAGAAACTGTGGCATGTTTCAGATAAAAAACTTTTGTTACAGTTTCAACCTGCGGCTTACCTAAATCTTTGACAATAAATATACTTGATTCTTTATCCATCTCATAGGCAAGATTATTCGCCTTGAATAATTTATCCATTGCCTCTTTTATCGCCACTTTATCCATATAGAGGGTGATTTTTCGGTTTTCCACGCCCTCCGAAGCGATAAAATTGAGGCCTGATTGAATAGAAAGAATTTTCAGAATATCCTTTAAAGCAGCATCCTGAAAATCCATGGATACGGTAATTGCCGGATTATTAAACGGCAATTCCAAAGTAGCACTCAGCTTCAAGGGAAATAAAAAAATAAGGCAAATAATAACGGATATAATTGACCTGAAATTAACTCTCATTGTCTCCTCCTTCTATTGGGATAGGACTGGCCTGCCCGGTACCGCCGTTTGCCGGAGCAGGAAGATTAAATTGACGGCCTTCAAACATAATATCTATACCCTTCTTACTGATATCTACAATATGTACGTTATCAATCGTATCTCCGCGCTTGACTACTTTATTATTTATGATTGCCTGCGGTATATCACTACCCCAGATTACACCCTGAATAACCAAATTTGGCAACATTACGGCCTTTGTTTCTGTTGCCTTGCTTACGGTTTTTTTCTTGTACCCCCGGAAAGGATCCTTTAAATCTTGTGCGCCATATTCTACTTTTGGCCGGACAATTAACTTTAACTCCGGTTTGCCATAAGCAGCCTCTTCTACTTTACTAATTTCCTTCAGAGTATCCGCAAATACCTTATAGGTAATCAAAAATATAGCACAGGCAAAGAATGAAATAATTATGTTTCGCTTATCAGGCATTTTTATCATAGTTATTTATTTTTTAACCAAATAGTGCTTATACGTAAATCTACGCTTACTTTCTCCGGCTGCGATTCGTCCTGCCCTGCTCCCGGAGTAATCCCAGCTGATTCCACCAAAAACACGCTCGGATGATTTTCTAATTTGGAAATAAAGTTACCTATGTTGTGGTAACTGTCCGATGCCACCTTTAAATCATAAGGGTATTTAATGTATATCCCATGGTCTTCTTCACCTGCCGGCCTGATAGAAGTAATTTCAACCGTAGAATCCCTTGCCAGTTCGCTAATAGTATTAATACTGGAAGACAAATCTTTACTGTTAATATATTCTTTGTATGCCTTAACTTTTACCCCTAATTCCCCTAATTTTAACAGTACTTTATTCTTCTCCATCTCGGCATTTTTTTGCTGGTTTAACAGCCCGATATTTGTTACCTGTTTATTATAAATCTTAAATGCAATAATCAAGGCTATAACAAGCAATGAAACATTCACCAACCTATGTTTATATTTAGTCAGTAATTCCGCTGTGTTCATGGCAACTTAGCCTCTTTTTTCTAGCTCTTTAAAGAAATGGTAAAATTAGTTACCGTTGCCTTATCGAGCTGACGATGGTCAATATTCTGCACATTAACTTCTTTAAAATATTTCTTCAATACCGCATTGTCTTTTAACGCGGCGGCAAAGGCATTAATCAGCCTTAATTCCTTGTCGCTATCACCAACATAGGCAATACCCTGCATAGTAATATCTGCCTTACTATCTTCTTTTTTCTTAAAATAAAGGTTAGTCAGGCGAATATCACTAGGCATAATCCGCGGTATCGCATCCAAAATCTCAGTAAGATAAAACTGATTGGTCAACAGGTTATCTAAAGTATTTATTTTATTACTATCTTTTTCGGCAAGGCTGTTTAATTCTTTAGCAGATGACGCAGAATTAATATCTGCAACCTTCGGCCTCTGAGATAATATATCCCTTAGTTCTTTTTGCATTGGGAACTGGCGATAAATACCGAAAACAAAAGCAAAAAGGCAAATTAATATACTCATCACGATAAACCCGGATCCCGGCCTCACCCCTGAAAATAATGCGCCAATATCCAATGATTCGATGCTTTCTTTCGGAGGTTTTGTCTTAACCTTAGCAGTTAAAATATTGATTTTTAACCCGGTCTTTATCGTAGCGGCTAAAGACGCGCTATAACTCTTGATAAACCCAAGGCTAAAAAGCCGCTGCTTACCTATATACCTGCTGGTATTAATGAATTGCGCGGGAAAACCAACCTCTTGAAAGAACAACTCCAAATCCTGCCGGTATTCTTCGTTGCACATAAAAAACGCCCGGGCAATCTTTTTTAAGGCGAATTTGCGCTGGTAATAATCAAGCGAAATGCGGATTTCATTCTTCAGCTTGTCCAAAACTGAGCCTGCAGGTGCTGCTTGAGCTGCGGCGGTAAACGGGCCTTCCGAGCCTTCAGTTAAAGTTATATCACGGCTAAAAAGCGGAAAGCCATTTTCTAAAATCGTAAAATTAACCTCGTCTTGTTCATTCAAATCCATAACAACTACAGCAGTAATGCCATTATTCCCAAGGTTGGCTAATTTCAAGAACCTTAAAACACTAAAAGCAGAATATTCTAAGTAACTAACCTTAATATTAAGCTGGTTCATTACCTTAAGGTAACGATCAAGGGTTTCTTTCTTAATACCTACATATAGAACCTGATTCCTGCGGGTTGAACGGTCAAGCTTTACCTGAAAATCAAAAAATAGCTCTTCTGCCTTAAAAGGAATGTATTTCTTGGCCTCAAAACTAATAACATTGGAAAGTTCATTAGCCGGCAGCATAGGAATTTCAAAAGAACGGATAATTAGATCTTTGCCGGAAAGGCATAAAGCCGCCTCTTGTGCCTCTATCTTATTCTTCCTTAATTCTTCTTTAAAAAGGGCGACTACCTTGACCTCGTCAGGAACTTTTTCTTCTATCTCACCTGAAGAAAGCACAGAGCGCTGGATTTGTAGAGAATTAATAACACTCTTGCCTTTGCTTTCCACCAGGCTGATTACTTTAGGGCCAAAATATATGCCTAACATTTTATTCATTACTTATCTCCGGTTTTAAGTAAACGCCTCTTACTCTTCAGCCAGGCATCAACTTCTTTACGATCAAACCTCCAGACCCCGCCGACTTTTATACCTGAGATTTTGCGCTGATGCAGCCAGTTATAAATAGTCTGCTTCTTTAAACGCAGGTAATCTGCTAATTCATCAACATCGATAAGTCTTGGCATATTCCTTTATCTTTCTTCTATCTAATTCATCATAAACTATAGGGAAGTTAATTAAATCATAAAAGATTTATTTTGTCAAGTGTTTTTTATAATAAAGTTACTTAAACTTACTCGTAGGCTATAAACTCCGACGATAAATTAAACAAATATCTTTATAATAGACTTACTCGGATTATAATAGACTTACTTGGAGGTTTATTAAATTGGATTTTTCTTATTGGGAAATGTTAGGGGTGGAATAGATGGTTGTAGCTGTAACTTGGCGGGTTCCTGCAGGGCTGTTGATATCCATAGCTCCGATAGAAATCTCTATTCTATCAATATTAGGAGGTAAATCAGCATCATAAAGGGTGCAGCCTGAGCCTGACTTGCATAGCGTAAACGTACCAGTATCCCACTTGCCAAGCCTGAGCATTTCCAAAGCAACATTTATCCCTGCCATAGCTGCATAGTCAGCCTGTATACGGCCTATTTGATGCTGGGTCAGCCGGGATTGGCTGGATATTGTATTCAGAATAATGCCAGCAAAAATAATCACCAAAAGAATGGCAAAAATAGTTATATACAATGCCACGCCTTTTTTGGCCTTAATCTTAAGCATTCTTCCTTAAGCTCACTTTATAACCATTATCTGCCTGCTGCAAAATAACATGGCCTTCCCGGGCAAGCCAGCCTAAGCTCATTAAAACAATATCCTGCGGCTTATCAATGCCCTTTGCCAAATCAGCGAATTTTACCTCACCGTGCTGATCCAGATAATGCCAGATATCTCCTGCGACTATTCCTATTTCTGTAATCACTTTTTCCTCCGTGGCTTTAAAATTTAGACTAACGCTTGACTTGCTTATTATTATACAATTAAATAATAAAGATAGTCAACTAATTTCTTTTATTATAACTGCCGCAGCGAGGACAGGTTGAAATCACTTCTTCTTTAGTATTAATATAGGTATAAGAACAAATTGAACAAAACCAGATAAATTTATCATCCAGAGAATGGTTGCTTTCTTTCTGCTTTTTGTCGGCAAGCCAAAAAATCAACAATATGATTAAAACACAGCCTGCGTAAAGTGCTACTGCCGCAGAAAAATCAAGGTTGATCATTTTTTAGGCTCAAGTTCTATCTTCACCGTCTGCCATTTATTGGGCGTGAATCTTTCCCGCTGTATAGAAAGATAAAGATTGATGTAACGCATGCAAAGAAGGTCTGCTTCGGGGTTCCCTGAAGATATCTTTCTTTGGATAATTATCGAACTAACCTTATCCCCTGTAATTATTTTATAATCTAGGGCAATATGCACCAACTGCCGGTCTTTAAAATAAAGACTGAAGTGATATGGCAGTTTAGGGTAAAGCATAACTACAGGCTGTTTTCTTATTTTTGGCAGATACTCTTCAGCTAAATTTTTGACAAGAGGCGGTTTTTCGCTTTCTATTAATAAACGCGCAGACGGTTTAAAATATACCAGCTGCTCTAAAGAAGCAGGTGAGTCGATTTTCTCCGGCAGCGGCGATACAGGCCGCAAATTGAACGCCGGCTTAAAAGGCTTATTGAAATTGCTGTTGGGAGAAGTAAAATCATACCCCTTAAGAAACCCTCCCCAGAACGAAATATTGATCTGGCTTAAATCAGGCAGTTTATTGCCGGAAGAAAAGCTAAAGATGCCGAATGCCGTCAGATGGCCCAGAAGAGACAACAAAATCGTTTTTTTGAATATCGGCTCGATCATTATTCCTGATTTGTGGCGATATTTATCTGGGTTAAGCCTAAATCCCGGGCCTGATCCCAGATTTCCACTACCCTGCCTAACGATGCCCGCCTATCTGCTTTAATCAAAATAGACTGATCCCTTTTTGCTGCCTGCCGCAGGATATTCTTGAGTTCCACCGTAGTAATTACTTTACCGTTAAGATATGTAACGTTTTCTCCTGAAACGATAATTTCTATATTTTCCGGCCTTACTACTTCGCTAGTAGCAGCCTTAGGCAAATTTACCTTTATCCCTGGCTGCATGATAAAACTTGAAGTAAGCATAAAAAATATCAGCAACTGAAAAACTATGTCAATCAATGGCGCGATATCTATCTGCTTCAAGCCATGTTCTAATTTCATATGTCTTTTAAAACGCATATTTATCCCCCTTACTCAGTAAGGAAATTAACTAATTCCGTAGCCGCCTTCTCCATTTCCAGGATAAAATAATTGATACGGCTGACTAAATAATTATAAGCTACGAAAGCAGGAATTGCTACAATCAACCCGGCAACCGTAGTTAACAAAGCTTCCCATATGCCACCTGCCAGATCTCCGGGAGAAACCGGATGAAAACTGGTTGCCTTGGCCTGAATAGTCTGAAAGGCGCGTACCATCCCGGTAACCGTACCCAAAAGCCCCAATAGAGGCGATACATGCGCTATTGTAGCCAAAGCAGTAAGGTTTTTCTCTATTTTAGGTATTTCACTCAAAGACGCATCTTCGATAGCCTCTTTAATCTGCGGCCGGGGACGGTCATATTTTAAAATTCCCGCTTTTAAAATATTGGAGATCGGGCTCTTGGTAGTATCGCAAATCTCCAGCGCTTCTTTTACCTGATGATGCTTCATCTTCTCTAAAATTTTATTCAGAAATTCCTGCGTATCTATCCTAATCTGATGTAAATGCCAGAATTTTTCCAAAGCTATCGCTAAAGCAAATATAGAACATAATAATATCGGCCACATCACCGGGCCACCAGCTATAAATATCTGCCACAAACCCATTTTATACAAATCCATCCTATTCCTCCTTCTTTAAAAATAAAATTATTTAACTAAATGATTCGTTTTTATCCACTCCAGCCGCTCTACGGCGTATTTTGCTTCTTCTGCGTCTATCGATGAAATCCTTTTATAGATACTGGATGCTTCTTTGAAATTTTCTTTGGCTTCATAAATAGCTGCTACTCTCAAAAGCGATTTGACAGTCAGGGCATTATTTTCTGAATAGAGGTAGGTAACCTTTAAATATTCTGCAATTGCCTGATCCGGCTCACCCTTTGCTTCAATAGTTTCCGCGATTTTGAATTGAATATCACTCATCTCGCTTACCGGCACAATTTCAAGGCTCTTACGGTAGAAATCAAGGCTTTGCGCATAATCGCCGGATTTACGGTAGATATCGGCAATCTTAGGATAAGCCAACGCATTAAGGTTGGGGTAATCTTTAATAATTTCTTCGTAGGCCTTCAGGGCTGAATCGATTTTTCCCTGTTTCAGGTAGATATCCGCAATACCGGCGATGGCAGTACCTGCTAAATCCGATTTCCCCGACTCAAGGACTTTTTTGAAATTATTTACTGCTTCCTCGCCGTTATTTTCTTCCGCATAAGTAGAACCTAGGGCATAATAAGCATTGGCAATTAAGCTGCTCTTGGGAAAATCTTGTATCAGAGAAGAAAAATACCTGCGTGCCAAATCCAGATTATTATGGCGGTAATAATATTCACCCAGCCACCAGATTACCTCTGAGGTAAGGCTGGAATCCGGGTATTTAGAGCGCAGCAGCTTAAATTTAGCCATTGCTTCTTTTTCCTGGCCAAGGCGGTAAAAACAGTCTGCGATTTCGTATTCTGCTTTTTGGACTAACTCGCTGTCCTGGCTGTAAAACCTGACAACGTTCTTAAACACTTCTATCGCTTCATTGAATTTACCCAAGTTATACAGGCTTGTTCCCAGTAGATATATTGCCTGCGGCCGCAGATAACTGTCTTTATACTCATCCTGAAACTTTTCGAAGATTTCTTTGCTTGCTTTATAATCTTCCCTCTGAAAATATGCCAGGCCCAAAGCATAACTGGCATCGTCGAGTAATTTTGACCCGGGGAAATTCTTTTTTAAAGCCTGAAAAGCGATAATCGCTCCGTCATAATTGGAAGATTTTAAAAGGGTCGAACCCAGCTGATACTGAACATAATCACTGTATAGTGATTCGGGATAATCTTTCAGAATAGTATCATAAGTTTCCGCTGCTTTACTGAAATTTGCCGCATCCTGATAGGCATCGCCTATCTGGCAGAGCGCAGAGATCTTGACAATTTTGTCTTCGCTCAGCTTAACTACTTTACGGAACTCATCAATCGCTTCTTTGAACTGCCCTTCTTTTAAATAACTCCAGGCAAGACCATAATGCAGTTTATCAATAATTTCCTGCGGAATCTCATGTGATGCCTTTGACAAAGCTTCTTTATATGCCTCTAAGGCTTCTTTATAGCCACCGCTATTATAGAAAGCATCTGCTTTACCCAAATATGCCTGAACCAATACCGTAGGATCCGCGGTTTTATTAGCCAAATCAGTATATATTCTTTTTGCTTCCTCAAACCTCTTAGTTTCCACCATTAAAATTGCCTGGCCCAGCAAAAGCACATCATGGCTGGGCTTTTCTAAATCATCAGGCAAAATATCCTGAAACATATCTTCTGCTTCTTTATATTTTTTTAATTTCAAATATGCCCAGCCGATGCTCAGGCGTGAAAGCGCCTGGATCTTATCATCTTGAGTACTGGAAAGCACCTTAGAATACTCATCAATAGCTTCGGAAAAATTATTCAGGTAATAATCTGCCTCTGCGAGGTAAAAATAAAGATACGGCAGCTTAGAGCTATCCTGAGAATACACCTTCAGGTAATTACTTAGCTTTTCTTTAAGCTGAGAATAATCTTTCAGATTATACAAACATTCAATAATTTTAAACGAAGATTCCTTGGCAAAGGACTCTTTGGGCGATTTCTCTTCTATTGTTTTAAAATAATTTAATGCTTCTTTAAAATCACGCTCTTGGAAGAGGCACCAGCCTAATGAATAATTCGCAGCAGTAAAATATCCGGATGAAGGAAATTCACTGATGATTTTTTTATAATAAGACGCTGCCTTGCTGAAGTTATTGCCGCGGAAATGCACTTCCGCTATCCAGTACAAAACAGCATCCTGCATAGCTTTGGCATCCGGCCGCTCAAGCAGCCATTCGAATTTTGTCAGGGCATCAAGGAATTTATTCTGATAAAAATAGCATTGGCCGATTAACAAATTGGCCTCTGCGCTGCGCTTTGATTCCGGGTAGTTTTTTAAAAAACGCTCCAAAAGCCCCAAAGATACTTCGTAGAAACCGTCATCAAACGCTTTCTTTGCCACAAATAACGATTCTTCTTCTTTCTCGTCCCGGGTTACTGTCTGGGCATAGGAGTAATGACAAATACCAAAGCACAAAGCACAAAATAATGCCAAAACACAAATACCAAATGACAAAAGTTTTATTTTTAATTTTGGCATTTGAATTTTTGATTTATTTTGGATTTTGAATTTTGTCATTTGTCATTAACTATATCACTATTCTATACGCTCTTCAATACTTTCTTTAAAAACTCGCCTGTATATGATTTTTTTGTGCTGATTACCTGTTCCGGTGTGCCGCTTGCCACAATTTCACCACCCTTATCCCCGCCTTCCGGGCCTAAATCTATAATGTAATCTGCGCACTTGATTACCTCTAGATTATGCTCAATAACTACTACTGTGTTGCTTTTGTCAACTAGCCTTTGCAAAACAAGAATTAATTTTTCCACATCGGCAAAATGTAACCCCGTAGTAGGTTCATCAAGGATATACAGGGTTTTTCCGGTGGAACGCTTACTTAATTCCGCAGACAGTTTCATACGCTGCGCCTCGCCTCCGGATAATGTGGTAGCAGATTGCCCTAAGGTAAGATAACCTAATCCCACATCATAAAGATAGGTTAAGGTGTTTTTTATTCCCGGGATGTTGCTAAATAACACGATAGCTTCTTCAATAGTCATCTCAAGGCAGTCGGAAATAGACTTACCTTTATATTTTACCTCTAAAGTAGCCTGATTAAAACGCTTGCCTTGGCAAGTATCGCACTTTACATAAACATCAGGTAAAAAATGCATCTCAATTTTTTTAATCCCGTCTCCTGAGCAGACTTCGCAGCGGCCGCCTTTAACGTTAAAAGAAAACCGCCCGGGCTTGAACCCGCGTACTTTTGCTTCCGGCAGCTTGCTGAATAAATCCCGGATCTGGCTGAATACTCCAGTATAAGTTGCTGGATTCGAACGCGGGGTCCTGCCGATCGGCGACTGGTCCACCACAATCACTTTATCAATATTTTCCGATCCTGTTAATTTATCATACACGCCCGGCTTCTGGCGTGACTTATATAACTTCTGCGCCAGAGAACGGTATAAAGTTTCGTCAATTAACGTTGATTTCCCAGAACCAGACACTCCGGTAACGCAAATAAAAGTGCCAATGGGGAATATCACATCGATGTCTTTCAAGTTATGTTCACGCGCACCTTTAATTTCCAGCAACCGTTTCATATTTATTGGCCGGCGCTTTAAAGGCAACTCGATCTTCAGTTCCCTGCGTAGATATTTAGCTGTAAGCGAAACCGGGCTTTTTAACAAATCTTGCTTGTTACCGGAAAAAACTACCTCTCCTCCTTCTCTGCCGGCGCCTGGGCCTAAGTCTACGATATAATCAGAGGCAAGTATTGTATATTCATCGTGTTCTACAACAATTAAAGTATTTCCTAAATCCCTTAAGGTTTTCAGTGTAGAAATTAATTTTGTATTATCGCGCTGGTGCAGGCCAATACTCGGCTCATCCAAGATATACAGCACTCCCACAAGCCGCGAGCCAACCTGCGTAGCCAAGCGGATCCTCTGCGCTTCCCCTCCGGAAAGGCTGGAACTTTTCCTGTCTAAAGTCAAATAATCTAAACCCACATCAATACAAAACTGCAGCCTCTGATTTATTTCCTTTAATGCCTGCGTGCCGATTATTTTTTTTCGTTCGCTCAATTCAAGCTTTGAGAAAAAATGCTGCGCTTCTTTAATCGGCATCTGAGTTACTTCCCAGATATTTTTATGATTAATTTTTACACTAAGGCTTTTTGGCTTTAATCTTGCTCCCTGACAAACAGGGCAAGGGAGAATAGACATAAACCGGGAAATTTCCTGTTTTAAATAATCGCTATCTGTCTGAATGAATAGCCTTTCTAAATGAGGAACAAGCCCCTCAAAAGGTTTGCCGCCTGCTTCAATTTCACTGCCATAGAGAATAGCCTGCCGCACGCTTTTGCTTAATTTTTTAAAAGGCGTATCCAAATCAAAATTCAGTGCTTGCGATAATTCTTTTAACAACCAACGGTAATAAAGAATATAGCCTCTGCCGCCTCTTTTCCATGGAGCGATTGCTCCTTCATTAATAGATTTATTTTTATCCGGAATAATAAAATCCGGGTCAAATTCAAATTTAGTGCCCAAACCATTGCAGGCAGGACAGGCGCCATATGGAGAATTAAAAGAAAAAATCCGTGGCTCAACTTCAGAATAATTAATCCCGCATTTAACGCAGGCATACTGTTCGCTAAAAACTAAATCAGCGCCTTTACTTAAAGGACGACTGACAATTATAACTCCCTTACCGGTTTTTAAGGCTGTTTCAACTGATTCTGTAAGCCGGCTTCTGATTCCCGGTTTCACAGTTAAGCGATCCACAGCTACTTCAATATGGTGAATTTTATATTTCTCTAATTTTAACTTAGCCGGTAACTCATAGATCTTTCCATCCACGCGCACCCTGACAAAACCACTTTTCTGCACTTGAACAAGCGTATCTTTATATTCGCCCTTCCTGCCGGCGATCAAAGGAGCCAATATATGAATATCACAGCCAGCTGGTAAGGATAATATTTTTTCTACTATTTCCTGCGCACTTTGCCTCTCTATCAGACTGCCACACTTATGACAAAACACTGTCCCGATACGAGCAAAAAGCAGCCTAAGATAATCATAAATTTCGGTTTGCGTGGCTACTGTGGAACGCGGATTTCCTCCGGCTGATCTCTGTTCAATAGCAATAGCCGGAGACAAACCTTCGATATATTCAACATCCGGTTTTTGCAGCTGATCCAAAAACTGGCGGGCATAAGCAGAAAGGCTCTCTACGTAGCGGCGCTGGCCCTCGGCATAGATAGTATCAAAGGCAAGGCTTGACTTACCGGAACCTGAAAGCCCGGTAACCACGATTAACTTATTACGCGGCAGTTCAAGATTGATATTTTTCAGGTTATGCTCTTTAGCATGCCTGATGATAATTTAAAGCTGCTTTTTAGTAAATTCACAAAAGAGCAGGGAGCAAAAGTTAAAGGTTTCGCACTAGATAAAATTTTATCTGTTT
>JALOQJ010000050.1 GCA_025453445.1 Candidatus Omnitrophota bacterium
GATTTAACCTTGCCCTTACCTTTACAATAGGGGCAATTTTGATAAGAAAGGGCGTGCACTGTATTATGTATTCGCTCGCGGGTGATTTCCACAAGGCCAAATTTCGAAATTCCCAGAATATCGTATTTGGCGCGGTCATTGCTAAGCGCTTTTTTCAAAACATTTAGAAGTTCCCGACGATGGCCTTCTTTTTCCATATCAATAAAATCTACCACAATAATCCCGCCCAAGTCGCGTAAACGCAATTGCCGGGCAACCTCAAGCGCTGCTTCGCAATTAACTTTAAAAGCAGTTTCTTCCTGATTAAACTTTCTGGTAAATCCTCCGGAGTTGACATCGATAACAACTAAGCCTTCTGTCGGCTCAATAATAATATATGCCTTTGATTTAAAGTAAATCCGGCTCTCGAAAATTTTATTGATCTGGCGCTCAACGTCTTTTTCCTCAAATAAATCATTACCCTTATAGAGTTCGACCTTGCGGGTTAAATAATTCATAAAGGTTTTCATAAAACGGATAATCCGGTAATATTCTTCTTTCGAATCAACAATAAGTTTAGCCACATCGTCGGCAAATGAATCACGGATTGCCCTTAAAGTCAGGTCATACTCCTCATAAATTAAAGCCGGGGCCTTAGTTGATTGGATTGTTTTTTCAATGCGCGTCCATAGCTTAAGCAAAAAATTAGCATCACGGACTAATTCCTGCTTCGATTTTCCGCTGGCAGCGGTGCGCACGATAAAACCAATATCTTTAGGGGGTTTAAGTTCCTGCAGTACCCCGCGCAGGCGCCTGCGTTCTTCCTCTTCTTCAATCCTGCGCGATATCCCAATCTGATTATCCTGAGGCATTAGCACAAGGTACCTACCGGCAAGGCCGATATGACACGATAGCCGCGGCCCCTTGGTGCCGAAAGATTCCTTTACTACCTGTACCAGAACTTCTTCGCCTTTTTTGACTTCTTTTTTACGCAGCTGTGAAGTATCTGAAGATTCAAAAAGGGACTCAATCTCGGATAAATATAAAAAGCCTTTTTTCGGCAGGCCAATATCAACAAAAGCAGCTCCCACCGACGGAAGCACAGCTTCGATCTTACCTTTATAAATATTTCCCACAATGGTTTTATCCTGCGGGCGCTCAAGGTAAAATTCCTCTAAGTGCCCACCAGAAACTATGGCTACGCGTTTTTCGCGCGGCTCGATATTAACTAAAATTTCTTTCGACATGTTTAATCTCTATGCCCGGCGGCAGCTGCCGCGCAAGGCCCTCCTTAAAAAGTGATGGTTCGGTATAATCACGTAAGATAATAGTTGCTTCTTCGCAAATGCTCTCAACGCCCAATTTTAGCGCCCTCTTAATACTTAATTTCGGGTGCGGATTAAAACCTTCGGTAATTTTCACCGGTAATCCTGCGCGGCGGAAGGCACGCATAAAAAGCCGCATTAAATCAAGGTGGGAAATGTATTTCATTGCACCGGTCTTGCTAAAAGTAAAAGTGAACTTCTGCATTATTTTTTCTGTTTACTTTTAAAATCAATCTTTGCCGGTGCTTGGCTCATATTCTCTTCTAATTTCGCCAGTTCCGCTGCATTCATTTCGTTCTCTTTAACAATATGGGCAGTAATAAAAATAAGCAGGTCTATTTTACTACTGCTGGTAATCTCACGTTCGAATAATTTACCTATCCAGGGAAGTTTGCTTATAAAAGGAATACCAATAGTTTCTTCTTTTTTGACATCTTTCAACAGCCCGCCAATAACAACTGTCTCTCCATCCTTCATCATCACCTGTGTCTGAGCTTCACGTACATCTATAATCGGGTAACTGATTGGGCTTTCTACTTTATTATCGCCTGACCCGGCAACAGAAGTAGCAGTAACGCTTGATGAAGAAGAAGTAACACTAGGATGAATAATCATATTGATGTAGCCTTCGTCGCTGACTTGCGGGACAACATTCAGGCGGATACCGATTTCCTGATAATAATCCAAACTTTGAGTTTGCGTCGGGCCTTCGGTAGTTGTGCCGCCAGTAACCGTAGAGGTTAAAATTGGCGTGTGATACCCCACAAGCATCGATGCTTCCTGATTATCTAAAGTCATAATCCGCGGAGCAGACAAAGTATTGGTACTGGCATCTTCTTCCAAAGCATGAAGGATGACCTGAAATTGAGTACCGCCGAATTTCTTAAAAAGTACTTCTAAACCTGCTGCGTAAGGATATTTACCGGTAAGAGTAGTGACACCCTCAACAGGGCTAAAAGCATTAGGTGTAAACTCAGAAGCCAAATTACGGCCGGCAATTGACATGGTATTATTCGCGTTAGTATATATGTCTGCCGGAGCTGTTGTATAGTTACTTGCTCCGCTTGAACCAGTACCCCAGTCAAACCCAAGGTCTTTTAACTTACTCATGTTTACTTCCATAATCCTGGTTTCAATTAAAACTTGTTTTGGTTTATGGTCAATTTGCTCAAGAAAAATCTTGATTTTGTCCAAAGCTGCCCCGGTATCAGTAATCACCAAAGTTTTAGATTTAACAGAACTGGGTAAATCAACTTTATTGGCAATTACTCCGCCGGCAGGTGTTTTTTCAATAGAAATAGTCTCAGATTGAGAAGTACTGGCCTGCCCTTCCCTGATTAATCCGCTGGAAGAAGTATCCTCCTTGCCGATCTTAAAAGTCCCGAATTGCCAGCCTTTTTGGCCTTTGGTATAAAGAATAGCGATTTTCCCGCGCACAGAAAGCAAAGGGATAATTACTTTTTCCGCATCCTGCGCATCCAAAAATCTGAGGTTAAAAACTTCCGTCCTTAACGGCTCTTCAGACTGAATTTTAGAAATATTTTCCGACTTAGTTACCAGAATAATATTCCTCTGTTTTTCATAAGCATAGCCGTAAGTCTTTAAAATTACATCCAATGCCCGCTCCCAAGGCACATCAGACAATTTTATTGTCACATTACCCAGGACATCCGGGGTAGAAACTATATTCATGCCTGCTTTCAGGGAAATAATCTTCAGCACATTATTAATATCAGCATCCTTGAAATCCAGGGTAACATTGTCAGAAGCAATCAGGCTCTCAGGAACCTGAGTTATCTCTTTGGCCCCTGCTGCCTGCTGCTCTACGGCTGCCGGCTGCTTATCCTCCTCAGGCACAGCTAATACATCCTGGGCTAAGGATGCGGATTTAATAAGAAAACAAAAAAATATCAGTGTTAAGAATGATACATAAAGAGTAAATCTTTTTATCATTCTTCCTCCTTCCTTAACTCTATCTCTAAAGTTTGGCCGTCTTTAATAAAAATAACCTTCTCTTTTCCAATTTTTAAAACTTGAATATCACCAATCATATCTCCAACCTTCACTACATTACTATTAACTATCGCAAAGGATGAGCCGTTTTTATCGTAGATAATACCCTCGAGCAGCAAGCCTTCGACATTAGCAGTTTCCTCTGTTTCCAGCTTAAGCAGTTTTCCGTCGGAAGTAACCAGCGGGATAAACGGATTACGCTTGCCTTTAGAATCATATTTGAAGCCTTCCTGAGCAAAACAACTGAAAGCTGAAAGCTGAAAGCTGAAAGCTGAAAGCACAATCGTAAATATGATTTTAATATTATTACTCTTTAACATAAGTCTTTAACACCATCTTTATATTCTGCTGCAGGTAATTTCCCGAAATAGGGCTGATTTTAAAATCATCTACAGCCAGAAACACCTCGTTTCCCTCCAGGATATTTATAAATTTACCGAAATTATGATATTCACCCGTCAACTCTAAAGTAATTAACTCAGCTGTAAAGTTACGCGTTTTCGTAGGCCTTACTTTCACGGGCTTTACTTCCTTTACTGCTTCTTTTACCGGTTTAATCTGCATAATTTTTATCTGGCAGATATTGGCAATAGCGGATATTTCATTAAGCAACAAGGGGATGTCTTCGTCGGAAAGGATTCTTTTAGACTTAGACAATACGCTACTTTCTGTCTCGCCGGCTTTGCGTTTCGCTTCCTGTAATTTTACCAAATCCTTAAGAAGAGTATCTATATCAATTTTTTTCTTGGAAATTTTTACACCCGTATCATTAATGTTTTTTAATTGCGGCTGCAAAACAAAGGCATAGTCCGCATAAAGAATAAATACTGCCACTATTGCAATAAGAATTAATTTTTTATTCATTTGTTTTCATTCAGCGTGCCGGATAAAGTAAAATCAACTACTTCATAACCAGCCAAAGCCTTTCTTTGCATCGGCCCTAGCTCCAAATCATTAAACCCAGCGTAAAATTGCGGGTCATTTTTCAGGTTATCAAGGAATTTATTGATTAATTTTATTTCTTCGTTCTGCACTGATACCGCTGAACCGCTTAATTTAAAATTCGCTCCTGACAGGGAAATATCATTAAACCATACACCGCTAGGCAAATCCAAGCTTAGCTTGTTTAATTTTTCCGCCCAAAGCACCCTGCGCGACACAATATCCTTTATTGCCAAGGCTTCCTGTGAAAATATATTATATTCGCTGCTCAACGTTGCAAAAGTTTTTCTATCCGGCTCAAGTGAATTCCATTTTTTATCCAATTCCTGCATTTGATGTGCTTTTATGAAAAAGGTAATAAAAATCCC
>JALOQJ010000027.1 GCA_025453445.1 Candidatus Omnitrophota bacterium
ATCCTCACCAAGATATTCATTAGACTGGAATATCCCTCTTCTTGATTTGGTAAAATCACAGACAGCTTCTATCGAATCAACAGGGACAATCATTAGCAGGCTTGCATAAGGCTCCTGCGCTTCCTGGATATCCTGTCCCGATGGAAGCTTGCTGGGAGTATCCACATCTACTAATGTTCCGTCAATCTTCCTTACTCTATATACAACATTAGGCACAGTAAGAATTAAATTCAAATTGTATTCTCTTTCCAGGCGCTCCTGGACGATTTCCATATGTAAAAGCCCCAAGAATCCACAGCGAAAACCTGAACCAAAGGATTGGGAGTTCTCCGGTTCAAAAATAAATGAAGCATCAGATAATTTTAATTTGTCCATGGCATCACGTAAATCAGGAAAATCTCCCGGGTTAACCGGATAGATACCGCAGAAAACAAGCGGTTTTACTGACCTGAAACCTGGCAGGGCCGCTTCACAGGGATTTTTATTATCAGTAATAGTATCGCCGATAATGATTTCCCGCGCCTCGCGCATATTCGCCGTAAAATATCCGACTTCTCCGCAGCCTAGAGAATCTACCGGAATATAACTTAAGTTAAATACTCCCAATTCTTCGATTTTATAGGTTTTTCCCGAATGCATCATTTTTAATTGTGTTGATTTGGTAATTTTTCCATCGACAATCCTGACAAAAACAACAACTCCCTTAAAAGCGTCAAAACGGCAGTCGAAAACAAGCGCCTTCAAAGGGCTATTTTCTTCACCCAAAGGATGCGGAACAACTTCTATAATCCTGTCTAAGGTCTCTTCAACACCTATACCCTCTTTGGCAGAAGCAAGAATTATCTCATCCTCTTCAAAACCCAACACACTAGTAACTTGCCTTTTTACGCGCGGCACATCCGCAGAATTCAAATCAATCTTATTGATTACCGGAATAATTTTCAGGTTATTTTCCTCGGCGAGGTAATAATTTGCTACGGTTTGTGCCTCAATTCCCTGCCCGGCATCAATTACCAGAAGCGCTCCTTCACCGGCAGCTAAAGATTTGGAAACTTCATAAGTAAAATCTACATGGCCAGGAGTATCGATAAGGTTAAAAATATAATTTTTTTTATGCTTCTTAGAATTATAATTAAGCCTGACCATAGAAGCTTTAATGGTAATACCACGCTCCTTTTCCAAATCCATATCATCCAAAAGCTGTGTTCCTTTATGCGATCTCTCTACCGCGCCGGTTATTTCAAGGATCCTGTCGGCAAGCGTGGATTTCCCATGGTCAATATGGGCGATAATAGAAAAATTACGAATTAAAGATTTATCCATAACTATAAATATCCTAGCAGCGTCTTTACAACTTCCTCTATGCTCATATCCGTAGTGTCAACATAAACAGCGTCTTCTGCTTTTCTAAGTGGAGCGCATTCACGCGTAGAATCAATTTTATCACGGTTGCTTAAATCAGACTCTACATCGCCCAAAGTTATAGTTTGCCCAAAGCCAACTAATTCTTTATAGCGGCGTTTTGCGCGTTCATCGGATTTAGCGTCCAGATAAAACTTTTTATCAGCATCCGGGAATACTACTGTTCCGATATCCCTGCCATCCAAAACACTGTCTTTGCTCTTGCCTAATTTACGCTGCAGCCCCAGCATTACTTCTCTTACATCTTTAATCTTTGCGATATCTGAAACAAACATGGTAATTCTCGGCTCGCGGATTAGAGAAGAAACATCCTTTCCGTCGAGAGAAACTTTTAACGCGCCAAGTTCATCATTAATCAGGTCAATAACAGAATGACGGGCTAAATCAACAATTGCAGGAATATCAGAGGGGTCAATTTTCTGCTCGATTGTTTTTAAGGTGAGTGCGCGGTACATAGCACCCGTATCGATATAAAGAAAGCCCAGCTTTTGAGCTAAAATTTTGGCAACTGTGCTTTTGCCTGCGCCTGCGGGGCCATCGATAGCAATAATCATCTACAAGGCTTCTCTTTTACTCTTTGCCTCTGCAAGTATTTTATTCAATAATTTTCTGTTCTTCTTTTTAATTGCCTGCTTAATCAAAGAAATTTTCCCCTCAAATTCATGGATTGCCCTGAGGAGATTCTTTTGATTATTCAGGAAAATATCCGTCCAAAGTTCGCTGTCAGAAGCAGCAATACGAGTGGTATCTTTTAGTCCTCCAGAGGCGAAATTTAAAAATTTACCCGGAATGACGCCGATTAAGGCGAATGCCGCGATATGCGGCAAATGGCTGATAAAAGACAACGCTTCGTCATGTTTGTCAGGTGAAAGGTAAAATACCCGTGCGCCCAGACGCACCCATAGCTCTTCAATCCTCTTACGCACAAACACCGCGGTATTACGGGTAGGAGTTAAAAGGCAGGAAGAATTTTTGAATAAATCTTCTTTGGCATTAACAATTCCTCTTTTTTCCGAACCTGTTAAAGGGTGTGTTCCGATATAATTAGGAAATAACTTTCCCAGCTTTGCCACGATTCCTTCTTTGGTACTGCCAACATCAATTATAATACAATCTTTTTTTATAACTCTGGCAATCTGCGGCGCAAGTTTCAGAATAAGCTCCACAGGGGTAGCTAAAATAACCAGATCTGCGTCTTTGATTATTTTCAGGCTCTGCGATCCGGTATCTATGGCTTTTTTTCTCTTAGCCAAATCAATGGATCTTTTATGGAAGCTGACGCCAATCACCTGGCGGCAAATATGGTTTTTTTTCAAAGCCATACCGATTGAACCGCCAATTAGGCCTGTTCCTACGATAGCTACCTGATTAAATAATATCATTTTTTAAATTTCCCTGCCCACTGCTTTTGCAATTACTTTTAGTTCATTTACCAACACGCTGAAATTAGCCGGTGTCAAAGATTGCGCACCGTCTGACAGTGCCTCTTCAGGATGATTATGCACTTCAATGATTAAGCCGTCACATCCGGAAGCCACTGCTGCCTTGGAAAGCGCAGGCACCAAACCCCATTTTCCAGCAGCATGAGACGGATCAACGATAATCGGTAAATGAGAAAGCTGCTTTACTACGGGAATTGCGCTTATATCCAAAGTATTGCGCGTCGCATCCTCAAAGGTGCGGATGCCGCGTTCACATAAAGTAACATTGAAATTCCCGCCCGCCATAATATATTCTGCCGACATCAAAAGCTCTTTTATTGTCGAAGAAAGGCCTCTCTTTAACAAAACCGGCTTCTTAGTCAGGCCCACTTCCTTTAAAAGGTTAAAATTCTGCATATTGCGCGCGCCGATCTGCAGTATATCTACATATTCTGCTACCAGCTTCACATCGCGCGGGTCCATTACTTCACTGACTGTGACTAAATTTAATTCGCTGCCTACCTGTTTAAGATACCTTAAGCCCTCTTCGCCTAAACCCTGAAAACTATACGGAGAAGTACGCGGTTTAAAAGCGCCCCCGCGCAAAACTTCCACACCGCATTTTTTTATTTCTTTGGCTATGGCAAAAAGATTATCCAGATTTTCCACTGCACACGGCCCGGCCATAAGCACGATTTTTTTACCGCCGATTTTCACACCCTTGCCAAGATCGATAACTGAATTTTCCGGCCGGAATTCCCTTGAAACAAGCTTATAAGGCGCTAATACCGGCATTACCTTTTCTACGCCCGGGAATGCTTCTAAAGGAGTGACCTGCAGTATATCTTCCGGGCCGATTACGCCAATAATTGTGCGTTCTGTTCCTTTAGAAACATGCGGAGTAAGCCCGAGCTTTGTAACCCTTTCAATAATATGATTTACCTGCTCTTCTGTTGTCCCGGGCTTTAAAACAATAATCATTTAACCCTCCATTGCATTTATGAAATTTTCTTCAGGACTTTAATAAATCTCTCATTCTCTTTTTTTGTGCCTATTGTAACACGGATATAATTCTTTAACCCATATTGTTTCATATCCCTGACAATAACGCCGAACTTTAACATTTCTTTAAAAACAACACTGCCATCGCGTCCTGCATCAATAAGAATAAAGTTGCTTACTGACGGCACAAAAGCAATCCCCATGCCTGCTAAAGCATCGTAAAGGTATTTTTTCCCTTCTAGTACAACTTGACGGGTTTTTTTCAGGAATTTTTTATCATCCAATGCTGCTATTGCTGCAGCCTGAGCCAGAGAATTAACATTAAATGGCTGCCTGGCAATTTCCATGCAAGCCGCCAATTCCGGTTTTGCTGCTGCAAAACCAACCCTGATACCTGCCAATCCATATGCCTTGGAAAAAGTCCTTAACACTACCACATTGTTGTTACGAATAAGCTGCAGGCTGCTGGGAAAATCATTGACGTCAATAAAAGTACCATAGGCCTCATCTAATACCAATAATACATCTTCAGGCAGGCCCGATAAAAATTCTCCTATTTCGCGCCTTGTTACATAAGTACCAGTAGGATTATTAGGATTAGCAATAAAGACCACTTTAGTTTTTTTATCGATTCTTTTTCTAATTGCTTCCAAATCGTACTTAAAATATTTTAACGGCACGGTAATCACCGTCCGATTTTTTACATGAGAAATAATTCTGTATTCCAGAAATGTAAAATCCGCAGTAATAATCTGCTCGTCTTCCTCAACAAAGGCTTTAATAATTATATCAATCAACTCATCAGAGCCGTTGCCCAAAACAATATTAGACGGTTCCAGGTTCAGACACTTGGCAATTTTACGTTTCAGATAAAAGCCGTTACTGTCCGGATAGCGATTTAGTGTAGATAAATTTTTCTTTATCGCTTCGATTGCTTTAGGCGAAGGGCCAAGCGGATTTTCATTAGAAGCAAGCTTGATTACTTCTTTTAACCCCATCTGGCGCTTTATCTCTTCGATAGGCTTGCCTGCCTCATAGGGATCAATTTTTAAAATGTGTTTTCTTGCTAAAGCCATTTGCTTATTCTCCTGTCGGATAAGATCCTAAAATTTTCATGAATTTACACTTTGCTTCCAATTCTGCCAGGGCTTTTTTGACTTTCGGGTTGTCACGATGTCCCTCTAAATCAAGGTAGAAATAATAATCCCAGGCTTTTCTCTTGGAAGGCCGGGATTCAATCTTGGTCAGATTAATCCCATATTTCTTAAAAGGCACCAGCATATCATGCAAAGCACCTACTTTATCTTTAATCGAAAAAAGAATCGAAGTCTTATCATGTTTAGTGCTGGCTACATTTGTCCTCCCGATTACCATAAAACGCGTAGCATTATGCGGCGAGTCTTCGATATTGCGCGCCAAAACATTTAATTTATAAATCTTGGCAGCCAGAAGCGAAGCAATACAAGCGCTATTTTTTTCTTTAGCTGCGATACTTGCTGCACGCGTAGTGCTGGAAACTTCAATTCTTTCTACTCCCGGTAAATTCTCTTGTAGCCAAACTCTGCACTGTCCAAGAACATTCGGATTTGAGTACACATGCTTAATTTTATCTTTGGAGCAATTTGCCAGTAAGTTATGCGCAATGTTTAAAATTATTTGGCTGCAGATTTTCAAATCAGAATCAACAAACATATCCAGCGTATAAGTTACTGCGCCTTCAATGGAATTCTCAATCGGCACAACCCCGTAATCAGCATTTCCTTTTTCAACTTCCCCGAAGACATCTGTAATACTTTCGCAGGGAACATATTCTAGCTGTGTGCCAAATCTTTTTAAAGCCGCCAAGTTGCTGAAACTTGCCTGCGGCCCCAAGTAAGCAATAACAAGAGGTTTGCCGAGGCTAAGGCTGGAAGACATAATTTCCCGGTATATAGACTGCAGTGCATCAGAAGCCAACGGTCCTTTGTTCAACGCGGGTATCCTCTTTAGAACTTCTGATTCTCTCTCCGGAGAATAAATACTCCTGCCTTGTTTTATTTTGGTTTTTGCAATTTTACCTGCCATATTTGCACGGGTGTTCAAAAGAGAAATAATTTTTTTATCTATCCCGTCAACTTTGCTGCGCAGCGTCTTGAGGTTCATTTGCCTGCTCCTTTTTAACAAAATCTTCCATTTTAGGAAGCTCATCCAGTGATTTTAAACCAAAATGTTCCAGAAATTTTTTAGTGGTACCAAAAACAAAAGGCCTACCCGGAGCTTTTTTTCTTCCGGCAATGCGGATAACATCTTTATCAAGCAGGCTTTTGATTACTCCGTCTATATTGACACTTCTTAAAGATTCAATTTCAAACTTTGATACCGGCTGCTTATAAGCAATAATTGCCAACGTTTCAAGCGCTTGTTTAGATAATTTTTCCGGCCGGCGGTCTTTATGTAATTTCTTTAAGAACCCCGCAAAATCCGGGGAGCTAACCATTTGGAAACCTCCTGCAACCTCGACAATCCGCAAGCCACGGCCATTACCAACATATTCCGCGCGTAATTCTTCCATTACCCTGTGCACCTCTCCAGCCTCTAAATTATCCAAAGCCTGCCGGAGCTGTTCCAGCGCAAGCGGTTTTTCGCTGGAAAAGAGCAATGCTTCAATTGCCGGTTTAATATTATTTTCACTCATACTATTTTAACATCCTCTGTTTATAGACTTCATTTAAAAGTTCTTCCGTACTCTGAACGCCATTTTTGCGCTCCATGGCCTTCTTCACCATTTGCATTGCTTCTGATTTTTTATATTCCAACTGCATTAATACCGCTACTGCCTCTTCGATAATATTGCCGTCTTTACTTAACTGCTCTTTGGTTAAATTATCTTTGATTAAACCAAATTTACCCACCTTATCCTGCAGCTTGGCAATAATATCCCGCGCTTTCTGCTGGCCAATACCGGGTAAAGTCCGCAAAAAATCCATATCTGCTTCATGAATGGCTTTAGCAATCAGGGAAATCGGCTGATTCATTGCTTTTAATGCAGCACGCGGCCCAATCCCTGAAACACTGATAAAAGAAAGAAAAAATTCTTTCTCTATCTCATTAGCAAAACCGATTAATACAGGAATACTCTTTGCCGGATCAACCTGATAATAATGATATGTCACCAGGCTTATTTCGCCGTTTGTATTTATATCATCTTCCAAGCGCTGCATTACTGCAACCGGCAGGAAAACTTCATAACAAATACCATTAACATCAAGCAACAGGTAATTCGTATTTTTTTCAACCACTTTTCCTTTGAGCCGGCCAATCATTTTTTGACCCTCGCAATATAGGAATGCGCGATAGCTAATGCCAAGGCATCGCTGACATCCGTATATTTAGGCAGAATATTCAAACTAAGAATACTGGCTACCATTTTCTGCACCTGCAACTTTGAAGCCAAGCCCCTGCCGACAATTGCTTTTTTCACTCTTGTCGCGGCATATTCAGCCAATGGAAGGCCTTTATTTTCCACCGCCAGACAAATCACTCCGCGTGCATGGCCCAAAAGATAAGAAGTAGCCGGATGCCGGTAATGCGAATAAATTTTTTCCAGGACAATCACTTCCGGTGCAGTATCTGCAATTAATTTTATCAAACAACGATGTATCTTATTTAATCGTTCGGATAATGGTCTCTTAGCCGATGTACTGATAATCCCTGCTTCTATTAATGATAGCTTATTTTGCCTGGCGTCAATTACACCATAGCCGGTGGTATTTAACGCCGGGTCAATACCCAAAATTCTCATTTATTCAGCATTTGCCATCTGGTCTATGATTTCATCCGGAATATCGAAATTCGCATAAACCTGCTCAACATCATCATGATCTTCCAAAGATTCAATTAAACTCAATAATTGCTTGGCTTCATTACCGGCCAGTTTAATTGTTGAAGAAGGAATCATCGTAACTTCAGCATCAATGCATTTGATACCTTTAGCATCTACTGCCTGTTTGACTTTTTCAAAATTCTGCGGAACAGTAGTAATCTCGAAATTCTTATCGTCGGATTTCATATCTTCTGCCCCTGCGTTCAGCACCAAATCCATCAACTCATCTTCCTTGGCCTGGGTTTTTTCGATAAGAAAATACCCTTTTTTGGTAAACATCCAGCTTACTGCACCGGCGCCGGCAAAATTACCGCCTTTTTTCGACATTACATTGCGCAGTTCTGCGCTAGTACGATTTTTATTATCGGTTAAAGCTTCAACCAAAATCGCCACTCCTCCCGGTCCATAGGCCTCATAAATTACATTCTCATAAATTACTCCCGGCAATTCTCCTGTACCGCGTTTAATCGCCATTTTAATATTATCCTGAGGCATATTCGCCTCCCTTGCCTTGGCAATAATTGCGCGTAATCTGGAGTTTGTATCGGGATTGCCTCCGCCTTCCCGGGCGACAACTACCAACTCTTTGATAATCTTTGTATAGACGGTGCTCTTTTTAGAGTCAGCCGCCATCTTCTTTCCTTTATTTGTCTTCCATTTAGAATGACCTGACATTTTCTCCTCCGTTTAACTATTTGTTAAAACCGTTGTTTTTTCTTATTAAATTAAGACAGGTAGAATAAGCCGGGTTCTGTGTTGAAGCGATTATCCGCTTTACTGTAGTGGCCATTTCTCTAAAATCTGATGTTACCATCAGGTTTAAGCAGCCTACCCGAGACTGATAACGGAATGGGCCATTCCTCATCTCCTATTCGGCCTTGCTCCACGTAGAGATTGCTGCGTTTCACCCTTGGCTTACGCCAAGACTCGTCTCTGTAGCTCTCCCGCCACAAAGATTGGCGGGTCCGCCTTCGGCGGAATTCCTGCTCGAAGATAATTCAAGCGGCGGGCGTTACCCGCTACGTTGCCCTTCCGGAGCCCGGACTTTCCTCTCCCAGTTTAACACCAGGAGTAGCCACGTTCTACCTGCCCCGTATCAATATAGTCTAAGTAGCCACTTTACGGGGCCTGCCCCGTATAACTATGGTTTAAGTAGCCTATTTACGGGGCCTGCCAATTTATCAAAAAGCTTATTGTTTTTTTAACGTTTCTTTAATCGCTTTAGTCGCTAATTTATCTGCGCCGCTATTTTGTTCGCGGGGAATATGCTTAAATGAAACTTCTTTAAAACCTGCCAGTAAATGCACAACCTGCTGGTATAATACTTTGATATTCGGATGTTTTACTTTATAAACTTTTTTTACCTGACGGTAAAGCAGCTCGCTGTCTGTATTAATATGCAGCTTGTCTGCTTTTAATATTAACGCCTCCTCTAAGGCATAAATTAATGCCGTATATTCAGCGACATTATTTGTGGCACAGCCAATATAGCTGGCTATATTTTTAACGACTTCACCGTCTTGGCAGATAATCACGCCTACACCGGCATGCCCGGGATTGCCTTTGGAAGCGCCATCTATATATATTTCAAATTGCCTCATTTAAGACTGGTCTTCCTCGATATACAATATCCGGTTGCACATTTCGCAAGTAATAATATGATCGTACATTTTTATCAAGTTAATCACCTGCGGCGGAACAAACATATTGCACCCTCCGCAGGAATTTCCGTTTACCGTTACTATTGCCAAAGCGTTACGGCTGACTAAAATTCGATCATACTGTGCTAATATTTTCTGGTCGATGCCGGGCGAGACTTGTTTCCTTTGTGCCTCCAGCTGAGCTAAACGGTCATCTATCACCTTTAACTCTTCGGCAACTTTTGCTTTCTGCGACTTCAGCACTCCTTCTTCACCGGCGAGCTTTTGTTTTTCCCGCTCAATATCTGTTTTAATTTTATCCATCTGATCGAGTGCCTGTAAAATTTTATCTTCAGACACAGATACGTCAGCTTTAGCATCACCTATCTGTTGCAGCATAGTAGAATATTCTTTATTAGTCTTCAACGAATAAAGCTGCCCTTGTAATTTTTTTATTCCCTCTTCTTTTGAGGCCAATTCCAATTCTCTGTCTTTTTTCTGCTTCTGCAGGTCAAGGCCGGTTTTTTCCAGGCTTGCCAGTGTAAGTTTCTTCTCTTCAAAAGCAGCTTCCAGTAGTTTAATTTCCTCTGGTTTGGCTTCTAATTTATTTCTTAAAGCATAAATTTCCGTATCTAAAGCCTGCAGCTTTATCAACGCGCCTAATTGTGTTTTTAGATCCGTTTCCGGCATTTTTTAAATAAGTTTAATGGTGGGCGCAATAGGACTTGAACCCATGGCCTCTACAATGTGAATGTAGCGCTCTAACCAACTGAGCTATGCGCCCTCCTGATTTAACTGGGCCCACAGGGACTCGAACCCCGGACCAAGTGATTATGAGTCACCTGCTCTAACCAACTGAGCTATGGGCCCCGAATTTTTGTCAGGCAAAAATTCACCCCGAGCCAGCTTCTAATTTTTTCTAACTCTAACTGATTAAATTAGATACAAAGCAATATTATACTATACTATTTATCTTGGATTTTGGCAAGAAAAAAATGCGGCTTTTTAATATTCCCTCTGATGGGCCAGGGTCATATCCAGAAATGCGCGCAGCCTTCTTGAACGAGTCGGATGCCTTAATTTTTTCAACGCCTTTGCCTCGATCTGGCGAACCCTTTCGCGGGTAACTTTGAATACATTACCTACTTCTTCCAGTGTGCGCGGGCATCCGTCAGTAACACCAAAACGCAGAACGAGAATTTTCTTTTCCCGGTCAGTAAGAGAACCCAGGGCTGAACCCATTTCTTCTTTGAGCATAGAGCGCACTGTGGCATTTGCCGGTGAGATTGCTTTTTTATCCTGAATAAAATCGCCGAAATGAGTATCGCCTTCATCTCCGATAGGCATCTGCAGGGAAATCGGTTCTTGAGCAATCTTCAGGATAGACTTAACCTTATCCTGAGGCAGGCGCATTTTATGCGAAATTTCTTCAGTCGTCGGCTCACGGCCATGTTGCTGCACAAAGAGGCGCGAAAAACGCATAATTTTATTGATAGTTTCTGTCATATGCACAGGAATGCGGATGGTGCGCGCCTGGTCAGCGATAGAGCGGGTAATCGCCTGCCTGATCCACCATGTAGCATATGTTGAAAATTTATACCCTCTTTGATATTCAAATTTTTCTACTGCCCGCATCAGGCCGATATTTCCTTCCTGAATTAAATCAAGAAAAGATAAGCCACGGTTGGTATATTTTTTAGCGATACTTACCACTAACCTTAGATTTGCTTCAACCAGCCTTTTTTTCGTACGGTTAAACCTCAGCTGTGTTGAACGGATTAGTTTAATCTCCTCTTTTATTATATTATGCGGTTCGCCGATAATTTTAATGATTTCCAGCTTGCGGGAACGAGTCCTACCCGTACGGTTGATGTAATCCAATTCCTTAATCAACACTGCCAGGCGCTTGACTACCATCTCAATTACCGAAGTAGTAAAATTAAACTGCAACAAAAGCTTTAGAGTCCGGCTTTGGCTACGGGTCTGCCTCAATGCCTGGGCAATCTTTTTAATCCTTCTTACCACCTGTTCACGATTAGCCTTTATTTCTTCTTTTACAACTTCATCGAGGTTAAGTTTCCCATCAAGTATATCGTCAGCTATAGCTAAAATCTCAGAACGGGCAAATTTTGTAGAAAGGACAGCGTCTTTCAGGCGGTTTTCCGCTTCTTCGATTTTCTTTGCCAACTCTATTTCATTCTCCCGCGATAAAAGAGAAATTGAACCCATCTGTTTAAGGTACATCTTTACCGGGTCATCAAGGGGCAGAAAACGCTCTTCTGCCGCCGGTTGTTCGCTTAAGATATTTTCCTTGCCCAAAGCAGTCTGTTTTTCTATTTCTTTGTCGTCTTCGCTTTCTACAAGCTTGATATCTTCATTACCCAAGATTTCAAAAATTTGATCAATGTCTTCCGATGAAGAAACGTCTTCAGGCAGAAGGTCATTTACTTCATCATAGGTTAAAAAACCCTTTTGCCTGCCTAAAGCAATAATTTTTTCCACATCTTTCTTGGTAAAAATTTTCTTTTTCATAATTCTTTCCGCCCCTTTTTTGTTAAATCGCAAAATTCTACCTTTAATTGGCTCAGCTTTTCTTCATTGCCTGAATCCTCGGCAATTTTAATCTCTTCCTGTAAACGCTGCCTTAAAAAATGCAGTTTTTTATGTTTTATAACCTTGATACAATCATTGATCACTTCTTCTTTATTCTGCTCATAGCTACCCGGGTTAAATGCCGATTCACAGATAAACTGCAGGCTATCGGTATCAGTAAGGTAATTCACCAACTTACTTGGAGCCGCTTCTTTACCCTGAGCAGTTAACTCAAACATTACAGAAACCAATTCCGATATTTTTTTGTCCTGAAAATCATCCGGTTCAAGCCGTTGGCGGACACGCGCAATAAGTTCATTTTCTTCCAACATTAATTTAATCAATAATTTTTCCGTCGGATTTACAGTAAACGCTTTTTTACCTGTGGCCTGAGGAAGCGGCGCAAAAGGAACAACCTCTTTAATTTTACTCAACTCCTCCAATAACGCATCCTCTCTTACCGCCAATTCCTCGGACAAGCGTTTGATATATTCGGACTTTAAAACCGCATTTTTAAATTTACTGATTGTCGGCAGCATTTCCTGAGAAATCTTTGCCTTGCCTTCTATCTGCTTATAGTTAAAACGCGACTTAGCACTTTTCAGTTTATAATCAAAAAGATTATCGGCTTTTTCGATCAGCTCTTCAAAACCCTTAAGCCCGTATTTGCGCACGTATAAATCAGGATCAAAACCCGCGGGAAGCGCCGCAACTTTAACATTCATCCCTTCTTCAACAAAAACATCAAGCATTCTTAAGGTGGCTGCCTGGCCTGCCTGATCAGCATCAAACACCATTACTACATTATGTGTATGTCTTTTAAGCAGGCTAACCTGGTCTAATGTCAGGGCTGTTCCCTGAGAAGCAACCAAATTTTGAAAACCCGCCTGATAAGGAACAATAAAATCCATATACCCTTCAACTATTGCCACATAATCTTTTACTCTGATTGCTTCTTTGGCAAAATTTAAACCATAAAGATTCCTGCCTTTTGTATAAATCATGGTTTCCGGAGAATTAATATATTTCGCTCCTGTTTTATCATCTCCGGCAAGCGCCCGGGCACCAAAACCAAGCACTCGCGATTTTATATCTAAAATAGGAAAAATAATACGGTTGCGAAACCTGTCATAAAAACCGCCGTTATCCCTTGGAAGCACAAGGCCCGCTTTTTCCAGCAAAGATAAGTGGATATTTTTTGCCCGCAGATGATTGATTAAACCATCCCATTTGTCAGGCGCAAAACCCAACCTGAATAATTTAATTGCCTGTTCACTTACTCCGCGTTTCAGGAGATAATCTTTTGCTTTGGCTGCCATAGCAGTTTCAAGAGCCTCCTGATAAAAGATTGCTGCCAACTCATTTATCTTATATAACTGCGTGTAGAGGCTGTTGGTTTGCGTATCCTCAACCTGTTTTTCCGGCAAAATTACGCCGCATTTTTTCGCCATAATTTCCACTGCCTCGGGAAATTCCAGGCGTTCATAACGCATCAAAAATTTAAAGGCATTGCCTGATTCGCCGCAACCGAAGCAATGATAAATCTGCCGATCCGGAGAAACCATAAAAGACGGGGTTTTCTCATGATGAAAAGGACAGTTAGCCTTAAAATTCCTGCCTGAACGCTTAAGCGGTATGTAGGCGGAAATCACTTCAACAATATCTACCTTGCTTAATATATCTTCTAAGATATTTTCCGGTATGAGCCCTGCCATAATTTTTTAAATAGGTGTTGGTTAATTTCTTTTAACTCTGCGGAAACCCGAACAATCAAGGATTGTGAGTTTTTCTTTTGCTTCGCGTTCGATGTTATCGAGAAGCAAATTAAGACCCAGCGTGTCGGAAGAGATATGCCCTGCGATAACTACATTGAGGTTAGCGTCTTTGACTTTTTTAAAATGATCTTCGCTTAAATGCATACAAATTAAAGTGCGAACTCCTTTTTTATAAATCTTATCATAAACATCTTTGTGGCCTTCTGTGCCGCCAGTCATTTCCACAAGAATACCGCCTGCTTGGCGTGACGGAGAACCCATAATTATCTTGGGGCCAATTCCATCTTTGACAGCAGCTTTATATTCGGGGACACTCATCAAAAGATCCACGACATCCTGCACAGTTTTAGGTTTCTCTTTTTTCATCAAAGCACCGACAAAACTAAAAACGTGATTGTCAGCCGGTGTATGCATACACATGAAAGGCATATTTAAAAGCTTTGCCGCATCAACTGCGCGGTTATGGTTAGCCGGTAAAAGCCTTCTTTCAACTTCTCTTTGCCTTTCTTCCAAGAGTTCCTGCGCTACTTTCTCAGGCACTCCGATTTTTTTCAAAATATCCACCTGCAACCGCATAACTTTAAAAAGAGCTGCAAAAGCATGGCCTTCCGGATGATGAGCAATTACTAAATCCAACCCCTGCTGACGGCGCAGCTCGTTTGCCAATAGTAATTCAGCTACCTCAATATCAATACCAACCAATGCTTTTTTTACTTCAGTATTGGGATTGCCATAAAGCACAGCTGTATCTTCAAAGCATCTGATATCATTTTTCTTGCGCGGATCGTGGGCAATGCCGAATTTAACTGCGGATTTATAGATTGATGAAAGCTTCACCCCGCCCTTCCTTTCAATTTTTATCTCCCGACCTTCTTTTCAGGAAGGGCGGGGTTCATGATTTTAGGCTATTAATAATTTCTTCGATATTTTTATTAAATTCACCCTGCGGCATAAATTTAGAAACTGCGCCATTCCATAAAGCGCCGTATACAGCTGGCGCGATTTTCATCGTGGCTTTGCCGAAATAAGAAGCATCAACGCTATCCTTAAAATAAGTAATCGTGGAAATTGCTAAAAGATAAATTATGATACTGACAAATAAAATACCCCTGCCTATGCTCAATACTAAACCACCCCAGCGATTAATCAAAGAAACAGTTTCTACCTTTACGATATGGAAAAAGGCTATACGCAGCAAGAGGCATACCAGATATCCGAGAATCAACAAAACAGCAAATGACATAAAATCCAGGAATTCAATCGGAACTACTTTTATGGCAAAACGATCAAGCAAAAAATCTGCCAACCGTGCATAGTTGTGGTAAGCCAAGAAAATCGCCAGCAATGTCCCAAGAAGTTTAAACAACTCCACAATAATGCCGGTCTTCATTGCTACGTAACATATTCTGAATAAAACAATTATGATTAAAATATCTACCCAATTAAGCTGCCTCAGAATATCTAATAACATATTGATCCTTTCTTAGGAATTGGCGGGTAATTTAAAAGAAAGTATAACATATGAACGGCTGAGTGTCAAGGAAAGCGCTTACAAATTACCTTTTTTACTCAATCTCAAAGGAAATAATCACATTAAAAGACAACTGCG
>JALOQJ010000001.1 GCA_025453445.1 Candidatus Omnitrophota bacterium
ATTCCGATGCCCCGCGAATGCGGGGCAATATCGGAACGGCGATGCTGTCCGAGCGCCGAGGTAGAGACCGAGGCGCGAGTTCAGCAGCCGCCAAAAATACGAGAGACCTTTGCCGGCCCCGCCAAAGGCGAGGCAAAATCGACTCTGAGCGAGAAAATGCGACAGATTCACTAAAACATTAAAAACTATAATTTACACTACAAGCCAATGCTTCGCTGTCAAAGGCCGAACCTTCCAGATTCAGCCAGATTTTTTGCGTAAACGGAATATCAAAACCCCAGATTAAGCCGATAGACTTGGTACGGTCAGACATCCTGCGTTTACGGCCATTGCCAACCCAATGAATATAATCTACCCTTGACCAACGCGTCCCCAAATACGGAGTAACCCTTTTAAAACTATAAGAACCCAACACTGACCATTGCCAGTCATCAAGAATTGCCCGGTTTCTTACATCCGCAACATAAGTACTTTTCGGATGCACGCTAATATGCTGAAACCCGAAGTTGGCACGGAAATTATTTTTATCTAAAAACTTTACTCGCACGCCATATCCGCCGGCAAAACTGGCTGAATAAGAAACCTCATCACTTCCCACAGGATGCTGATTAATAGTTCCGCCTCCTGCTTTTAAGTCTATCGAAAGCCAGTCAAAGACTCCGTAAGACATACCGTAGAATTCCTGCTGGCTCCTTAACTTTCCATAGCCATCCCCGAGATACCTTTTAAAAAGGCTGTAAGATTCAATGTTGGCAAAAAATTTATTTTTCTCAGGCAGTTTTGTCCCGTAACAGGGCGCTGCAGATGCACAAGATAAAAATGAAAAAAATAAAATTAGTTGCAATATTGCTAAGCGCATTTATTAATCTCCTTTTTTAGCTTAGGCGAGGCTGGCAATAATCGCCGCACCCTTGCCAGAACCATCTTTTGCTAAGACAAGTTTAAGCCGGTTAACTTTTGACTTAAAAATCTCTTTTAACGCTTGGTGCATATGGCTAGAGAAACCGGGATGCTTCTCGTATACGCTACCATCAATAGCAACAGTATGTTTCTTACTCAGTGCAGGATCTATTTTTGTCACCACTGCTGCCAAAGCAGCAGCGCTGATACGCGCTGCCCGTAAAGTTACAAGCCGGCAGATTGTCTTAATCATTTTTCTCTCATCTAACCCTAAACTACCCAAACCACATCCCCTAAAAAACGCTTTTACATCCCGTAAATCAGATGAATTATCCGCCTCAATCCGCGAAATATATTCGCTTTTAAAACTATGAGCAATACTAAATCCGCATAAGCCGCAATCGCGCAAAACCAGCCTGACAATTTCACCTAAATACATTCCAGAAACCATTTTTTCCAAAGTCTGCCTGCCTGGATTAAGCGAATTATCATCGAGTAATTTATCAAATCTGTTCAGGGGGAGCCGGTTAAAATTACCCCACTCAATATTTACGATCATCTTTTCCCCGGTTTTTTTAGCCCCCTGCCATTTTTTAATTTTTGTAATGCTTTCCTCGTAGCAGGCATTAGTACCTGTGCCGATAATCAAGCCAACATCGCAATTACTATCCTGATAAGCGCGCGCCACAAGTGTCCCGACAGTATCATTAACCAAAGCAGAAACTTTAATATGTCCGATTCCTGATCTTTTTAAAGCATCCCCGAGCATTTTTATTACATCCCTGCCTTCCACGCCCCGCGCAGAAAAATCCTTGGTCCAATTAACAAGTATTCCGGAAGCAATTCCGGTTTGTTTTACCGGAAAAGAAAAAGTAAAACCGATCTCCCGTTTTTCTCCCTGTGCGATTTTTCTCGTAGAAATAAAATCTTTGACGCATTTGGCGATAAAATCAAAAAGGTCTCTGCCTTCGCCGATAGTATATTTTTTTTCCAGAATAAATTTTTTCTCTTCAGGCGGAGACATTCTTCCTTTGCCCTTAAGCTCAAGCTCTAAGACGCGGAAGTTCGTCCCTCCTAAATCCAAAGCGATATATTTGCCTCTTTCTTCTCCCGTAGGCTTAGCTACATAGGCAGGAATCATCCTCAAAGAACTTTTCTTATTGGCAAGGCCTTTTTCCATTTCCCCGTGAAAATTTTTGATGATTTTTTTAATTTCCGTTAAGGGAAGTAAAAAAGACTTCTCAACTTTTCCTAACTGATTTTTTTTAACGGGCATATCGCGCACCTCGGTTTATTTTTCAGGCAGAAATCTTTGGCCAACCTGACTAAAAGCGCATGGAATTCATTAAATAACTTACTATTTTTTTTAAGCTGCTGCATAAATAAAGCCTGCACCTGGGCATAATCTGCATCTGACTGTATCAATTTATGCCTGCTAAGTATCCTTTTGGTATAGTTGTCGACGACAAATGACGGCTTAGCCAAAGCATAAAGCAGGATAGAATCCGCAGTCTCTGCTCCAATGCCATGCACAGCAAGCAGCTGCCGGCGCATTGTTGAAACCGGCACAGACAGCATTTTTTCCAGGTTAAGCCGGTAGTGTGCAGAAAAAAAATTCAAAAATTCCTTGAGCCTCCGTGCTTTAATATTATAAAACCCTGCCGGCCTGATAAGCGCAGCAAGCTTTTTTTGCGGAAGCTGATAGAGCTTATGCGCATCCAGAAGCCCGGCTTTTTTAAGATTGGTAATTGCCTTCTCAACATTGGTCCAGGCTGTATTCTGAGTTAGTATTGCCCCGACAATTACTTCAAAACTATTTTCTGCCGGCCACCAATGCTGCGGCCCGAAACTTGCATAAAGCTTACTGTAAATTTCCTCAAGCTTCACTTTCTTCACTGCAATTCCAAAGGATTAAATTTATGAAAAGCAAAAATAGTATAAGTTGTGCCTGATACCGAGCCGGTTGATTTACCCCTAGGCGTTGACCAGCCATGCCCTGTATCAACAAAATCCTCTGAAGCATAGGGCAGGCAGCTTTCTCCCTGGCCCGAAGGAGAGGGGCTGGAAATAACCATATTCCCCAAAGAAGCAAGGTAATCATCCGCCTTATAATCATAGCTGCGCGCCTTGGCAACCATGCCTTTTTTATAATAATGCTCAGCCAATATCCTGAAAGATAGAATCATCTGCGCGGTCCATTCCGTAGAAATTACCCCGCCCCGCGCCACATGCCTCTGCGGCGCAAAATCAAACCCTTTTACTTTTACTACTTTGCCTTCCGGCCGGACGAAATTAATTTCAACTGCGCAGTTTTTTTCGGCAAACTCCATAATCCTGTCAGGGTTCATTCCCAGCGCTTCCAGCTTTTCCGGCCCGATGGCAGCAATGGACCAGGCATAAGTATCAGTAGCAATCGTAGAATCGCCCTTACCGCGCTTAATCGGCAGCTCGCCCTTATCATAAGTATGTGTAACCAACCAATTCATTACTTTATCCCGGGCTTTCAGGTATTGTTCTTTTTTAGTCAGCATATAGAGCATATTAAAAAACGAGTATGCATCAAGATTATGCTCAGTGGCATACCAGCTAACCTCCGGCCCGCCGCGTATACCTCCGTCAGCATCTTCATTCTGTATGCGTATAACCTGAGCAGCAATCTCTTCGGCTAATTCCAGATATGAATTATCCTGGCTTTTCTTCGTATATTGGACAATGGCAATGCCCAGCCAGATATTCGGCCCACAATGCACAACATATTCCGATGGCTGGCCGTCATTACAATAATAGGCATTAAGAAATTTTCCATCCACTCTTTTGGCTTTAGTTTCAAAAAAATCCAGTATTTTTTTCGCGCGGGAAAAATCTCCGAAATATGTGTAGGCGATAAGCGCCAGAGACTGATCGTAAACAAATGACCAATTGGCAATGTCGCCGTCGCCTTCAAAGCTCATCACCAGCCCGTTGCGCGGGTTCTGATGAAT
Source organism: Candidatus Omnitrophota bacterium (assembly GCA_025453445.1). GTDB lineage: Bacteria > Omnitrophota > Gorgyraeia > Gygaellales > Profunditerraquicolaceae > JALOQJ01. Next base: position 3,882 of record JALOQJ010000001.1, read on the forward strand.
TTTTACCCACTGATACATTTTATCTAAATTGGCTTTTTCTAAAGTGGCTTTTTTCTGGTCCAAGCGCAGCAATTCCTCGGCAACCCTGTTTTCTTTGCTCTGCAAAGCCACGAGTTTATCCTGAATGTTATTTTTTTCTTTTGTGATTTTGTCCACTAAAACGCTGGCTTCTTCCAGGCGCTTGGTAGCTCTGGTCTCTTCTACTTTCACTTTTTCCTGGAGTTTTGCCTTTTCCCCCTCTGCAGCCTCCAACTCTGTCTTGAGTGTACTGATTTTTATCTGCAGGTCCTCTCTTTCTTTATAAATTTGCTTAATTTGCTGCTTGGCAATCTGAGACTCCTGCAAGATGCCTATTAATTGATCAACCAGTGCCTTATTTCCCGTAATTAATTTATAATTCAGATAACTGCCAAAGAGAAATCCGATTGCCAGAGTAATAATGACAATTACGGCAACCGGGCCAAATAATTTTTTCGTCCGGGCGATACGCATAATCCGATTATTTGCTTCTGCAGGGATAGCCTCATAACTTAAGCCAATAATATATTTATTACCCTCACCCTCAACTGCCTTTAGCCACATTGCTTTTGCCCGGGCATTAATCGGATGAGACCCCAGCGGCATTTCTATCGCCAGGGATAATTTAGCTGATCCGGTTTTAACTGCTTCGGCTAATTCCGCTTTAAAATTATTTATCTCCAGGCAAATCCCACCCTTGCCGACGTTACAGGTAAACCCCTGCAGCCAATCTGACAAAAAACACAAACCATCCGGTGCAAGCACTCTGAATTGCACAGGGAACACTGAATCAAGCCTGATATATTTTCTGCGTTCAGCGTGGGATGGGTCTTTTTTAGTCATTTTTCCTCTCCAGGATTACCCGTTGTTTAATCCGCTTGGCGAGCTTCTCAAAAAACGCCTTGAATTCAGCATATTCTGCCTGCGGGATAAGGTCTTTTTTTAATTCAATTACTTGTTTTAAGCTCACTCTATCTGTGCCCTGCATATATTCAGCGCTGAATTTCATCCAAGGGCTGTCCTCACTAATGCTCTCTGGTATATATTTTATAACAAATTGGGTAGGAATTGCAACCTCAAATATGGCTTCCTGCCTGTCTAGACAATCAAATTCTAAAGGGTACTTACGTTTCTCCTTGGCGACGAGAGTGTTATCGAGGCTGGCCAACTGCGGCATAATCCTTAGAGCCCCGCCATTAGTCAGATACTCCGGCCCGCTAAAATCATATTCCAGCACTACAGGTACACTGAGATTATGTAGATTTCTGATGCGGTAGTCTTTTAAGGTTGCACCAATGGAAATATTCTGGATTTTTTCTTTCAGAGTTTCTCCGATTAATTCCGGCGGAGTATAAAGCAGCCAATACCTTTGCGCCTGGTCATACCTGCCATAGCTTGAGATTATTTTTGCAGCATCGATAGTTTCATTCGGATTTATTTTAATCTTTAAAACCTGCTTAATCAGATTATGCTCAGCTGGATAAAAGGGGATATCCTTAATCTCATAATTATTCTTCTTAAAAACCAGCACCCTCCTGTTTTGATCCCCGGCGGGCAGGTCTTCAAAAGAACAGGTCTCTGCTGTAGGATCCATGAAAACTGCTTTCTCGCCGAAAAATACTGCGGCGATAGCATGGTTAAAAAGCATCGATGGAAAATCGGCATTTAAATTATAATAGTCTTTGGTAGAAATCAGCACTGGATAAGCCTCAAGCCCTGCTTCCCTGAGCATGGTTACTAAAAGTATAGCCTGGTCTTTACAATCACCGTATTTATTTTTAAAAATATCCCCGGCCTGATGCGGCTCATATCCTGCCTGACCGTATTCTACTGCCACATAGCGGATATCCTTGGCACAGAAATTATAAATCTCTCTTGCTTTTTCCTGCGCTGATTTTTTATCTGCAGTTAATGCCTTTACCTTTGCCTTGATCGCTTCATCTGCAAGGATCTTTCCACGGCAGAGGCCATTCCACCAGTCATAAATATCCTGCCAGCTGTTAAAAGACGAAATAAGTATCGCCGGGTTAATTTCTGCCTGTGGCGGCATATTTGCCTCCGGGATAATCTGCGGAATATTTTTAAATTGCCAGCGGCAGATAACCCGGTTGTTTTCCTCGTCTATTTTCGGGCCCAAATCAGCAGTAAAATTATTGTATTGATCGTTAATCTTCTTTATATGCAGCGGTTTTCCTGTTGGCAGGGTAAGGGTAAAATCCGCGCGGATGATTGGTTCGGAAGTTTGTAAAGGATAAACAGAAACAAAATCTTTCTTATTCACCAGCTGGTTACGGTAAATTTTTAGTTTATAATCAATTACTGCGCCGGCGGCAATCTCCGGAAAAGAAATAATAAAAATGTGGGCATTACTGTAAAGCGGAAAATTCAGATATTTGGAGACATCACGGATGTGGCGTGTTCCGACATCAACTACCGTGCCATCCGGTTTAATCGTACGGGCATATTCCAGCTCTACTTTCTCATAAGTAGTATCATAATCTATGTGGCTTTCGGAAAAATCCTCTTTGCCGCGCTCATTGAGGATTTTCACGATGTAATGCATTTCTGACACCTGCGTATCATCTGATTTAATCTCAATTTTTTCATCGGAGAGCAAAATCAGGGCTCCTGCCTGGGGATATTCTGCTTCCGAAGGGCTTGAAGCAATAATTTCATATGTTTGAGGGCTGATATCCTTTATGGCCAGGGGATTAGCTTGTTTTTCAATTGAATTAATCCTTTCTAAGGCTTGCCGGCTGAATTCGCCGGATTTGATTTTTCTATAACTATCCAGCGCAGAATCAAAAAGGTTCAATTCCTCCGCAGTCAGTCCGTAGTAATAATGGGATTCGTTATCCAAAGAAAGATTTTTACGGAACGCATCAGAAGCATCAATAAAATTGCCCAAATGATAATAGGCGATAGCGAGGAATTTTTTTGCCTGCGGCTGGCTGGTTTTTTTAAATTCTTCAACTGCCTGCTTAAAATCGCCATGATCATAATAAAGCTTCCCCAGCTGAAAATGTAAATTGTCTAAATTTTTACCATGAACAATTAAATCCTGATAGAGTTTCACTGCCTGCTGGTAATATCCCTCTGATTGCTGGACGGCATTTTGCGCCTGCTCAAGATTATTATCTTGTGCATAGCCCGGTAAAATTCCAATCAACAAACTACAAGTTATAATCAATAAGCAATGACCAAAAATTGTGTGTTTATAATTTTTGGGTTTTGAATTTAGAATTTGTTTCGGATCTCGGATTTCGGATTTCGGATTTAACTTATCGGTATCTATAATACGCATTACACGCTCCTTCTTGTGAAACCATACACGGCCCAACAGGTTCTTGCGGGGTACAGGATTTTCTAAACAATGGGCAGCTATCCGGACGAATTAAGCCTTTTAAAACATCTCCGCAACGGCATTTAGCCTTTAGTCTTTGGCCTGTGGCCTTTAGCCTGATCGGAAATACTTTTCCCGCATCAAACGCAGCGAATTCATCTTTAATCTTCAGGCCGCTTTGCGGAATTACGCCTAACCCCCGCCAAGGAGAATCAGCGGCCTGAAAAACCGAAGTGATAATTTTCTGTGCCTTTAGATTTCCTGCTCCGGTTACAGCACGGATATATTGATTATCTACCCGGGATTCCTTATCAATTATCTGCCGCACTAATAAATATAAGCCCTCCAACATATCCACCGGCTCAAAACCAGCCACACAACAAGGTAGGCCATATTTTTTAGGGACAAATTCATAGGCATTTGAGCCTATAATACTGGAAACGTGGCCCGGGCAAAGAAAAGCGCTGATTTTTAAACGTTTATCGAGCAGCAAAAATTTGATTGCCGGGGGGATTAATTTTAAAGCCGGCAGGAAAAAAAGATTTTTAATTTTTGCTTTCTTTGCAGTAATAATGCTTAGAGCAATCGTCGGGGCAGTAGTTTCAAAACCTACGGCCAAAAAAATAATTTTCTTCTGCGGATTATCTAACGCCGCCTTAACAGCATCCATTGCGGAATAAACCATACCGACATGCGCACCAGCAGCCCTTTCTTGTTCCAGCGTTGAACTGCTCCCCGGGACACGCAGCATATCGCCAAAACTTAAAATCATATTTATTTTATCTTTACTCAGCTCAATTGCTATATCAATGTATTGCTGATCACTGACGCAAACCGGGCAGCCGGGGCCGGAAATCAAATGTAAATTTTCCGGCACTAATTTATCTAAGCCAAAGCGGTAAAAATTCTGGGTGTGCGTGCCGCAGACCTCCATAATATTGATTTCATCAGGCGGCATTATACTTTTAATCTTCTCTGATAGCCTGCGGCTAAGTTTTAAACTGCGGAACTCATCAACGTATTTCATTAATTAACCTCAGCGTTTCTTTTGCCCGAGCCGGATCCACTTTCTGAATGGCAAAACCAGCATGCACCAGGCAATAATCCCCGATTTTCATTCCGGAAAGCATGCTGATGTTTATCTTGCGGATTAACCTGCCTGTTTCCACCTCGGCAAAATCACCCTGCATATTTTTTATTTTCATCGGAATCGCCAAACACATATTTAATAAACCCCCAATAGTAGGGGACGTTTAAACGTCCCCTACGCTGTGGATAACTCCTCTGCAATTACTACCTGCCCCAAAGAAATACCGGAATCATTGCAAGATAAAGCCTGATGCGTAGATACGCTAAAACCTGAATTTTTTAATAACTCCGCGGTTAAACCAAGTAAAAGCTTATTTTGAAAAACCCCGCCGCTTAAAACCACCTGATTAATTCTACTCTTTTTCTTTAACAGTGTACATGCCTTTTCTGTCATTTTCGCCACGGTAACATGGAACCTATAGGCGATTTCTGCATTGGGCTTACCTGCTTTTAAATCTGTAATAATTTTCCTAAACATCGGTAAGGGATCTAAAATATACATTCCGTTGTTCTGATAAATTTTAAATTTATAGCTGACAGCTGGAAGCTGGAAGCTGAAAGCTAACTTTTCCAACTCAATTGCTAATTCCGCCTCAAAACCAGCAACATCTTTTTTCAATATAAGGCTTGCTGCTGCATCAAAAAGCCGACCCATACTGCTTGAAAGCGGAGAATTAAAATTAGCTGCCTGCATTTTTTTTAGCACCTGCCAAATTTTTTTATTCTTTGCCTTACCTGTCCAAGCTGCAGCCAAACGCCATGGCTCTAAAATTGCCCGCTCTCCGCCTAAAAGGGGGATTTCTTTTAAGTGTGCTACTCTTTGGAAATTTTTGTAATCACAAAGAAAAAATTCACCGCCCCAAAGAGTATTATCTGTGCCCAAGCCCGTGCCGTCAAAAGCTACTCCGATTACTTTTTGATTTTTCAGGCCATTATCAATCATACAAGAAACAATGTGGCTATGGTGATGCTGAGTAGGCAGTAGATAGTAGGTAGTAGGTAGGGATAAAGCGTATTTGGTAGACTGATATTCCGAGTGTAAGTCATGGGCGATAATTTTAGGATGTTTACGCAGAAAATATTTTACGTCCTTTTCAAAGCTGAAAAAGTCAGCCGGATTGCTTAAATCCGAATGCAGCCCGCTTAAATAAGCAAACTCGCCCCGCAGGAAACAGACGGTATTCTTAGTCTGACTACCAACACTCAAAATTGCCTTTTTCGCCTTAAAGGGTAATTTAATTTTTTTTAGCTGCATATAAAAGCTCACAATATTTCTTGCGCAATAATTGCGTCATTGAACCTGCGCCTCTGCCGATTCGGATTTTATTCACCTTTTTAAGAGGCATTATCCCAATAAGAGAGTTGGTCACAAATGCCTCGTCTGCATCGAATAAATCATAAATGGTAAAATTTCCTTCCTTGATTTTAATTTTATGCTTTTTAGCCAAATCCGATACTGCCATTCTGGTAATCCCGTTTAAGCAGCCGCATTTTAAAGAAGGAGTAAATAAAACTTTATCTTTTACAAAAAAAACGTTAGTCTTCGAGCCTTCGGCAAGCAGGCCGCGGCTATTGAGTATAATCGCTTCGTCAAACCCCCGGGCCTTTGCCTCATGAAAACTTAATTCATACAAAAGCCGCTCAGTAGTTTTAATCCCAGATAAGGCATTACATTCATCCTTCCAAAAATTAGAAACCAATCCGGAAAAACCTTCTCTGTATTTTTGGGCAGTTAAAGGCTGGTATTTTTTTACTTCCAGCGTTAAACGAGCAGCAATGCTTGATTTCAATAACGTCAATTTGATATATACGTCCTTAAAGCGCGTATTGCGCAGCGCGGTTTGTATCATTTTTTTTAGCCGCAGCAGGGAATGTGGGTTTTTTATTTTAATCGCCTTAGCAGCACTAGTGATCCTTTTGATGTGCTCATTCAGATAAACTATCTTTTTATTATGCGCGCGCATCGTCTCAAATATTCCGGACATCAATCGCCTCCTTTATGCCTTTGGCTTTTACTAAAGTCTCTTCGTATTCCTGCGCAGGATCCGAATCCGCAACAATGCCTGCGCCTACCCAGAAATAAACTTGTTTATTTTTCTTGAGGATCGTGCGAATTAGAATATTAAAATCCATATTTCCGGAAAAACTCAAATACCCCAAAGCTCCGGTATAAATCGAGCGCGGCAGAGGCTCCAATTCTTTGATAATTTCCATAGCGCGGATTTTTGGGCAGCCGGTAATTGAACCTCCGGGAAAACACGCCTGCAATAAATCAATCCTGTTTTTATCTTTATGCAACCTGCCTTCTACCGTGGCAGTAGTCTGATACACCGTACTATAAGTTTCTAATGTGCGCGGGGCAGTGACTTTGATGGAATCATATTCGCAGACTTTTCCTAAATCATTTCTTTCCAAATCCACGATCATCACCAATTCTGCCTTGTCTTTGGCGCTTTTAAGCAGTTCTTTTTTCAGCCGTGTATCGTGTTTTTTATTTTTGCTGCGCGGCCGGGTGCCTTTCATCGGCCGAGTGGTCACTTTATCTTCTGTAACGCTTAAAAATCTTTCCGGAGACGAACTGATTATCTCAAAATCTTCTGAGCTAAAATAAGCGCTGAAAGGCGCTGGGCTGGTTTTACGCAGGCGCTGATAAATTTGTGCGCCGGATAAATTACTGATGCCCTCAAAACGCTGAGATAAATTAACCTGATAAATATCTCCCTGACGAATATACTCTTTGGCTCTTTTTACTGCTGCGATATATTCGGCCTTGCCAAAATTTGACCTAAGCCCTACGTTCCCTCGAGAACACTCATTCTGCGGAGTAATTTTTGTGCTGGCTGAGTCGGATACCTGCTGCAATAATTTCTTAAAATTGGTTTCTGCCAAAGCCTTGCTAAGATGATGTTTTTTCTCCGGAAAACCAGAGGCAAAAAGATAAAGTAATTTTTTATGCTGATCAACAATCAGGCAGCTGTTATAAAGCCCAAACCCGCAATCCGGCACAGCTAAGCCGGAATCATAAGCTAAATACCCCACTGCCCCTCCTAAAAAAGGCGGGCAATCGCCGGAAAGAGTAATTTTGTATTGCTGCAGCGCCTCTCTGAGTTTTTTAAACTGCTCATCGCCTTTGCTTTTTATTTTTAAAAACGGCTCAAATCCCAGAAAGGAATACCTGCCAATACCCTGATCATTCAGGCCTGAGTCAAGAAAGAAACAATCCTTCTTTTGGCTTAAGCATGCAAAAAGCTGCAAAGGATCGCTTTTTAATTTATATGATTTCAAGATGTAATATGCCATCTATCCTAAAAGTACGCTCCTCATTGCGTAAAGAACAAAACCCTACTAAATACAAATTGCGGCCGTTTTCCTGCTTGATCTGGCCGGGAACCACCTCTCTTTCAGATACCTCAGCTCCGGCAGAAGACAAATACCTGATTTTTAATTTTGCCCGCAAATCAATTGCTTTCTGAATTTGGTTTATTTTTTGCGCATGGATACTATCTAAAAAAAGCGGATCAATCGCAAAAAGGCCGGAAAAATTATGAAAATCAATGATCCCTTTTGCCTCTAAGATATCTTTGAGCCGGTAGAATACATCTAAAGTCATCTCTACATCGGAAAACGCCCTGTGCTCCTGCTGTTGACGGACACCCAACCTATTTGCCACAAACCACAGCGCGTAACGCTGCATACCCGGCAAAAGCCGCTTTGCCATTTTTAAAATATCTGCAACAACAATGCCTTCCAGCTCGCCCTTACCAAGAAGCTTCAATTCATTGTTCAAGAAACCCATATCAAATCCGGCATTATATGAGCACAAACAGCTGCCTTGTATAAAATCCAAGAATTTCGGAATTACTTCTTCCATTTCCGGCGCGTTTTCAAGCATTTCAGGTGTAATATTGTTTACCCTGAATGCTGCTTCAGAAATCGCACGCTTAGGATTTACTAAACTTTGGAATAAGGCGATTTTCTGCCTGCCTTTGAATCGTATTGCGGCAATTTCCACAATCCGATCCCCAGCCCTCGGCTCTAAGCCTGTCGTCTCCGTATCAAAAATTACAAATTCAACTTCATTAATGTCTATATTCATTAGTTAAATTTCCTGTTAGATTCCAGCCTTTTATGCGTCTATTATAGTCAAAAGGAGGTGAAGATTAAAGTATTAATATTAAATAACTTACAAACTTGAGGTCACAATTTGTGACCTCAAGTTATGGCAACAAAAGGAGAAAAATATGAAAGAGCTGGTACCTTTAGAAAAAATTGAACAAAAGATATTTTTCATCAGAAACCAGAAGGTTATGTTAGACAAAGACTTAGCTGAGTTATTTGGCGTTCCGACAAAACAATTGAATCGCCAAGTAAAACGCAATATTGAACGGTTCCCTCGGGAATTTATGTTCCAACTCACTCGTCAAGAAAGAGATGAACTGGTGCCAAATTGGCACCAGTTTAAAACAATGAAGCATTCCTCTACTATGCCTTATGCTTTCACAGAACACGGAGTAGCTATGCTTGCTACTGTTTTGAATAGTGCAAATGCGATAAAAATGAGCATAATTATTATTAAAACTTTTGTCAAATTGCGGGAGATAATTTCGACCCACAAAGAGCTAACGCAAAAATTAGAAGCGCTGGAGCGAAAAGTCGATAAGCATGACGTCGAAATTCAGGCAATCTTTGAAGCTATAAAACAACTTGCTATGCCTCCTGAGCCACCCAAGCGTTCAATCGGGTTTCATACGTGATTTTTCACGTTCTTTATTATTCCCCGCTCAAGCTGTAGGGGAGGTTTAAACCTCCCCTACAGCTGTGGATAACTCTACTCCACTAAAAATATAGCCATTTCCTACCTTAACTCTTTCATTTTCGGTACAACATTAATGAGATCGCTAGAAGCAGCAAAATTTAGTAATTTAATTAAATCTGTATCATCGTAATCATCTGGATGATATAGAAAACTCTCCTTAAAGATATTTTTATAAAGTCCGCATAATAAACCAAATAAATATTTTAGCCCTTCACTTAATTCCCTACCTTTTATATCTGCTTCTTGCCAAATTTTATGGTGATCTAAGATACCATTTTTATCTAAATGAAAGTGTGTTTTGTCACGAACGTGTTTTAGTTTCACTGCCAAGCTTTGCAAAGAATATATTTTTTCCTCTGAATAATCCTTTAAATTTTTTAAGACCAGCGTATCGGTTTTTAGGATATACCAAAAAGTAGAAGAATCTCCGCATTTATCAAGCTCGAGCACTTTAATAGCGTGACTTACCATATCGTTAAATAAAGCTTTTTGAGATATAGAAAAGTAGCTTTCACCATGAACATAGATTTCATTCTCATCGGTATATCGATCCCATGCCGTTAAGGCCTTTAATTCTAATAATGCGTGAGCAAGTTCGAAGAGATTTCTTTTTATGGCCGTATTATATCTAATACCATTCGCCAAATTTACCACCTTTTAATTCTTTCCATGTATTAAATGAATCTGGCGCGTTTTCGAGCGAATGTCGATTTTGCCCCGCCTATGGCGGGGCAAAATCGACTCTGAGCGAGAAAATGCGACAGATTCATAGATAGCGTCCGCGCGAGAAACTGAACAAGGCACACGCAAAACAGTTATGCCTCGGCAGAACCCGCGGTCAATTTAATCGCTGCAAACGTTCCCGCAAAAATACAGACAAGGCACACGCGAAACTGCTATGCCTTTCTTTTTACAATGAACGCCGGAACAAACTTCACCGGATGATATGATAATTTAACGCGCTTGAGATTTTCCAGTCCTGAATCATCCATGATATTGATATATTTATACTCGCTTAGCTCGCGGCAGAATTCGCGGAAGATAAATTGCGCTAAGCCTTTGATGCTTAAGTCGGTAATTTCATAAAGCACGCAGAAGGTATCATCATTTAATTTGAATCCAAAAGTAAAACCTTTGAGCTCACCTTCAATTCTCACCAATCTGCCAAGGCAATTGAAATCCTGATAATTGTCGAGCAAAAGGCCTAAAGTCTTAAAACTGTCCTCGAGCATAAAACGATATGCATCGTCTTTGCTGTTTCCCCTGCGCTGCTCTGCCCATAATTTGTATAACTTAAGACAATCAGCTTTATCAAGCCTAGTAAACGGCGCGTATGCAAAATGGTAGTGCTTAGTAAAATAATTGAAGCTCGCCCGTTTTGATTTGAATTTATCGCTGCTTAATTCTGCCAGCTGACGCCTTGAACACAGATAATCCGATGATTTTTGTACACACTCTAGTCCTAAGCCGCGATAAAACTCCAAATCCTTTTCTTCAGCGTTTTCAATCCGGGCAAATTCTTTATTGACGTTAAACTTATCTAAAATCTTAAAGCTCTCAGTTACAGCTTCAGAAGATATTTTCTTCCCAAGCGGCGACAGATATAAAAATGCCCCGATTTTATCCCGGAAAATAATGCAAAGATTGCCTGTAATCTCCAGCCAGCTGATTTCAAAGAGCCCTTTCCAGAGATAAATATTCTCCCAAGCATAAACCGACAACTCGTGGTTGTCGTAATGAAGATATTTGCTAAATCTTGATTTATCCTTTAAGGATAATTTATTTAATTTCATGCGGATCTTGTAATTCCACCACGTCGAGGACTTCTTCGTATGCTTGAAGGATCTGCGGGTTGTCTTTTAAAACCTTTAACTGTTGGGGAGAATTTAAAAAGTCGGTTAAATACTGCACATAATCTTTGAATTCCTGACTGTTTGCTTTCTCAGCGACATATGGACAATTTAAATCAATAGTGAGGAGTATTTTTTTATCCCTGAAGGCAATAAGAAACGGATAGAGCTGGCATTCAAACGGCCGGGTTGCATAAATTTTACATTTATTATCTTCCAGGTTAAGAAACGGACAAACAAAACTTTTATTTCCTATATCGGGAATCGGAATGATTTTTTTTTCTATTGAGATATTCACCGCGGGAATCCCCGGCCGGTCTGCTAATTCCAGCATTTCTTCTTCCAAAAGACAAGGCGACCAGGCTGATTCCTGTTTTTGGAATCGGCAGCAGCCACGGCATTCCAAACAAGCACTCTCTGCAACAAACTGCTTGATCACTTCACAATGCTCCCAGGTTTTATTTCCCTTAACGGGCTGATAATCGCAAGCCCTGTTTCATCAGATGCCGCCAAAAGCATACCCTGACTTTCCACTCCGCGCAAAGTTGCCGGCTCCAAATTATCCACTACAATCACCTGCTTGCCGATTAATTCTTCTTTCTGATAAGCAAGCCTGATTCCTGCAACTAATTGCTTGGTTTTATCACCTAAGTCAACTGTCACAATATATAACTTATCAGCATTAGGATGTTCTATAACTTCTTTGATTACAGCAACTTTAAGCTCTATTTTTCTGAAATCTTCAATGGTAATCATGCGTATTTCCTCCTTATTATTATAATAATTATGATAACACGCTGGCAGCTAAAATACAAGGCGAAATAAAGAGGGACGGCTCAAAAGAACCGTCCCTTTACGATATACGCTTGCTCCTCGCCTCTACCCTACAAATAATCGTAGGCTCGGAGTTAATTTCTGACCATAAAATAGCGGGAAATTAACGGGGCCGACGAGATTTGAACTCGCGATCTTCGCCGTGACAGGGCGACGTGTTAGACCGGGCTACACCACGACCCCAAACATAAGGTGCTAATTGTAGACTAAATTCCTGCCTTTTGCAACAGATATTTATGGTGGGCGGTAGAGGACTTGAACCCCTGACCTTCTGAATGTAAATCAGACGTTCTAACCAGCTGAACTAACCGCCCGAAAAATTAAAACTTTCCCAACAACCCTAGGGTAAACGCCATCACAAAAAGTGCTACGGTTTCAATAATACCGATAACAACTATATAGTTACCAAAACCTTTCCCGGTTTCACCCATAGCATCGCAGGCACAGGCAGCAGCCTTGCCCTGCCAATAAGCGGATATCCCCATAGCTAAACCGGCAAAAGCGCCGATTCCCCATAAATATAAGCCTTTGTTGACGATTTCCATCATCCGGTTCATAACAATCATTCCGTAAACCGTCTGAGTCAACGGTGCACCGACAAAAGCCACTAACATAAAAGAGGCCGGCTTGTTTTGAATAAAATTTTTCTTCCATGCGCCAATAGCAGCCATTCCTGCCACACCGGCACCCGCGCCTGAACCTACTGCAGAAAGCGCCATCGCCATAATTGCCCCTAAATCCTTTAATTGATCCAACATACTATTCCTCCTTAATCTTTTTTCAACGGCTGATAAGGCCTTCCACTCCAAGACACGCTGGCATGGCCGCTGAATTCCAAAACATTAAGCCTAATACCGTGTACTATTACAGACATCGGGCCAAGGACAAGGTTCAAAGCATGGCCCATTATAATTATAATCGCGCTTAAAATCAAAGCGAAAAAACTTCCCCTCCCAACATTGCCTGCCATGGCATTGAATGTATCGGCGATCGCCACACCTGCCAAGCCTACGGCAAAAAGGCGCACGTAAGAAACTACGTCGGTAAAATTGTTCATTAGGCTCAGAGCTACTGTTCCTAAGCCGCTGCCGATACATTTCAAAATATTTTTTTGCGGATTACTAAATAGAACTACTAAGGCGATACTAATACTCACCATCAATATTCCGAAACCCGGGAAGATATCGCCTAAAATCAGCGTATTCGCCAGAAAAAATGCTGTCCAAAGTACCCCAATCCAGCCAAAATCTGCCAACGCGGTCAAGGAAGGTAATTTAACTGCGATGCGCCAGGAATGTGCAATGGTTAATTGCAGCGCCCCGAGAAAAAAACAAAAACGCTGGGCGATTTGAGCATTGTTTAAACCCGGCAGGAGCGGCTTTAAACCTGAATGCATCAGCCAAGCTTGCCCGAAAAATGTTCCGGTCAACAACCCCCATATAATAGCGCAAAAACTTAAGAGATAAAAGAGAAAAAATGCTGACTTATCGCGGATTTTTTTGCCTAATTTTTTATGCAACCAAAAGGTGAGAATAAAATACACTGCGCCATAACCGGCATCACCGATTAACATACCGAAAAAAAGGCTTAAGAATATTAAAAATACCGGACTGATATCCAATTCATGATAACCGGGAACAATCTCCAACAGCTTAAAAACCGGTTGCATCAACCGGAAAAAACGGCCGCTACGCAACAAAACAGGCACATCCTCATCGTCGGAAGGCTCACTGATTACAATACCCCATTGTTTAATCTTAGCCTGAGAGAATAATTTATCAACAGCATCAAACGGAATATAGCCGGTTACATAGGAAAGCGTACCTGTGCTGCCCATACCGGCAATCGCTTGCAGGAATTCGATTTCTTTCTCCAATCTTTTCCGTTCTCTGAGAAACGCCGCGGCCAAACGTAAATTACGGTCAATATCATACCCCAATTCTTTGATAACTCTTTCTTCCTCCACAAGCCTCAAGCGCATTGCTAAGAGGCCTTGTTTAGGCAATACTATTTCTTTGAACGGGCAATCAAATTTAGCAAGCGAAACAACTACGCAATAGCCGAATCCTGAGCGCGTGAAAAGCGGGCTTACAAAAACTCCTTGCGGAAAATCTTTTATTTGGCGCAAAGGTACATGATATAACCTAAGGTATACGCCTTTTTCTGCCAACTGGAGTATTTTTTCAGGCGAAAAATCCCCCCAAGCCTCCCAATCGCTGATTTGCTGCCGGAGATTCCGGGCAAAGGATTCTAGTTGATCGCGCCTTTTCGCCAAATCAATAATGTGCCGGGCCTTTAGTTTCCATCCATCGGGAATTTCCGGCTCCTGCATGGCCTTTTTTTTATTTTCTGCAGCCTGAGAAATAATTGCCAGGCAATTATCCAAAAGGGTTAAATTATCCCGCAGGACATTTATATCCTGGCTCTGTGCCGGATTTTGATGTTCGATATGTAAAAAACCTAAAGCGCGTAACTCATCCAATGCGCTCCAGCTGTCTTTCTGCTGGATAATTACCGTTGCTTTTTTCATCGGGACAATCATATTGCCACCTCTAGCATATCCGCTTCAATCTTATTTTTGGCAATTTTGCTGCGTCCGACGGCATTGCTCATCTGATCGCCGATATAAATTTTAATCCTCCGGATTGCTTCTGTCGCCTCGGGGATCTTAACTTTTTCAAAAAGATTGACCCGTTGCGTAGTAATGCGCAATTCTGCCTTCAGAATAACTATGCCCTGCTCTATCAAATTAATTTCCTGCCTTAAAGCACCGATTCCTTTTAAGGCCTCTATGGCCGCATCTACCCAAAGCGGCGTTAAAAACAAGTCGTATTCAGCAACTTCAAAATCTATTGACTGAAAAACCGGAATATCCACTCCGGCAACATTTTTCTCTGTAGCCATTACCTTTTTAACTTTCAGCAGGCCAGATAAAAACGCTTGCTCGCCGCTGAACAACCCTGCCCATGCCACGAGTGCGGCCTTTTTAGCACTAATATCTTTTTGCCTTTCCTCTAAAAAATGGTATTGCTGCAGAATCTCCAGTTGCAATTGTTGTTTTTTTAACTGCAAGGTCGGCAAGTACCGCTCATATTGTTTTAAGTCATCCCGCTGCCGTTTCAGTTCACCTTTAGTTAATTTTATTCTCGCCATATTAACATCTGTGGGGCGGGTTTAAACCCGCCCCACCTCTGTGTATAATTTATTATTGCCTATTCGGCCAATATTTCTCAATCATCGACTTCTTAATTCCGGTTTCCTCAGGAGAGAAACACTCTGCCATAATCCGCCACCCCTCATCAAGGGCTTTCTCGAGGGGAATATTTACTTTTAATGACATCATTTTCTCTTCAAAAATTTTTCCGTAGCGCAGCAGTTTATTATCCCAGCTGCTCATCTGAAAACCCATTGCCCGCTTTTCCAGCGCCTGGCGATAACTGGCAAAGAGCTGAATCATTGTATCCATAATCGTCCTGTGGTCATCGCGGGTTTTACCATTTACCTGCTGCTTTAGCCGGCTTAATGACCCAAATGGCTCAATCACTGCGTTCTTCAAATAAAACTGGCCTTCAGTAATGTAGCCGGTATTATCCGGCACTGGATGTGTCACATCATCACCGGGCATAGTAGTCACTGCCAAGATAGTAATTGATCCGGCATTATCAAAATCAACTGCTTTTTCATAACGCGCTGCCAATTGGCTGTATAAATCTCCGGGATAACCGCGGTTAGAAGGAATCTGCTCCATGGTGATAGCAATTTCTTTTAAGGAATCGCAGAAATTGGTCATATCTGTCAGTAGAACCAAAACTCGCTTGCCTTCTAAAGCAAAAGCTTCTGCCACTGCCAGGCTGATATCAGGCACAAGCAGGCATTCTACAATTGGATCTGCTGCAGTATGCACAAACATAATCGAGCGGGAAAGAGCGCCGTGTTGCTGCAGGGTATTCCTGAAAAAGAGGTAATCGTCGTATTTCAGGCCCAGCCCGCCTAAAATAATAATATCCACTTCAGATTGAATAGCAATCCGCGCCAATAATTCATTATAAGGCTCTCCGGGAATAGAAAATATCGGTAATTTCTGCGACTCGACCAGGCTGTTAAAAACATCGATCATCGGAATACCGGTGCGGAT
This sequence comes from Candidatus Omnitrophota bacterium, assembly GCA_025453445.1. Classification (GTDB taxonomy): domain Bacteria; phylum Omnitrophota; class Gorgyraeia; order Gygaellales; family Profunditerraquicolaceae; genus JALOQJ01. Next base: position 19,967 of record JALOQJ010000001.1, read on the forward strand.
CATCCTACGCGGGATAACTCTTTTCACCGGATTCACCGGCGGAGTGCCGATATCAATAAGATTATCTGATAATTGAGGGCCGTTATCCAAGGGTGTGCCGCTGCCGTTAAAAATGCGGCCCAATAAATCATGCCCTGAAGCTACGCGCATGGCATGGCCAAAAAATTTCACCTTATCTCCTGTAGAAACCCCGCGGCTTCCGGAAAAAACCTGTAAATATACTTTTTTCCCGTCGATACGGATAACTTGCGCCAGGGAAATGCCGAATCTTGTGGACACTTGAGCAATATCAGAATACCCTACGCCTTCTGCTTCTACAGTAATTACGTCCCCGGAAATCTGAATAATATTAGTGTATACTTTCTGCATTGTCTTCCTTTTAAATTTTAGCTGCTACTTTTTCTTTTATCAGCGCGCGGATTTCCGCTTCGTTATTTTTAAACTCCGCGCTTAAATACGCATTGGAATTCCATCCTTTAAAAAGCTGCCTTAACTGTTGAAAATAATGCAAGGCTTCGTCTTTGGAAGTAAAAGAAAAATCCGTCTCTAATATCTGGTAGATAAAATTAAAGACATAAATCTGCCTTTCTTTAGGAGTAGCTTCATCCACCGGATCAAAAGCATTCTGCTGCAAATATACAAAATCAAAAAATTCACCCTTCAGGTAATCAATATAATCCTCAAGCGACGTACCTTCCTCACCTATAACTTTCATCATTTGAGCGACATCAAAACTTTTGCGCAAAATATTATGCCCTGCTTCTTTTTGCTTCTCGTCAATAAAACTCCTGTATTTGCTCCAACTCAGCAATGGATCAATTGCCGGATAGCGCCTTGCATCTGAACGTTCGCGGGAAAGCCCGTGAAATGCGCCCACGACTTTTAAAGTTGCCTGAGTTACTGGTTCTTCAAAGTTCCCTCCGGCAGGGCTGACTGCCCCTCCGATAGTAACTGATCCGAGGCTGTTGTCATATAATTTTACTAAACCCGCCCGTTCATAGAACGAAGCGATACGCGACTCTAAATATGCTGGGAATGCTTCTTCCCCGGGAATTTCTTCCAGCCTGCCGGACATTTCGCGCATTGCCTGTGCCCAGCGCGAAGTTGAATCTGCTAAAAGTAAAACATTCAGCCCCATTTGGCGGTAATATTCAGCAATAGTTACAGCAGTGTAGACACTGGACTCCCTTGCAGCAACCGGCATAGAACTGGTATTACAGATAATTACCGTGCGATCCATCAAAGGCCGTGCAGTGCGCGGGTCAATTAATTCAGGAAATGTTTTTAAAGTTTCCACAACTTCCCCTGCGCGCTCACCGCAGGCAGCAATTACCACAACATCCACTTCTGCGTGGCGGCTGGTAAGCTGTTGTAAAACGGTTTTACCTGCGCCAAAAGGCCCGGGGATACAATACGTACCGCCCTTAGCCACAGGAAACAGCGAATCAATTAAACGCATTTTAGTTACCAGCGGCTCGTCGGGCTGAAGTTTTTCTTTGTAGGCTTTAATTGGGATTTTTACCGGCCAATACTGGCTTAAATAAACCGGATGGATTTTCCCGTCAGCATCTTTAATTTTAGCAACCGGCGATTTTAGATTATACCGTCCGGCAGGGACAATTTCCAGCACTTCAGAAATTCCCTGCATACCAAAAGGAGTCATAATCCTGTGTTGAAAGATTTTTTCCGGCACCACCCCTATTTTTTCTCCCGGCCGCAACTTATCTCCCGGGCTGACGCAGGGAGTAAAATCCCATTGTTCGTCGGCAACAAGCGGATCAAGGTACAGCCCGCGCTTTAAGAAAAATCCTGTTTTCTCCGCTAATAAAGGAAGCGGATTCTGTAATCCATCGAAAATCTGGCCTAACAGCCCGGGGCCAAGCTCCACGGAAAGCAGCTCTCCGCTGAATTCAACTTCATCGTTAATCTTCAAACCGCTTGTATTTTCATAAACCTGCATTTCGGCGAGGTTTCCCTTAATCCGGATTACTTCTGATTTTAATTTCTGCTCGCCGTGCACAACATAAGCCACTTCGTTCTGCACTACAAAAGTATCAAATTCTGTAGTAACCATATTGGCATTAATTTTTGCGATTCTGCCTTTTCTCTGTGTCTGCATAAGATCCCTCTTAAATGTTAGAAAGTGTATTTTCCATTAAAGTATTTTTATCTGCAGCCTGTATTTTTTCCCAGTGCGCTAAAATCTTCAACTTATAGGCGTAGGTAATCAGTTGCTGGAGGTTAAAAAAATTACCCACTGCCAGCTCATCCAGTAAGCGCCAGCGCTCATGGTCTAAAATCTTTTCTGCTTCAAGCGGCGATGGACTCCTCTGCGCTGCTGAAGCTGCCTGCGCTAAAGCAGCATCCAGGTATCCGTCGCCACGTAAATATTTCGCAGCATCAATATGCTTACGGCTGGAACGAATCTTTACCAGTTCATTGCGTAATGCCGTATCCATGGCAACCCATTGTTTCACTAATGGATATTCTGAAACTATTAAATCATAATCAGTTGCCGCCGGAAGATTTTTTAATATTTGACTGTCTTCTTCAGGGACAAATTCTTTACAGAGTTCCAAAAAACGCTCGAAAGAAAATGGCGGTTTCATCCCGAAATGCAAAACCGGCAGGCTGGAAATAAGATAAACGTAAAATGACCCCATTTAAACTATCTCTGTTAACCTCTGATTTAATTCCGGCTTAAGGCAAGTGCCGATATATTCTGCCAGCGCTTTATCTGTAAAATCATATTCTGATTTTCCACCGTCATAGCTGATGGTAAAGCCACCGCGGATTTCTTCGGATGATTTTAAAGTCACGCCCTGCCGTGTCTCTTCTTTTAATTTGGGCAGGAATTCTTTCTCTAAAACGTGCAGGTCTTCTTTTTTTAAACTGATAATAATATTTTGTTTGCCTTTTTCGAAAGAACTAGAAACCATCTTGCTTAAGATATCCGATAACACGCCGTGATCAAGCCCGCGGTGCACATCAGAAAGAATAATTTTATCGAGCATAACATTAATCTCTTTTTTTAAAGAGAGCAGGACGTCACGCGCTGCCTGCGCCAGCAAAGCGTTTTCTTTTGTCTTTGCCCGTTCGCTTTTTTCCTTGGCTGAAGAAATTATAATTTCTGCTTCCTGTTTTGCCTGTTCGATAATATTACATGTCTTTTTCAGCGCTTCGTTTTCAATCTGCCTGGCTTTTTCTTGGGCTGCTACAACACCTTCCTGATTGATTTTTTCGATTAAATTTTTAATCTCTTCTGTCATGACAATCTCCCGTCTGTCATTGCGAGGGAGCACAGCGACCGAAGCAATCCTGTTTTTGAGATTGCTTCCTGCTTCGGCTTCGCCTCGCAGTCGCAATGACAATTAGTGTGTTTCCATTAATAACCCCGCAACTGCTTTTAGCGGATCCTTTGCCTCCAATATCGGCCTACCTACGACTATATAGGTAGCTCCTGCTTCAATCGCCTCTTTTGCTGTCGCAACCCTCTTCTGGTCATCCACAGCTACTCCCTTAGGTCTTATCCCAGGAGTCACAATGATAAAATCTTTACCAAATTCTGTTCTTATTTTTTTAGCTTCGTAGGCTGAACATACTACACCATCAAGGCCAGCTTCTTTCGCATTTCTCGCCGATTCTAAAACTTCTTCTTCTGTAGCTAGCCTACTGGTCAAGACCGTAACACCGATAATAAAAGGTCTATCAATATTTAACTCTCTAGCTTTTACGGTTGCTCCTTCTACTGCTTGTTTAAGCATTTCTGTCCCGCCTTGAATATGGACTGTCATCATAAAAACCGGAAAAGCTGTCGCTTTTTTCACCTGCTCTTTAATCTTTATTTCGCCTGATCCGGACAGAATTGAATGTAATGCTATAGTACTCGCAGTACCCGAGGCTACGGCACTATATACAGTTTTTGGAATATCATAAAATTTTAGATCTAAAAATACCCGGCCACCTTTTTCTCCAATCATTTTTATAGCATCTTGGCCGCAAGAAGTAAATAACTGGCTGCCAATTTTATAAAATTTAACCTTATCGCCAAGGACATCTACGATTTTCTTTGCTTTTTCTAATGTATCCACGTCCAAAGCTACAATTAATTTATCTTTTAATTCTGACATTTTAATGACCCGGTTAATTTTTTTATTGAATCTATATTATGTTCTTGGCAATACTTCTTGAGGCCACTGATTATTTCAATAGCTGTCCGGGGATTGACAAAATTAGCTGTGCCGATACTCACAGCTGTTGCTCCGGCAAGCATAAATTCCAAAGCATCACAGGTATTCATTATCCCGCCCATTCCGATAATAGGAATTTTTACTTTCTGAAAAACTTCCCAGACCATGCGCACAGCTACTGGCCGCACTGCCGGGCCACTCAAACCACCGGTAACGCAGGCAAGCTTAGGCATTCTTTTTTCTACATCGATGCATAGGCCGGGTAATGTATTAATTAACGAAACCGCATCGCTTCCTGCGCTTTCTGCTGCCTGCGCTATATCAGCAATACAAGCAACATTCGGAGACAACTTGGTAATAATTATTTTATGTGTAACCTTACGCACTTCCTTTACCACCTCGTAGGTAGAATGCGCATCTTGAGAAATTAATTTGGTTTTCTGCAAATTTGGGCAGGAAATATTCAGTTCCACTGCAGCTACTGTTTTAATTTTATCCAGCTGCCTGGCTAAAATAACAAGCTCCTGAGGATTATCTTCCGACGATATGCTGATGATCAAAGGTACGCCGATTTTTTGCAAAGCCGGAAGTTTTTCTTTAATAAATCCTTCCATTCCCGGATTTTCCAAGCCGATGGAATTCAGCATGCCTGAGGGAGTTTCGCAGGTGCGCGGACTAGGATTTCCCTGCCGCGGCTTCAATGTGATTGTTTTCGTAACAATCGCCCCAAGTTGTTTTAAATCAATAAAATCCTTGAACTCTTCGGCATAACCAAAGGTGCCTGAGGCAACCATTACCGGGTTTTTGAGTTTTAATTTTCCAATATTAACAGAAAGCTTGTTTTGCATTCTATTTACCTAAAATCATTTTTAAAGAAATAAGCAGCAGAAAAACGCCGAATGCTTTTTTTAACACCTGCTCCGGAATATTCTGCACCAGGCCTGCTCCAATATATCCTCCCAGAAAAAATCCCACGCATATTAATGCGGCTACCGATATGTTTACGTTACCTGACTGCCAATAACGCAGCGCAGCCAAAAGCCCGATTGGCGGAACCATTGCCGCCAAAATCGTCCCCTGTGCCTGGAGTTGCGTAAAACCGGCTAAATATACCAACGCCGGGATAATTACTGAAGCACCACCTATACCAAAAGCCCCTCCGAAAACTCCTGCCACCAAACCCAATAAAATAAACAGCAATGAACTCATAAGCCCTCCCAAATTATCTCTCTGCTGTTAAACACCGGGCCTTCTTTACAAACACGCTGAAAACCTGTTGTGGTTTTCACAACACAGCCTAAGCAAGCGCCGATACCACAACTCATATGCTCCTCAAGAGAAATTTGTGCCGGAATACCATGATCTTGAGAAATCCTGCTAACAGCCTTCAACATCGGCTTTGGCCCGCAAGCATAAATATAGCTTTGGGCTTTGAGCCCTGAGTTTTCGGATAAAATCTTTTTCAATAAATCTGTTACCCTGCCCCTGGAACCACACGAGCCGTCATCAGTAACTATTTTAACACTACAGCCTAATTTTTTAAATTCTTTTTCGCAGAGAATCTGACTTTTTGTTCTTGCGCCGATTAAAACCAAAGGTTTTTGCTGTTTAATCCGCTCTGCCAAAAAATACAGCGGCGCAACTCCCATCCCCCCTGCCACAATAATTGGCTGAAAGCTTCCGCCGAAGGCGGACCCGCCTGCGGCGGGGATAGCTGAAAGCTGAAAGCTGAATCCATTCCCCAGCGGGCCGATTATATCCAGATATTCCCCGGCTGCTTTATGAGACAATGCTCTTGTTGCCGGCCCGACTATTTCCACCAAAATATTACAACTCTTGCTGCTAACAGAATGCACGCCTATAGGCCGGCGCAGAAGCAGGCCGTCGCAATCAGGAACCCTTACTTCCACAAATTGCCCCGGGCAAGCCGCAGCACTAATTTCTGGCGATACAAAAGTAAGCTTAAAATAATCCCTGCCGATTTTTTTATTGGCTAAGATTTTAAAGTTACTCTGTAAAACTTTTTTTATCATAGTCTAAAGATACAGGTGTATCAAAATTTTTATCCCGATGATTAAAACAAGGGTCATTGCTAACGAAGGAAGTTCTTTCTTGAGCCACGATAATTTAAAAGCAAGATAATCCCCGGGGTTTGTTGCTAATAACTTTTTTATCTTCGGAAAAAACCTCGGGGTCTGGTTGCAATAATCAATAAACACGCCTTTAAAAAAAATCATCAGCTTAACTTCTTCCTTCCTGATCTGAGGAATATATATTACCAAATAAATTATCAGGAAAATAGCACTCACCCACCATCTTAAAAGTGCCATAATAAAACCTATCCCGATGAGCAAAGTGCCCAGATACATCGGGTTACGGGTCAAAGCATAAGGGCCTTTTACCACAAGAGTTTTACCGTCGGGATTTAATTCTGCTTTCACTCCTCTTGCAGAAATCCGTAATAAATACCCCAGAAGCACCATGCCTAACCCCAGAATCTCCCATGCTAAGCCCTGCCCGTGTGCCGGAAGAATATGGCGGTAAAAAATAGCTATCACCGCAAAACCTGCAGCCATTAATAAACCCTGTATTTTTATTCTTTTTTTCATCTTTGACAATGTGGGCAGAAATATGTACCCCGGCCCCCTAAAGCAATCCTTTTAATCAAAGTCTTACAAACCAAACAAGGCTTGCCTTCACGGCCGTAAACCTTATGGTATTTTGCATAACTGCCGGCTTCTCCGCTTAACTGCACATATTGATCCACAGAAGAGCCTTTATAATGTATCGCCTCAGAAAGCGTATCTTTTATTTCCTTAAATAAGGCGGCCTTTTCTTTAGCTGATAAAGACGAAGCTGGCCGCAGCGGATTAATTTTCGCCCTGAATAAAACTTCTGCCGCGTAAAGGTTACCTATTCCGGCAATAAACGCCTGATCCAGCAACAAGGGCTTGATTTTGGTTTTTTTTAGCGCCAGCATTCCGCTGAAACGCTCTAAAGTTAAATCAAACGGCTCAGGCCCCAGCCCCTGAATAAATTTTAATTTCTTCCAATCATCAACCAACCGTAATTCCGCAAACAACCTCTGGTCATTAAAATCAAGGATTTTACCGTCGGAAAGCTTAAAGCTTACCCGGCTTAAACGGGCATTTCCCGGATATACAAGCCTTTCGGCTCGCTTCGCTCGCTCAGGGCTGGTGCTAGGCGGCATTCGAAGCACCAGTTGTCCGGTCATCTTTAGATGTATGGCTAAAGCTCTGCCTGAGGCGAGTTCCAGAATCAAAAGCTTGCCTTTACGTAAGACATTTTTTATTGTTTCATTGGTAAGCCCTTTAACAAAAAGCTCTTTTTTCGGCTCGCGGATCACTTTAGGATTATTTATCACTACATCAACAATCTTTTTACCTAAGATGTGTTTAACTAATCCTCTTTTAACGGTCTCAACTTCCGGCAACTCCGGCATTAATTTTTCTCTCCGATAATTTTCACCCAAACTTCACGGTTACGCGGCCCATCCCATTCGCAAAAATATACCCCCTGCCATGTACCGAAGAGAAGCTGGCCCCCTTCGATAAAAATATTCAGGGATATGCCGAATACTCCGGATTTAATATGGCTGTCGGCATTACCTTCGCTGTGCGTATAATCCGCGCCTTCCGGGACAAGCTTGCTCAAGGCCTTAATAATATCGCGCTTTACTGCAGGATCGGCATTTTCATTAATCGTCAGGCCTGCGGTAGTATGCGGACAAAAAACATAACAGATGCCATCTTTAATTCCACTTTTAGATACCACTTCACGTATCTGATTGGTAATATCCACCAGTTCCGATCTTTTTGTAGTTTTTATCAACAGTTTTTCCATGTCTACCTCTTGGTTTTTGCTTTCTTATGATATTCCTGCAGTGATTTAACTCCCAGCCCTTTTTTCAGCATCGCTTCCATGCCATTAACAGTGGCCTGGGCACCGGAAATCGTCGTGGTATAAGGTATACCGTAAAGGATTACCTGTGAGCGGATTTTAATTTCATCCTGCCGCGGAATTCTCCCTGTCGGGGTATTGATTACCAGCTGGATTTTTCCGTCTTTCATCAAATCCAAGACGTTAGGCCTGCCTTCGGCTATTTTGGGAAGAATTTTAACCGTAATCCCGCTCGTTTCCAATGCTGCTGCTGTGCCGCTGGTAGCATAAATATGAAATCCCAGATCCTGTAATTTCTTAGCCACAAAAACTATCGCCCGCTTATCTTTATCCCGCACAGAAATAAACACATTTCCCTTAGACGGAATGTTTTGCCCGGCAGCAAGCTGGCTTTTTATATATGCCAGGCCAAAATCACGGTCAATGCCCATGACTTCGCCGGTAGATTTCATTTCCGGGCCTAAGATTACATCCACTCCCGGGAAACGATTAAAAGGAAATACCGATTCTTTAACTGCAACATGTTTCGGAATAATCTCCTGGGTAAATTTCAGGTTTTTCAGTTTTTCTCCCAGCATAATTTTAGTGGCTAATTTCGCTAAAGGAACACCTACTACCTTGGAAACAAAAGGCACGGTGCGGCTTGCCCGGGGATTAACCTCTAAAACATAAACTTTCTCATCCTTAACAGCATACTGTACATTCATCAGGCCTAAAACATTTAATTCTTTAGCCATCTTATAACTAGCCTCTCTAACTTTCTCCAGTATATCCTTTGATAAGGTGTATGTTGGTAAAGACATCGCTGAGTCACCAGAATGAATCCCTGCTTCTTCGATGTGCTCCATGATCCCGCCGATAACAAAGGTTTCGCCGTCGCCGATTAAATCCACATCCACTTCAATCGCATCCTCAAGGAATTTATCAATTAACACCGGGTGCTCTCCGGAAACCTCTGCTGCTTCTTTGATAAAACCTTCGAGTTTTTCTTCATCATAAACAATTTCCATTGCCCGGCCGCCCAAAACATATGATGGACGCACCAAGACCGGATAACCGATTTTTCTTGCTACTTCCCGGGCTTCAGTAAAATTAAAAGCAGTGCCGTTCTCCGGCTGTAATAAATCCAGCTTGTGCAACATCTGTTTAAAGCGCTTTCTGTCTTCGGCAATATCAATACTCTCGGCGCTGGTGCCGAGAATATTTACTCCTGCCTTACGCAAAGAAACCGCTAAATTCAGAGGAGTTTGTCCCCCAAACTGCACAATTACTCCCATCGGCTTTTCCTGTTCGATGATATTCATAATATCTTCAAAGGTCAGCGGCTCAAAATACAGCCTGTCCGAAGTATCATAGTCGGTAGAAACCGTTTCCGGGTTGCAATTTACCATAACGCTATCAATACCTTCTTCTTTCAAAGCATATGCTGCATGGCAACAACAATAATCAAACTCAATGCCCTGTCCTATGCGGTTAGGCCCGCCGCCTAAAATAACTACTTTTTTATTTTTACTCGGCCTTGCCTCGTCATTAGTTTCATAAGTAGAGTAGTAATACGGCTGCTTGGCATTAAACTCGCCTGCGCAGGTATCAACTAATTTATAAGTCGCTAATAAATTCTGTTTCTTGCGCGCTTCCCGCACTTTATCCTCCTTGGAATTCAATAAAAAACCCAACTGCCTATCGGAGAAGCCGTCTTTTTTCGCCTCAAGCAACAACTCATAAGGGACTTTTACTTCATCCTCCGGCTTATGGCTCCTGAATTTTTTAATCTCTTCTTCCATCTCAACTAATTGTTTCATATTGTCAATAAACCACCTGTCAATATGTGTTAGTTCATAAATCTCATCTATCGACAGGCCTGCTTTCAGGGCGTAACGGATATAAAAAAATCTTTCATCATTGGGAACACGGATTTTATCTTTAATTACTTTCAGCAGCCCGTTTTCCGGTTTTACCAGCATCTCGTCGGTAATTTTATCTTTGCCGTCTGCGCCAAAACCAAAGCGGGAAATCTCAATAGAGCGGATGCCTTTTTGCAAAGCCTCCTTAAAGTTCCTGCCGATGGACATTGCTTCGCCCACTGCTTTCATGGAAGTGTTCAAAACCCGCTCAGCGCGGGGGAATTTCTCAAAAGTAAATCTGCAGATTTTAAATACGCAATAATCAACTGTTGGCTCAAAGAAAGAAGTAGTTTTGCCGGTAATCTGATTCATTACTTCCGGCAGGGTAAAACCTATTGCTAATTTTGTTGCCACGCGGGCAATAGGAAAACCAGTGGCTTTGGAAGCCAGGGCAGAAGAACGGCTCAGCCGAGGATTAACCTCGATAATCACGATATGCCCATTATCGGGATTTTGCGCAAACTGAATATTCGCCCCGCCGCCGGAAATCCCGATTCTGCGGATAATTTTTTTGGATAGATTAACGAAGTTTGTATATTCTTCGGCGGTTAAAGTCTGGGCAGGTGCGACAACTGCACTATCACCAGTATGCACACCCATGGGATCCACATTTTCCATGGAAGTAATCATAATTACATTGTCAGCGCAGTCACGCATAACCTCAAATTCAATTTCTTTCCAGCCTAAAACCGACTGCTCTACTAAAATCTGATGCACCGGGCTTGTTTCCAGGCCCTTAGCAAGAAATTTCTCCAATTCTTCTTTGTTATAAGCAGTTGCGCTGCCTGAGCCGCCTAAACAATATGCCGGCCGAAGAATTAAGGGAAAGCCGATACCTAATCCTATTTTCATTCCTTCTTCTACAGAAGTCGCAATTCCGCTTTTAGGCACATCCACACCGATTTCCTGCATTGCTTTTTTAAAAAGCTCACGGTCTTCTGCGCAGGAAATTGCTTCAACCGACGATCCGATTGACTCAACCCCGTATTTTTTTAAAATTCCCTGCTTCATCAGGAAAAATGCCAGATTAAGCCCGGTCTGGCCGCCCAGCGTCGGTAAAATTGCATCCGGCCTCTCTTTTTTGATAATTTCCGTAACCATTTGTACTGATAATGGCTCGATATAAGTTACATCTGCTAAGCCCGGATCAGTCATGATTGTTGCCGGGTTAGAATTTACCAATATCGTAAAATAACCTTCCTCGCGCAGCGCCTTGCAGGCCTGCGAGCCGGAATAATCAAATTCACAGGCTTGTCCGATAATAATCGGGCCTGATCCAATCATAAGAATTTTTTTAATGTCTTTACGCCTTGGCATAAGTGTTCTCCTTAATTAAGCATTTTAATAAATTTTTTCAATACCGGGTTGACTTCATTAAAACCCGGGCTGGTTAAGTAATACTGCACGCCGAGAAGCTTCATTTTTTTGCTTTCCATTTCCTCGACGGTACGGTCATTCAGGTTAAACCCAGTAACTTTAATACCCTTAATCTTATTCAGCGAATCAATATCCACCACCCAAGAATGGTTTTGAACGGTAATTTCACCTTTATAAACCGCCCTGCTAAGCACAGGGTAATTTACTCCCCGGTGCCCGAGTTTTAATTTGCTTAATTTAGCTCCTAAAGCACGAGCCAAAACCTGATGCCCGCTCGATATACCCAATATCGGCAGTTTATTAATCAGCCTTTTTAAATTCTCTGCCACTACATCCAAGCCGCTATCTTCTTCCGGGCCGTTGGAAACAATCAGGCCGTCTGGCTTCAAGCGTAAAATCTCCTCAGCGCTGGTATTATACGGCAAGAGGATTAAAGAAAGGCCCAAAGTTTCCAGTTGTTTTACTATGCCTCGAGTAATCCCTAAATCCAAAACAGCAATTTTCTTCTTTGCCTTTGCCTTACCCAGATGGGTTATTTTATTTACCGAAATCTGCGCTAACAAACTTTCTTGTTGTTTTTTACGGAAGCGTTCGATTTTTAAAAGCAAATCCTTGGGATCAAAACTTTCTGTAGAAATAATTCCTAACATCTGGCCTTTCTGTCTCAGGTGAACTGCCAAGGTGCGCGTATCTACGCCTGTTATCGAAAGCAATCCTTGCTCTTTGACAAAATCATCGAAGCTTGCCTTTGCTTGCCAGTTAGAATAAATCCGTGTTTTTTCTTTAATTACCAAACCCGCCAGCCAAACTTTTTTTGATTCATTAAATTTAGGAGCAACTCCATAATTTCCGATCAAGGGATAGGTAAATACCAAAATTTTCCCGGCATTTGCAGGATCTGTCATCATCTCCTGATAGCCCACTACTGCGGTATTGAGAATCACCTCACCAATAGCCTCACCTTTTACGCCTAGCGCTGTAGCGCTAAAACTCTTCCCATCAGCTAACATTATAATTGCCTTCATATTTTCTTCCTCCGCTCCACTTTTGCCATTTTTTTGCCTAATTTATGGGTCAAATACTCCACTTTTCTAGAACAGCTATACATCCGATTAGTGTTATAACTTTTCCCCCGCATATATTTATCCACATAGTAGGGGACGTTTAAACGTCCCCTACTATTATGGTGCGCCTGACAGGAGTCGAACCTGTACCAACAGCTTCGGAGGCTGATGCCCTATCCATTGGGCCACAGGCGCATTATTATCAGAATAAGCTTAATTGTTTTTCACCTTGTGTTGCTTTTTCTTCATCCCCGAAAATCGAGATTTTGCCGTATTCGCCATCAAAACCCGGATCAATTTTAACCTTGCCTTTACGTACACGCAAAACCCCCTCTGCTATTCTAGCTGGTAGCCCTTTTAATAATTCTTCTTCTGAGGCACGCAGCAGAATATCAAACTCTGTGCCGAATTTTGCCACTAAAGAACGATATTCTCTTTCCACTGACACTGCGGTCTTAGCTACGCCTTTTGCCTCAGCCACAATCTCATCAAAAGGAACCATGTTTTTATAGGGAACTGCGTTGGACGGCATATATCCTTGCGGCCGGTCAGCCAACACATCTACCCGGTTCATTACACCCACAGTAACCGGTTTGCCGCATTCAGGGCATTTGCCTTGGAGCTTTTTAGTTTCTTCCGGCGAAAGCCGCGTATTACAAAGGCGGTGCCCGTCAAAATGGTATTTACCTTCTTCCGGAAAAAATTCTATAGTCGATAAAAATCTTTTCTTGTCTTTTGTTTTCAGCACTTCTCTGATGGTGCTGTAATTTAAATCGCAGTTAAAAATATTTGCCTCGCGGCCGATTTTAGCCGGCGAATGGCTGTCTGAATTACTGATTAAACTGAATTTATCCAAGGCTGATACTCTCCAATTCATTGCCGGATCGCTCGATAAGCCGGTTTCCAAAGCAAATATTTTCGGGGTCTGATCCTCAAAACAGTCTTCAATCCGGTTAAATCCGGACATCGAACCAAAGACAGAAAACCACGGGGTCCAGGCATGTGCAGGAATAACCATACAATTCTCGTCGATATCAAAGACAATCCGCGCTAATTCCGCGGCATCTAACCCCAGTATCGGCCGGCCGTCAGAAGCTAAATTCCCGCAGTTAGAAAGCGCGGCGTTAATTTTATCCGTAGTTTTAAACGATGGGCTATAAATTAGGTTATGAATCCTGTAAGTTTTATTTTTCTTCGAATATATGCTGCTGATTTCCGCGCTTAAAATAAAGTTTATCCCCCGGTATTTAAACAAACCGTTGCCGGTATCCTCTAAATTATTTTTCAGCTCTTCCAGCCAGAGGTGGTGGGTAAAATCCCCTGTAGCCATCAGGTGAATGCCTTTTATTTTTGCCCACTCCGCAATATGCTGCACATCCATATCCCTGCTTGTAGCGCGCGAATACTTGGAATGGATATGAAAATCAGCAATAAATTCCATTATTTACATACCTCCTCGTAAACAATTTTACCGCTCAGGATTGTATATTCTACCACGCCTTTAACTTTTCTGCCTAAAAAAGGAGAATTTTTAGATTTGGACACAATGGTTTCTTTCGTCAGAATGAATTCTCGGGCTGGATCTATAATTATTATATCCGCATCCTGCCCAACGCTCAATTGCCCTTTATCTACCCCAAGGATTTTTGCGGGGTTAAGCGATATTTTCCTAACCAATTCCGGCCAATCCAGTATTTGTTTTCCAATTAATTCCTGGACGCACACTGCCAAACCGGATTCCAGGCCGATTTTACCGAATTCTGCCCGGTCAAACTCAATATCTTTTTCGTTTTCAGTATGTGGTGCATGGTCTGAAGCAATAGCATCAATAATGCCGCTTCTTAATCCTTCCCGGATAGCTGCCAGATCTTCTTTGGCCCTCAAGGGCGGATTTATTTTCATATTAGTATCGTATCCTACAACATCTTCCTCTGAAAGAGTAAAATAATGAGGGGCAGTTTCACAAGTTACAGTAATGCCTTTTTTCTTTGCCTTGGCAATTATTTCTACGGACTCTTTGCAACTAACATGTGCAATATGGATTGCAGCCTTTGCCTTTTGCGCAAGCCCGATATCGCGCTCAACACGCAGGTATTCTGATTCCCGGGAAATACCGCGTAAACCAAGCTTTGTGGAAATAAACCCTAAATTTACTACGCCGTTTTTAGAGAGGGCTTTATCCTCGCAATGCGCAATGACTAAAATCTTCTCTTTGGCGGCTTTCTGCAGTGCCTTTAAAAATATCTTTTCATCATCTACTGACGCACCGTCATCAGTAATCGCAATCGCTCCGGATTTTTTTAAGCCGGCGATATCGGTAATTTCTTTTCCCAGGCGCGACTTCGTAATCGCTGCACTGATCAAAACATTGCACTGTGCGCTTTTTTTAATAATGCCTTTTAACAGCTCCGCATTCTCAGAAGAATCTATTGCCGGGCAGGTATTAGGCATTGCTAAAAGTGAAGTTACTCCGCCCTTTAAAGCCGCCTGTGTGCCGCTGGCAACGGTTTCTTTATCTTCCCTACCGGGCTCTCGTAAATGCACATGCATATCTACAATGCCGGGAATGACGATTTTAGCGCTGGCATCAATTATTTTGTCAGCTTTACTGGTAATTTCCTTTTGCAGGCAGGCAACTTTACCGTTTTCTATAAGCACGTCTAAGACGCTGTCGATGTTATTTGCCGGGTCGATTACGCGGCCGGATTTAATTAAGAGTTTCATTTTTTTTATCTCTGCCTTGCGCCACTAAGAATAAAACTGCCATCCTCACGGCAATACCGTTAGTCACCTGTTCTAAAATTACCGAGTTGACGCCGTCTGCAACTTCGCTGGATATTTCGATACCGCGGTTTAATGGCCCTGGATGCATGACTAGAATATTTTTCTTTGCTTTAAACAATCTTTCCCTAGTAATCCCGAAATTTTTGAGATATTCTAATTGTTGAGGAAAGGCATTTTCATCGTCGCGTTCAAACTGCATGCGTAGGACATTTACCGCGTCGGCGTTTTTCAAGGCAACCTCAATATCATTAGTCACCCGCGCCCCCATCTTTTCAATTCCCGGAGGAACTAGCATCTCTGGGGCACATACGGTAACTTTTGCGCCTAGCTTTGTCAAACCCCAGATATTAGAACGTGCAACCCGCGAATGAGCAATATCTCCGACGATGCTCACATTTAATCCTTCAATTTTCCCCAATTTTTCCTTTAAAGTAAACATGTCCAAGAGCGCTTGCGTGGGATGCTCGTGCCAGCCGTCGCCGGCATTAACTACACTGATATCCAAATGCCGCGCCAACATTACTGCTGCTCCGGAATAATTGTGGCGCATGACAATGATATCTGCTTTCAACGCCTGAATATTCATGCCGGTATCAACCAGGGTCTCGCCTTTTTTTACGCTAGAGGTTTCCGTGGCGATATTGATTACGTCCGCAGATAATCTTTTAGCTGCTACTTCAAAAGATACCCGGGTCCTCGTGGAAGGCTCATAAAATAAGTTCACTACAGTTTTACCACGCAAGGCAGGCACTTTTTTAATCTCGCGGCTGGAAACTTCTTTAAAAGATTCGGCGGTAGCCAGGATTAATTCAATTTCCTCCCGGCTCAAATCCTCCAATCCTAAGAGATCTTTACGCACCCAGGCTATTTCTTTATTCATCTTTCTCAATAATAACTACCTCGTCCGCCCCGTCTACTTCAGACAGCCTGACTTCTATAGTCTCATTTTTTGCTGTGGGAATATTTTTCCCGGCATAGTCCGCGCGAATGGGCAATTCCCGGTGGCCCCTATCGATCAATACTGCCAGCTGCACGGATTTAGGCCTGCCTAAATCAATCAAAGCATCCATTGCCGCACGGATAGTCCTGCCGGTATAAAGCACATCATCAACCAGCACCACGGTTTTCTCGCTGATATCAAAATCTATTTCTGTTTTATGCACTACCGGCTGCTGAGCAATCAAGGTCAGGTCATCACGGTATAAAGTAATATCCAAAACACCCACCGGAACTTTTGCTTTTTCAATCTCTGTAATGCGCTCGGCAAGCCGCTTTGCCAAATATGCACCGCGGTTCCTGATTCCCACAAGGCATAAATCTTCGGTGCCTTTATTTTTTTCTAATATTTCGTGGGCAATGCGCACAATACTGCGATTTAAGGCTTCTTTATCTAGGACTTTAGCTTTTTCTTTCACTGAAGCACTGAATCCTTCCTGGAGAACAAACCTTATGAAACACTGAGAATCAAACAACTACTCGTTTGATTTCTAATCTGTTTTTAGCAAAATTCAAAATAAGCCCTATTTTTATCTTTGCTGCTCTTAAATATGAAATGATCTGCGCTATATTGGATTCACTAATCTCGGATACTATCTTTAACTCTACAATAATTTTATTTTCAATTACTAAATCAATCCGCTGTGTACCCAAAAGTATATTATTATATTTAACTTTAATCTCTTTCTGCCTGATATAATCAATTTTGGCTTCGGATAATTCACTTATTAAAGCCTTTTCGTAAAATTTTTCTGTAAAACCCGGCCCTAAAACTTTATGGACTTTAATTGCCAAACCGATAATTTTATCAGTTGTATCACTATGGACATAATTATTATCTACTGCCATTTACTTTTTCCTCAGTGCCTCAGTGACAAAAAAAACCCAACTGTTTATTTTATACAGTTGGGCTATTGTTTCGGTAATCTCCTTCATTGCTTCTCTCCCCTTGTCAGCCTCTCTGAGCTGAACTTAAAGGTTATTAATATTAACAATAACTATATCATTTCCGATACAAGATGTCAAGGAGATATTATAAATTCATGGTTTTAATCAGGGCGTCGACAACTTTCTTCTCATAGCGCTCACCCACATGCCGCAGCAATTCTTCTTTTGCCTGAGCAAAATCCTTGGCTTTTTGGTACGGCCGGTCTGTAGTCATAGCGTCGAAGCAATCTGTTACCGCCAAGATCTTTGCTTCCAGTGATATCTGATCTCCTTTAAGATGATCCGGGTAGCCCTGGCCGTTCAGCCACTCATGATGGTGGCGGATAGCATCGCGCAAATGAGAAAAACCGTGCAAGGGAATAATAATGCCTTCGCCGATAACCGGATGCTGTTCTATAATTTGCCGCTCAGTATCATTGAGCATGCCGGCCTTGAGCAATATCTCGTCGCTGATGCCGATTTTTCCGACATCATGCAACTGGGCAGCCTCCTGAATTGCTTTAATGCGCTGCTCGGGCAATTGCAGCTCCCGGGCAATTTTTACCGAGTATTCACCAATACGATCAGAGTGGCCGCGGCTGTAAACATCCCGCGCCTCTACTGCCATGGCCAATGCAGAAATAGTTTCAAAATAGGCCTTTTCATTATCGGCATTTAAGCGTGCGTTCTCTAATGCCAAAGCCACCTGCGCGGAGATATTGGAGAGAATTGCCAGCTCGTCTTCTTCGAAATTATTACCCTCTTTTTTGCCGCTTAATAAAATTACTCCCAAGACCGTATTATGGAACACCAGCGGCGCAGCAATCAAAGGAAGCTCAAAAGCAGCTGTTGTGCTAGCCTTATGCAGGCGCGGGATAAATAAAGGCTTTTTATGTTTAATTACCCAACCGGCTACTTCTTCCTCGACGGGAATTCTCCTGCCTTTTTCATACCCGGGGTCAAGATTATAAGCTGACCTTACTACCAATTCATTTTTTTCCGTATCCAGCATCAGCAATAGCCCTGTTTTCGCACCCAGGGCATCCACCGTAGTATTTAAAATCAACTCAAGAAAAGTATCGATATTTTCCGCAAAAGATACACCGCTGGCGATTTTCAGCAGGATATCCTGAACTATCTTCCTGGATTTTTCCAGCTGCTTGATATTATCTTCTAATTGGCGCACAATCTCATTAAATGAATGCGCCAGCTGGTTTACTTCGTTATCTCCTCCTGTTTTTATATGAATCCGCCGGGTTAAATCGCCCTTCAGTATATTTTGCGCATCTTTGGAGACCCGGGTTAAATTAATAAAAGTCTGGCGCATACTGATAAATCCGATTAAAGCGAAAATACCGATTAAAAACACTGCCCAGAAAAAAAGCGTAGAACTGATCTTAATTGTGCCGGTTGAAACAGAAAGAAAAAACAAAATGGCAAGCACAATAAAGGGGAAAAAAGACATGAGAGAGAAAAATACGGAGAATTTTCTAATTACAGGGGCATCGTCAACGGATTTTAACTTCTGAATGGGTGACTTCGCTATTCTTTTCATTGCGATAGGTTTATTATACAAAGAGGGCTGCATGATGTCAATTAATGAATAGGGCTAAAGATCGGCCTTTATATTATTACAACAAATTCCCCGCGCGGCCTCTGGGATTTAAGTTTTTCTGAAATTTCTTTTGCGCTTCCGCGTATTACCTCTTCGAACTTTTTGGTCAGCTCCCGGCAACAGGCAATCTCCCTGTCTCCAAAAATAGCTTCAACATCTTCCAGGGCAGCCAAAATCCTGTGGCAGGATTCATAAAAAATCAGCGTATATTTTAGTTGTGCCAATTCTTTCAGCCGGTTACGCCGGCTAACAGGCTTATTCGGCAGGAAACCTTCGAAAATAAATTTATGCGCCGGCTTGCCGGAAAGCACCAGAGCATTGACAAACGCAGCTGCGCCCGGGATAACCGTTATTTCAATATTGTTCTCTATGGCTAAATTAATAATATTATACCCGGGATCGAGTATGCCCGGTGTGCCGGCATCAGAAACTAACGCTACGGATTTGCCTCCCTGCAGTAATTTAAGCAGATACTGAGCTTTGGTTAGACGGTTATGCTGATAAAAACTGGTAGTAGGACGTTTAATGCCATAATGGCTAAGCAGGATATTGGTATGGCGGGTATCCTCACAAGCAATCAAATCAACGGATTTCAAAACTTCTAAGGCACGAAGTGTTATGTCTTTAAGATTGCCTATTGGAGTAGCAACGATATACAACATGATTATTCAACCGTGACTGACTTGGCTAAATTACGTGGCTGGTCCACATCACAGCCGCGCTTAACCGCAACATAATATGCCAACAACTGTAAAGGAATGGCTGTAAGCAGCGGAGAGAGAAATTCTTCCATCCTGGGGATATAAATAACTTCGTGGGTCAGGTCTTTAATTTTTTCATCGCCGCTTGTGGCAATAGCAATAATAATTCCGCGGCGCGAGCGTATCTCCTGAATATTGGAGACCATTTTTTCATAAACTTTTGATTCGGGAGCAATACAGACAACTGCGCGGTATTCATCAATTAAAGCAATCGGCCCATGTTTCATCTCGCCGGCAGCATAACCTTCGGCAGGAATATAGGAAATCTCTTTCAGCTTCAAAGCGCCTTCCAAAGCCATCGGATAATTGATATTCCTGCCTAAAAATAAGAACGAACCGAAATGATGGTGCTTATGGGCAGTGACTTTAATAGCATTTTGTTTCTTTAAGATATCTACCTGCATCCGCGGAATTGCAGCAAGCTGATTCAAGAGCTTATTTAACTTATCAACGGCTAGAGTTTTTTTCAACTGCCCCAAATACAGGGCAAACACGTATAACACTGCCAGCTGCGCAGTAAAAGCCTTGGTAGATGCCACTCCGATTTCCGGGCCGGCGTGTGTATAAATTACCCCGTCGGATTCCCGCACCAGCGTCGAGCCTAAAACATTACAAATAGTTAAAGTAATTGCTCCTTTAAACTTGGCCTCCCTGACTGCAGCTAAAGTATCCGCGGTTTCACCGGACTGGCTGATCGAAATCACCAGGTCGCCTCTATTCACTAATGGGTTACGGTAGCGGAATTCGCTGGAGACATCCACAGAAACAGGCAGCGGGCAAACTTCTTCCAAAATATACTTACCGCATAAACCGGCATGATATGCCGTGCCGCAGGCAACGATGATAATATTTTTCGCTGCCGCCAGCTTGGCCTGAGGGATTTTTAGTTCTTCAAACGCTATCCTCCGGCTGCCCTGTTTTATCCTCTGCCCCAGAATATCTTCTAAAACTTTGGGCTGCTCATTAATTTCTTTGAGCATAAAATGCGGGTAGCCCTGTTTTTGCGCCTGAGAAATATCCCAGGTAATATGCACAGGCTGCCTTTTCACCGGCTTACCTGAAAAATCGATAATTTTAGCGTTGCGGCCGGTTAAAACCGCAATTTCATCATCTTCTAAAAAAATAGCATCTTTTGCAAAATCAAGCAGCGCAGGAATATCTGAAGCAAGAAAGTTTTCTTCCCGGCCTACGCCAATTACCAGAGGGCTGCCCCTGCGCGCGCCGATTAATTTCCCCGGCTCTTTTTTAGAGATAACCGCAATGGCAAATGAACCATCGAGCAATGCCGCTGCTTTTTTTACCGCTTCTTCCAGAGGAACGCCGCGATAAAACTTTTCTATTAAATGCACGATTACCTCGGTATCAGTCTGGCTTAAAAAAACGTGCCCTTCTCTAATTAAGTCTTTTTTTAATTGTGAATGGTTTTCAATGATGCCATTATGCACCAGAGCGATTTCGCTTTTACAGTCCAGATGTGGATGGGCATTTGCCTGATTAGGGGCTCCGTGTGTGGCCCAGCGGCAATGGCCAATACCACAGCTACCGGAGAGCGGTTTGCTTTTAAGTAATTTTTCTAAATCTTTGACTTTACCGGGAAGTTTTCTTACGGAAAGGGATTTTTTCTGATCAAGGTATGTGACGATGCCGCAGGAATCATACCCTCGATATTCTAAACGCTGCAGGCCATCCAAAAGAATGGGCTGTGCAACTCTTTCGCCTACATAACCGATTATCCCGCACATTTAAGCACCTGATAGAATGTCCCCAACCGGATTTGAACCGGTGTCGAGAGCTTGAAAAGCTCTTGTCCTAGACCAGGCTAGACGATGGGGACGATATTTTACTAATCCTCAATCCCGTGATCTGCCGAAGGCAGATTTTACGGGATGGGGACGTAATATTATTCTTCCGCGTCGGCAATTACAGGTGCAACGCAGGAAACATGATCCTTATCTTGTAATTTAATCAACCGCACGCCCTGCGCAGACCTGCCGGTAGTGCGTATATCTTTAATCGCACAGCGCAAGAACATCCCGTTTTGTGTAATTACCATTAGTTCATCATTATCACTGACGGTTTTCATACTCACTGCTTCGCCATTCTTGCTGGTAACTTTAATATTAATAACGCCTTTCCCGCCGCGGCTGGTTAAACGGTATTCTTCGATAGGCGTACGCTTGGCAAAACCTAACCCTGTAACAGTCAATATGTTTGTATCTTTTTGCGCCAGGACCATGGCAATTACTTCGTCTTTTTTAGCCAAAGAAATGCCGCGCACGCCGCGCGCGCCCCTGCCCATATCGCGTACTTTTGCTTCTAAAAATCTGATTGCTTTACCCTGCCGGGTGCCAATCAACAATTCTTGTTTACCATCAGTAAGTTCAACTCCGATTAACTCGTCGTCTTTGTCTAAAGTAATCCCGATAATCCCACCTTTGCGCGGATTACTGTAAGCATCGAGTTTGGTTTTTTTAATTGCGCCGCACTTAGTTACCATAACTAAATATTTGTCAGGAGAAAATTCTTTTACCGGTACGGTAGAGCTGACTTTATAGCCTGCTTCCATCTGTACCAAATTAACAATCGCCTTGCCTTTGGAAATACGGCTACCTTGCGGAATCTCATAAACCTTCAACCAATGTACCTGTCCTTTATCTGTAAAAATCAGCAGGTAATCTTTTGTCGAAGCAACAAAAAGATGCTCGATAAAATCTTCGTCTTTGACTTCTGCTCCGGTTGCCCCGCGGCCGCCGCGCTTTTGTTTACGGTAAGCACTCACCGGCAGGCGCTTAATATATCCGCCGTGGCTGATTGTTACAACCACATCTTCTTCGGCAATTAAATCTTCTATTTCTAATTCTTCCACTTCTCCGACGATATCCGTGCGGCGCTGATCCGCGTATTTTTTCTTCAGGTTTTCCAACTCTTCTTTAATAATCCCTTCGATCTTTTTCTCCGATGCTAAAATCGCCCGGCAAATCTCGATTTTCTTCAAAAGCTCCAGGTATTCAGCATCAATTTTATCACGCTCAAGCGCGGTCAGGCGCTGCAGCTGCATTTCCAAAATTGCCTGCGCCTGAATTTCAGACAACTCGAATTCTTCCATCATCCGCTCTTTAGCGTCCTGCGTATTTTTGGAAGTTTTAATCGTCTTGATGATCCGGTCGATAAATTTCAGGGCGATTTTTAAACCCTCTAGAATATGCGCCCGTTTTAAAGCCTTGTCTAATTCAAACTGTGTCCTGCGCCGAATAATCACCTTGCGGTGCGCGATATATGCCTCAAGCATCTGGCGTAAAGTCAAAACACGCGGCCGGTTATCTACCAGCGCCAGCATAATAATCCCAAATGTCCCTTCCAGCTGTGTATGCTTAAATAGCTGGTTTAAAATAATCTGCGGCTCAGTATCGCGCTTGAGCTCCACCACAATACGCATACCGTCTTTATCAGACTCATCGCGGATATCAGAAATCCCTTCCAGTTTCTTATCATCTACAAGGCCGGCGATAGCTTCAATCAGGCCGGCTTTTTGCACCTGATAAGGGATTTCCGTAATCACAATCAGATCTTTGCCATTCTTTTGATGTTCGATTGTAGCCCGGGCGCGAACAGTGATTTTGCCTCTACCAGTAGTATAGGCTTCTTTAATCCCGGTTTTGCCACAAATTACACCGCCCGTGGGAAAATCCGGCCCCTTAACAAAACGCATCAACTCTTTTATATCTGCCTCAGGATTATCCAGCAGGTGCATAATCGCATCAGCGATTTCATTTAAATTATGCGGCGGGATATTCGTTGCCATACCTACGGCAATGCCGCTTGAGCCATTGACTAATAAATTAGGCAGGGCTGCCGGCAATAATAACGGCTCCTGCAGAGAAGCGTCAAAGTTCGGGCCAAAATTTACCGTATCTTTATCAATATCAGCCAGCATATCATCAGAAACTGCTGCCAGGCGCGCCTCAGTATAACGCATTGCTGCCGCGGAATCGCCATCAACTGAACCAAAGTTGCCCTGACCATCCACTAAAGGATAACGCAGAGAAAAATCCTGTGCCATTCTTACTAGAGTATCATAGACTGCAACATCTCCATGGGGATGATATTTACCTAAGACCTCGCCGACGATACGCGCGCATTTTTTATATGATTTAGAATGATCGAGGTTCAATTCCTGCATCGCATAAAGGATCCTGCGGTGCACCGGCTTTAAGCCGTCGCGCACATCCGGCAAAGCGCGGCCGACTATAACGCTCATCGCGTAATTAAGGTAAGAATCCTTTACTTCCTCTTCAATATAAATCGGGATTATTTTCTCGTTGCGTGTATACATTTTAGACGTCCAAATTCTTTACTTGGTGTGCGTAGTTTTCAATAAATTCGCGGCGCGGCTCAACTTGATCGCCCATCAGCACTGTAAATATCTTATCTGCTTCCACTGCATCTTCTAATGCCACTCTTAAGGTAGTGCGTTTTTCCGGATCCATAGTAGTATCCCAAAGCTGCTGCGGATTCATCTCGCCTAAACCTTTATATCTTTGGATATGCATACCTTGTGTAGCCGCTTCCTTAATGTATGCCAATATTTCCTGCAGGCTGAACAAATCTTCAGCGTCTTTTTCGTTAAGAATACGGTATAAGGGCCGCGGTTTTTTCGCTTCTTCTTTCTTAGCGCTTTCCTTTTGCGCAGCTAATTCCGCAGCATAATTAGCAATATCCAAACCTAATTTTTCAATCTTCACCGCAATCTGCTCTATTTCCTGCGCCTCAAAAAGCTCCAGCACATCACTTTCCTTATCATCTTTATCCGTTAAACTAGCCAATTCCTTATCAGAATAGCAAAAATGGTCCTTTTCCTCCACTTTTACCCTATAAATAGGCATTTTCTTGGTCTTTGGGTTTCTTAAACCAAGATATTTTATTAATCCCACTCCCTTTTTCTCTAAGTTTTTCCCAAGCTTATCCAGTTCTACCAAGAAGCGCAGCAGGTCTTTAAACTGATTATCTGTAAAAGTTTGCTTATCTTTTAGGCGCACAAAACTCTGGCCTTCTCTGCCTAGCTCCAAAATCAAATCTTCCATTTGCTGCTCAGTCTGAATATACTCTTCTCTTTGCCCGCGCTTGATTTTATATAACGGCGGCTGAGCAATATAAACATGCCCTTCTTCCACTAATTTAGGCAACTGCCGGTATAATAATGTTAAAAGCAAGGTGCGGATATGTGAACCATCAATATCCGCGTCAGCCATGAGGATTAATTTATCATAACGCAGCTTGCTTAAATCGAATTCCTCTCCTACGCCGGTGCCCAAGGCAGTAATAATTGTGCGTACTTCCTCATTGGCTAAAATTTTATCCAAACGCGATTTTTCTACGTTTAAAATTTTTCCTTTAATCGGCAGAATCGCCTGAAACCTGCGATCGCGGCCTTGTTTCGCCGAGCCACCGGCACTGTCGCCTTCCACGATATATAATTCACACAGCGCGGGATCTCTTTCTGAACAATCTGCCAGTTTACCCGGCAAGCCTGCTCCTTCTAACGCGCCTTTTCTGCGGGTTAATTCACGCGCTTTACGTGCTGCCTCGCGCGCGCGCGAAGCGATGATAACTTTATCAATAATTTTGTTTGCGACCGAGGGATTCTCTTCAAAATACTCATTCAGCGACTCCAGTGTTGTTGACGCTGCCCATCCCTCTACCTCGGAATTGCCAAGCTTAGTTTTAGTTTGCCCCTCAAATTGCGGATTGGGTATTTTAACGCTGATAACCGAAGTCAGGCCTTCACGCACATCTTCCCCGGAAATAGCAACTTCGTTTTTTAAAAGATTTTTATTCTTGGCATATTGGTTGATCGCGCGGGTGAGGCCGGATTTAAAACCGGATAAATGCGTGCCGCCTTCTATGGTATTAATATTATTTGCGAAAGAAAATAATGTTTCTGCGTAACCATCATTGTATTGCAGGGCTACTTCTAAAATAATATGATCCTGTTCTTTTTGGAAAAATACCACTTTATTATGCAGCGGGTTTTTATTTTTATTCAGATGTTCTACAAAGGAAACAATCCCGCCATTAAACTCAAACGCTGCTTCCTTATCTGTGCGCTCATCCCTCAGTTTAATCTTTAGGCCTTTATTCAAAAAAGCCAATTCTCTTAAGCGCTGCGATAAGGTATCATAAGAAAATTCCGTTGTATTAAAAATGGTCTTGTCAGGCTTAAAAGTTACTTTTGTGCCGGTGGTATTGCTTTTGCCGATTACCGTCAGCTTAGACACGGTCCTGCCGCGTTCATAACGCTGGTGATAAATTTTACCGTCGCGTTTTACTTCCACTTCCAGCCAATCAGAAAGAGCATTAACAACGCTCACCCCTACGCCATGCAGCCCCCCCGACACCTTATAAACCCGATGATCAAACTTGCCACCGGCATGCAGCGTAGTTAAAGCCACTTCTACTGCCGGTTTTTTTTCAGTCTTATGTATATCTACAGGAATGCCGCGGCCATTATCTGCAACGCTGACACTTTGGTCACTGTTAATAGCCACTGCAATACTATCGCAATAGCCGGCCAAAGCTTCGTCCACGCTATTATCTACAACTTCATAAACCAAATGATGCAGCCCGCGTACGCTTGTATCGCCGATATACATCGCCGGCCTACGCCTGACTGCTTCGATGCCCTCTAAAACCTGAATCGTTGTGGCATCATAAGGCTTATTGTCTTTTTTCACAACTGCCGGAGCTGGCAGGTCTGTTGATTGCGAGATCTTGCTTATTTTCTTTTTCACTTCTAATTAATCCCCCAAAGAAAAACGGATATCTTTTATTGCCTCTGATTCACGCTGCATTTTTTTTAGCAAATCTTGTTTTTGCACACTCAAGTAATACAGCCAAGTTGACGAATCTACTTTAATGCTCAGTATCCCTTTACGGAAATTGTATAATTTTACATGGCTTAGGGCTTTTTTGGCAAGAGTTTTTTTTAACCAGGCGCCGGGCTCGTCGGAAGAAACGGGTTTATTTTTTCCCTGCCATCCCTCAAAGACCTGTTGGATCGTATTTTTAATCGGCTCCATTTAACTCAAGCGCATCGGCAACACAATATAAGTATAGCCATCCACGCGGATAACTCCGGGCTTTTCACTATCACTCACCTCAAAGCCCACACGTTCTTCGCTAAGGTTTTTCAACACATCGATAATATACACTGGATTAAAACCAATCGCCATTTCTTTGCCATGGTATTCCACGTTCAATTCTTCGCGCGATTCACCAATGTCCGGGGTAGATTTTGACACCACCATCCGGTCTTTAAACATTTCCAGTTTTACTGCCTGGTAGTCCGGCGTAGCTAATAACGCCGCGCGCTTTACTGCCAGTAAAAATTGCTCTCTATCTACCACCACTTTACTTTCAGAAACCGCGGGAATAACCTGACGGTAGTCCGGGAATTCCCCTTCAATCAGCCGGGAAATTACCACAATCGGGCCCAAATCAAACAAAACCTGATTATTCCCCAAAATCAGCGATAACTCACCATCTTCCCGCAAATTCCGGTTGAGCTCATGAATGGTTTTAATCGGTACAATCATATTCACAGCCTTGTCGGTTTCTTGCGTCAATTTTTTATCTACAATCGCCAACCGTTTCCCGTCGGTAGCCACCAGGGTTAGTGTATTTTTATCAATCTTAAATAATATACCATTTAACACATAACGAGTTTCATCAAAAGAAACCGCAAAAGAGGTAAGATTCAAAATTGCTTTTAACACCCCCTGATCTAACTTAACTACCTCTTTATCTTTAAACTCGGGCAATTTAGGGAACTCTTCTTTACTTAATCCCATAATCTTAAATTGACAAGTATCAGTCTCAATAATCACCAAATTGTTTTTTTTCGTGCTTAAATTCACTTCTTCCCCCGGCAATTCCCGAATAATATCACTAAAACGCTTAGCCGGCACAGTGATCGAGCCAGGTTCCTGGATATCCACAGGGATTAAACAGGTTATCCCGATATCCAAATCCGTAGCAGTAAGTTTTAATTGATTTGTATGTGTTTCTATTAATATGTTGGATAGTATTGGTAATGCTGATTTAGGAGTAATAACATTTTGTACTGTTTGTATACCGGTCAATAATACTTCTTTGGTGGTTTTAAACTTCATTTATCCTCCCTATTAATATTAATTATATATAAAATACTTATATAGTCTTCGTAATAAAGGATTTTTGTTTCTGTTAACAAACCTATTAACTCATTGAATCTATATAAATTATAATTTCAATATTCTGTGCACAAGTTGAGGTTTTATTGTTGAATAAACTGTATAAGTCGCTCTACCTTGTTTTTTAACCCCTCATCAGTGGTAATTGCCCCTTTGATTTTATTATAAGAATGCAAAACAGTAGTATGATCTTTACCGCCGAAAAAATCCCCAATTTCCGGCAAAGATAAATCTGTGAGCTCTCTGCTGATATACATGGCAATTTGGCGCGGCAAGACTATTTGTTTATTGCGCCTTTTAGTTTTTAGGTCGTGTAATGATACACCAAATTCTTCTGAAATACAACGCTGTATAAAATCTATTGTAATCAATTTTTTAGGTTCTTTTAATAGGTCTTTTAAAACTGCCTGAGTTAATTCTAAGGTGATGGGTTTTTCTTCTAATAAAGAATAAGCGATAGTGCGGATTAATGCGCCTTCCAATTCCCGGATATTGGTTTTAATCAGCTGGGCGATAAAAAAGATTACATCGTCGGGAACCGACACAGGCTCACGCTCAATTTTTTTCTTTAAAATCGCCACCCGGGTTTCTAGATCCGGCGCCTGAATATCAGTAGAGAGCCCCCAACTAAAACGCGACACCAAACGGTCCTGGAGGTTAGCTATATCTTTGGGTGGCCGGTCAGAAGAAATAATAATTTGTTTATGCGCGTCGTGCAAAGCGTTAAAAGTATGAAAAAATTCTTCCTGCGTTGATTCTTTGCCGGCAATAAATTGGATATCATCAATTACCAAAACATCTATGTTTCTGTATTTTTGCCTGAAAGCAGGAGTGGAATGATGCTGTATGCCGTCGATAAGTTCATTGGTGAATCTTTCCGAAGTAATGTAACAAATTTTAGTATTGGGTATTTGTTTTTTTATCTGGTGGCAAATCGCCTGCATCAAATGGGTTTTACCTAAGCCCACCCCGCCATAAATGAATAAAGGGTTATAGGTTTTGGCCGGTGCATCTGAGACTGCCAAACAATAAGCGTGGGCATGGCGGTTAGAAGCGCCAATAACAAAATTTTCAAAGGTATAACGGGGATTAAGCCCGGCAATCGCCGGGTTTTCCGCGGGGAAGATATTTTTAGTGCTAAGCTGCGGGCTTGTTGGCTTTACCGTGGCTCCTACGCTTACCTCTAAGCTGACTTCTACCTCTTGTTTGCAGCTGGCACGCACTGCTTCCCGGATACTATGTTTGTAGTGTTTCTCTACCCAATCTTTAAAAAAGGCGTCCGGAGCTTCCAGGATCAGCTGTTTGTCTGAGCCTAAGCAAGGTTTTAACGGTAAAATCCAGGTTTCAAAAGGAGTTTTCCCCAGTTCGGTTTTCAGCCCTTCCGATGCCTTTTCCCAAATGTTTTGAACGTCCAAATTCACTCCTCATTTCAGCTATCCACAATTTATACACAACTTGAATAACTCTGTGGAAATATTATAACAGGCAGAAACCTCTTTGCAAATAAAAAAGTTAAGTGCGATTTATTATACAAGAATTTTTTCAGCAGTCAACTAAATTTAACAATGGAAAAATAGTTGACGCAGCCGCGCTTTGTGTTATAATTACACCCTATTATAAAAAAAGGAGTAAAACTAATATGAAAAAACATCTTACAACACCGTCAAACCGAATCGGTAAGCGTAAGCATGGTTTCCGCAGCAGGATGAGTTCCAAAACCGGCCGGGCAGTCCTGGCTCGTCGTCGGCAAAAGGGCAGAAAAAAGATTTGCATTTAATGCTAAAAACTATTGTCCTGAAGCTGATTAAATACTACCAGAGGTATGTACGGCCAGCATTGCCTTGCAGTTGCCGATTTGTACCCAGCTGTTCTGAGTATGCTGCGCAGGCAATTATAAAATATGGCCTGTTTAAAGGTAGTATTTTAGCCGCTGCAAGATTATTGAGGTGCCACCCGTTCTCTTGTCACGCTGTGGATGACCCTTTGGTATAACCTGATTTGAGGAGTAAAATATGGAAAAACGCTTAGTTTTAGCTACAACCCTTTCAATTTTAATTCTTTTGCTTTGGTCGGCTATGCTGCCTAAAAAGCCGGTAATGGCGCCTATAGCTGTGCAGAATGAACAATCTAAGCCGCAAGGCCTAAACTTACCAGCTGAAGTAATGGAAGCACCAGCTGAGGTGCTTATGCCCCCCCTGCTATATTCTCAACCTCAAGAGGAAATTAGCTTTGTTGAGTCGCAAGCAGCTATCCAAAAAGTAATTTTTAAGAACTATCGTAATCATGAATTATTGCTTAAAAATGCGTTTTTCCTTAGAGGGCAGAACCTTTCGTTTAAAAAAATTAGTAGTACGCCAAACGAGATCGTTTTTGTCCATTCTGACCAAAATAAAAAGATTATTAAACGTTTTTTAATCAATAACTCTAATTATACCATAGATTTAGAAATCAATGTCCAAAATAACTCTGTAACCCCTTTGCCAGTGAATTACGCCATTTCTATAGGCATCTTAGACTTTAAAACAGACCCAGCAGCCGGACGCTATAGGGATGTGGCTATAGCTACACCGAATAATGGTTTATTGCGTACAACATATGTGAATGGCCGCAAAGATCTGGCGGTAGAGCAGCCTAGTTTTGTGGCAGTGCGGGATCAATATTTTTGTAATATAGTTGAGCCGCTGAGTGCAGGCCAAACAGTGATTGTCAAAAAACTTAATCCTAATGAAACTGAAGTCATGCTTGCTCCTAAAGAAATTATACTGGTAGCTGGGGAAAGTGTTGAGCAAAAATTTCGTATATATTTGGGGCCACAAGACTTAGGAATGATAAAAGCCACTAATCCCGCTTGGGCAAGCGTAATTAATTATGGTTTTTTTGATTTTATTTCTCAACTGCTTTTACAGCTATTAGGCTTCTTTTATAGCTTGGTGCATAATTGGGGTTTAGCAATTATTATTCTGAGTGTGGCAGTATACTTCCTTCTCTATCCGCTGACTTTGAAGCAAATGCGTTCAATGAAAGCAATGCAGGCTTTACAGCCGCGGATGGAAGAATTAAAAAAGCTCTATAAAGATAATCCGCAGAAATTACATAAAGAGACCTTAGAGTTATACCGCGAACATAAAGTAAATCCCCTTGGCGGATGCCTCCCTCTATTGTTGCAAATGCCCATCTTTTTTGCTCTTTATCAGGCGTTAGCACGCTCAATCGCTTTAAAAGGCGCGCATTTCTTATGGATCAAAGACTTATCTGAGCCGGATCGCTTAGCCCGGCTGCCGTTTAATTTGCCGGTGCTGGGTAATGAATTTAATATATTGCCGATTCTTATGGCAGTAGTGATGTTTTTCCAGCAAAAAGCCTCTTCAGCGTCTATGGGTAGCGAACATGCTGAACAGCAGAAAATTATGCTCATTGTAATGCCGATATTGTTTGGTATGATTTTTTACCGCATGCCTGCTGGGTTAGTTTTGTATTGGTTCGTGAATAGCCTTCTTATGGCCACTTACCAATTTAAAATTAATAAAGCAAAATGATCAAGAGAACCAGCATTGAAATTGAAGGCAAGACCGTTGAGGAAGCAGTTAAGATTGCTTTACAGGAACTCAAACTGCCTCGAGATAAAGTCAAAATTGAGGTACTTTCTGAAGAAGAAAAAGGCCTTTTTGGCATGCCTGGAGCAAAACCAGCCAAGGTACGAGTTACGCTGATTAAAGACAAAGAAAAGGCTTGACAATAGCCTTAATTTTTAGATAATAAAGGTAAAGCTAAAGCAATGTTGCCCGTAGAACATGTTTCCATAGGAACATTTTGATATGTTCCTCGTACAACATTTCGTAACCTAATACATGACAATGGGTAAAATTATCACGGTTTGTAATCAAAAAGGCGGCACAGGCAAAACCACCTCGGCAATTAATTTAGCAGCCTATTTGGCAATAGCCGCTAAAAAAGTCCTTTTGGTTGATTTGGATCCGCAGGCTAATGCCACTAGCGGTTCAGGCGTCAATAAACATAATATTAAAAAAAGCACCTACCATGTTTTGCTGGAGGAAATGGATATTAAAGAAATCCTGCAGCCTACAGCAATTCCCGGTTTATATTTAGCCCCTTCTAATTTGGACCTTACCGGCGCAGAAGTAGAATTAGTCAGCGCCTTAGGCAGGGAGTATAGATTAAAAAGAGCCCTGGCCAAAGAAAGAGATAATTTTGATTTTATTATTATTGATTCGCCGCCATCCTTGGGGCTTTTAACCATTAATGCCTTGTGTGCTGCAGATTCAGTATTGGTGCCGGTTCAATGTGAATATTATGCTTTAGAAGGCGTGTCGCAACTCATTAATACTGTTAAACTTGTGAAAGATAATCTCAATCCGAATTTAGATATCGAAGGCGTTTTATTAACTATGGCAGATTTCCGTACTAATCTGACTAAAGAAGTAGTGCAGGAAGTAAAGAATCATTTTAAAGGTAAGGTTTATCAAACTATTATTCCGCGCAGCATTCGTTTAACCGAAGCACCTAGTTATGGCAAGCCAGTTGCTCTATACGATAAAGATTCTTTAGGCGCGAAAAAATACGAAGACTTAGCTAAAGAAGTAATGGGAATAAAATTGTCCAATCTGCCAGTTGAGGCAGTTGAAGGAGAGTAATTATGGAAAGAAGAGCTCTTGGTAAGGGAATCAGCGCGTTAATACCTGCAACAGATGCTCCGGGTAAAGAAACTATTATGTTTTTAAAACTTAGCCAGGTCAGGCCAAATCCTTTTCAGCCAAGGGAAGACTTTGACAGTCAAAGTTTGGAAGAGTTGATTCAGTCTGTGAAAGAAAAAGGAGTGATACAGCCGATTTTAGTCAGGCGCACCGGAGATACTTATGAATTGATTGCCGGAGAAAGGCGCTTGCGCGCAGCCACTGCTTTGCAGCTAGAACAGATACCAGCTATTGTTAAAGATGTAGAAGATCAGGATTCTTTGGAATTGTCCTTAATCGAGAATATTCAAAGACAGGAATTAAATCCTATTGAAGAAGCGCGCGCTTTTCAATTCCTGATTAATAAATTCAATTTAACTCAGGAGAGAGTGGCAGAGGTTTTGGGTAAGGCACGGGTTACAGTTA
The DNA here is from genome assembly GCA_025453445.1 of Candidatus Omnitrophota bacterium. Classification (GTDB taxonomy): domain Bacteria; phylum Omnitrophota; class Gorgyraeia; order Gygaellales; family Profunditerraquicolaceae; genus JALOQJ01. The sequence continues at coordinate 52,851 of JALOQJ010000001.1, forward strand.
CCAACACATTGCGGCTATTGAAGTTACCGCAAGAAGTGCAGGAGGATATCCGTAAAAACCGGATTTCATTTGCGCATGGTAAAACCCTGCTGGAAATAGAAGACCCTAATCAACAGCGCAGGTTGGCCCATGAAATAATTGCCAAAGGTTTATCCGTGCGCGAATTGGAGAGCCTGGTAAAAATGCACCGGCCTAAAATATCCAAACAGAAAATGCGCACAGCTAACCGTGAGCCATTTATCGCTGTTTTAGAAGAAGAGCTACAACATGCCTTGGCAACGAAAGTAAGGATCAGTAAAAATAAAAAACGCGGGCACATTACCATTGACTTTTATTCACAGGAGGATCTGCAAAGAATTGCTCATAAAATCAGAGGAGGAAATACTACATGAATCAGGCAACTTTAATTTTGGTTAAGCCCGACGGGTTGAAAAAATCCCTTACCGGAAATATTCTTACACGGCTTTCCGAGACAAAATTGGAAATTGTGGCATCGAAAATGTCCCGGGTTTCCAAGCAGCTGGCAGAGGAACATTATAAGCATCTGAAAGATAAGCCGTTTTTCAAGGAGTTAATTCAATATCTGCAGGGTGAACTGCATGATCGGCGCAAAGTAATGGCATTGGTTTATTACGGAGAGGATGCGATTACCAAATGCCGCCAGCTCGCCGGTGCTACGAATCCGGAAGAAGCAGAATCAACATCAATCCGCGGCTCATACGGCAGGATTACTACAGCAGGGGTTTATGAAAATGTAATTCATGTTTCTTCTAATCCGTCGGAAGCGGAACGGGAAATAAAACTTTGGTTTAAGCCTGAAGAGATTATTGTTGATTTATATCCAGCCAAAGACGTTATTGAAGAAAAGAGAAAAACCAAGGGCTGGATTTAAGAAAGAAGGGGAGAACATAATGGTTGTGAGTATGACAGGATTTGGAGGAGGCGAAATCAAGAGCAGCCCCTTCGGCAAAATCAACGTAGAATTAAGGAGCACTAACCATAAGTTTTTAGAAATTGTCCTGCATTTGCCCGAGGGTTTTTTGCCTTTGGAAGAGCGGATTAAAAAAGCTATCGAAGCGCGGTTAAGAAGAGGCAGGGTAACTTGCGTGGTAAATATCAGTGCAGCCCCGGCAAGCGATATTTGTATCAATCAGAGTTTATTGCAAAAATACGCCGTAGTTTTAAAGGCAATAGAAAAACAATTCCGTTTAAAAAACGACCTGACTGCAGAAGCTTTAATCCGGCTGCCGGGCGTTTTGTCTTTGGAGGATAAAGGCGTTAATAAGGCTGCTGCCTGGTTAAAATTAGAGGCACTTCTGGCCCGCGCGTTGAATGATTTAGTCCAGATGCGCCGGAAAGAAGGCCGTGCCTTGGCAGGGTTCTTAAAAAAAGGCGCCCTGAAAATTCAATCGGAATTGGAAGCAGTACATGCTCGTTTTCAAAAAGCTGTGAAGAATAAAGTCAGCAGGCTTGCTTCCGACGAGGAACGCGCCAATTTTTTAAAAGATGCGGATATCGCAGAGGAGCTCGACCGTTTAAGTTTTCATATTAAAAATTTTCTGCAGAAGCTTACTAAAGACTGCGCCGTGGGCAAAGAACTGGATTTTATTGCCCAGGAAATGCAGCGGGAAGCAAATACCATGGGCGCTAAATCTTTTGACGCGGAAATTTCCGGTATGGCAGTGCAGTTGAAAAGTCAAATTGAGAAACTCAGGGAACAGGTGCAGAATATAGAGTGAAGAAAAAAGGAACAGTATTTGTAATCTCCGGGCCTTCCGGTTCGGGCAAAACCACATTATTAAAAAATGTCCTGCGGGATAAAGTTTTGCGCAGGAAACTGGCACATTCGGTTTCTCTGACTACCCGGCCGAAAAGATCTTGTGAAAGAAATAAAAAAGATTATTTTTTCGTCAGTGAAAAGGAGTTTAAGGCGCAGCTGAAGCAGAAAAAAATCCTTGAATGGACCAGGTATTTAGGGTATTATTACGCCACGCCAAAAGGGCCTGTTGATGAACAGCTCCGAGGCGGAAAAAGTATTGTTTTGTGCCTTGATTTAAAAGGCGCCCGTCGGATCAGGCAGCTTTATCCGAGAAATAACCTGACGATTTTTGTTAAGCCTCCGACGCTGCGAGTGCTGACGCAAAGGATTCAAAACCGCTGCCATAAAACCAAAGCCCTGGAAATTACTGAGCGGGTAAAACTGGCCAGGCAGGAAATGTTGGCGGCGCGCCATTACGATTATTGCCTGATTAATCAGGATCTGGAATGCGTTACCCGGGAATTAAAAGATATAATATTAGCAAACCTGAAAGTTTAAAAAGAAGGAAGGTATAATATGGAATATGTTGCCTTGGAGAATCTTATAGATAAGACCAATTATTCAATTTATAAATTAGTAATTTTGGCGGCAAAACGGGCTTTGGAAATTGCTGAGGGCCAGCCCAAGCTCGTCGCTGTCAGCGCCTCGTTAAAGCCTTCTACGATTGCCCTGTTTGAGATTGCCGCCGGCTGCATACAATACAAAAAATCCAAGGTTGATTAATGGCAAGAGAAAAAAATGTTTTGTTAGGCGTGACAGCGAGCATTGCTATATATAAAGCCTGCGACATAGTGCGTAAACTACGTGCGGAATCTTTGCAGGTTACAGTAGCAATGACCAAAGAAGCAGAGGAGCTGATCCGGCCGATAGTTTTTCAAAGTTTAAGCGGTAATAAAGTTTACCGGGGTTTATTTCAGGAACCGGAAGCGTGGGAAATAGAGCATATTGCTTTGGCAGAGAAAGCGGATTTAGTTTTGATTGCGCCGGCAACAGCAAATATTATCGCTAAATTTGCCAATGGAATTTGCGATGATTTATTAACTTGTGTAGTTGCAGCAATTAAAGCGCCGGTCGTAATTGCTCCGGCGATGAATACCAACATGTACCAGAATAAAATTGTCCAGGCAAATATCAAGAAATTACAGAATAATGGTTATAAATTTGTCGGGCCAAGAGAAGGTAAACTTGCCTGTGGCAAAGAAGGCGTTGGTTGCTTGGCTAGCGTAGAAGAAATTGTAAAAGAAGTTAGAAAGATTCTTTGAAATAGAACTTAGTGCGGCGCGGTAGCCAAGAGGTAAGGCGACTGTCTGCAAAACAGTTATTCAGCGGTTCGATTCCGCTCCGCGCCTCTGAATTTCCTTGCTATTACAAAGCGAGGGAATCCATCTCGAGCGCCGTCTATTTTAAGGGTTCGCGAGGGACAAATAATATATGCCCGCTAAAAGAAAAGAATTAAAAATCGAAGGTGCGAATCTCTGGTACTTGGTGGGGTTAATTACTAGCGACGGGTGTTTGTCCGGAGACGGCAGACATATTGATATTACTTCAAAGGACTATGAATTTCTGAGCAGATTAAAAGATACATTAGGTTTTACGAATAAAATTGGCACTAAAAATAACGACAGGGTTAACCAGGCATATTATTTACAATTTTCGAATAAGAATTTTTATGAATTTTTAGTATCAATAGGTTTAACACCAAATAAATCCTTAAGCTTAAGTAGTCTTAATATCGCCAAAGAGCTTTTTGGTGATTTTTTTAGGGGCTTGATTGATGGCGATGGATCTATTCGCCGGTGGGTGCACCCCTCCAATAATAATGAACAGTGGAGCTTAAGAATTTATTCGGGCTCCGAAAAATTTATTAATTGGTTAAATATAGCAGCAGAACAATTATTAAAAGTTCGTGGCAAAGTGCATAAAAATGCGAATAATACGTGGGTATTGAAATACGGCAAAATGGCCGCGAAACAGATTGCAGAACAATGTTATTATAAAGACTGTTTCGGTTTAGACAGAAAAATAAAATTAGCCCAAGAATGCATTCATTCATACGCGGGCTGGAGTAAAAGTAAGACAATTAGTCCGTTTTGCTCCTAGAAAATTTGGGCAGGTGTCGGAATGGCAGACGATGGGGACTTAAAATCCCCCGCTCGTAAGAGCGTGAGGGTTCAACTCCCTCCCTGCCCATGAGTATTTTTTGAAAATATGGCAGTGAGTGAGCGTTAACGACCCGACAAGGGCCGTAGCGAGCGCAGTGCCTTGGTTGGTTTTGACAGAAGATTACTCCCTCACAGCTTGATAGGAAAATTGAGTTCGGGATCAATTTTCAGAAGGTTAATAGCGGGAAAATTGAGGGCTCATAGCTCAGTTTCCGCCGTAGGCGGGTTCGCCTGCAGCTGGAATAGATGAATTATAGGGCGGTTAGCGCAGTTGGTTAGCGTACCACATTGACATTGTGGTGGTCACTGGTTCGAGTCCAGTACCGCCCACCAGATAATATGTTAGAAAAACAGCTGTTACAAAAACTTTATTACACTGAAAAACTTTCTATGTTAGAAATAGCCAAAGTTTTATCTTTGACCCCGGCTACTGTCAAGTATTGGATGGATAGACATCAACTCAATCGCCGTTCTGGCAGCGACAGTGCTTATGTAAAACAGAATCCAGAAGGAGACCCTTTTGCAATTAAGGGCAGCTTAACAAATAGAGACAGAGAGTTATTTATATGTGCCTTAATGTTATATTGGGCAGAAGGTAGCAGAAAAAACAAACATGTTATTCAGATAGCAAATTTAGATCGAAGAATGCTTCTGCTGTTCACGAGGTTCTTAAAAACTATTTGTGGGGTCAGAGAAGAAAAAATTTGTCTTACCGTTCAGCTTTTTAGAAAATTCGACGTAAGTAAGACTAAAAATTATTGGTCGAGAGAACTGGGTATTACCAAACGCTTTATAAAGGTTAATATTCATACTGATATAAGAAGCAAACCAAACCAGCAATGGTCTCAATACGGGATTGCCCGCATAGAGGTACGTAACGTAAAATTGAAGCAGTGGCTCGATAGTGCATTAGAGAAATATTTAACCAAATGGCTTTAATATGGACTTAAATATTTTAAGACATTCTTGTTCGCATGTGATGGCTAAAGCCGTAAAAGAGCTTTGGCCGGAGGCTAAATTAGGAATCGGCCCTTCGATTGAAGACGGTTTTTATTATGACTTTGATAAAAGCGAGCCGTTTTCCGACGATGATTTAGCTAATATCGAAAAGAAAATGCGCCAGATCATTGCTAAAAATGAATCCTTCGTGCGCGAAGAATTAACTAAATCCGCTGCTATTAGTTTGTTTGAAAGCCTGAAAGAAGATTATAAAGTGGACCTGATAAAAGCATTGCCCGATGATAAGGTATCTATTTATAAAACCGGCGATGATTTTATAGATCTCTGCCGCGGGCCGCACCTGAATTCTACAGGAGAGATTAAAGCTTTTAAATTATTATCGGTTGCCGGCGCTTACTGGCACGGGATAGAAACCAATCCTATGTTGCAGAGGATCTACGGCACCTGTTTTGAAACACAGAAAGAAATAGACGAGTATTTAAAAAATTTGGAAGAAGCAAAAAAGCGCGACCACAGAAAAATCGGGCCGCAATTAGGTATTTTTGATATCTATTATGAAGAAGCTGGTGCAGGCCTTGTGTTTTATCATCCTAAAGGTGCAATATTGCGCACGCTGATTGAAAATTACGAAAAAATGGAACATTACAAGCGCGGCTATCAGATGGTGATTACTCCGCATATTATGCAGGCAGGGTTATGGCAGACTTCCGGGCATTACGATTATTATAAAGAAAATATGTATACTTTAAAAATCGAGGACCGGGAATTTGTTTTAAAGCCGATGAACTGCCCCGGGCACATTCTGATTTATAAATCTCAGACGAGAAGTTACAAAGATTTGCCTTTGCGCCTTTTTGAGCTGGGCACAGTTTATCGCCATGAAAAAGCCGGAGTCCTGCATGGCTTGTTGCGCGTGCGCGGATTTACCCAGGACGACGCGCACATATTTTGTTTGCCTGCGCAGTTGAAACCGGAGATTAAAGCAGTGATTGATTTTGTTTTTGATACAATGAAAACCTTTGGTTTTAATGAAGTCGGCATCGAGCTTAGTACGCGGCCGGAAAAATATATCGGCTCAGATGAAGACTGGATCAGGGCAACAGCTGCTTTGGAAGAATCCCTGAAAGAAAAAAGCTTAAGCTATGAGATTAATGAAGGAGACGGTGCTTTTTACGGCCCTAAGATTGATATCAAATTAAAAGATGCCCTGAAAAGGACATGGCAATGTGCAACCATCCAATGCGATTTTGCCCTGCCGAAAAGGTTTAATCTGGAGTATGTTGATAGCGACGGGCAGAATAAGCAGCCGATTATGCTGCATCGCGTGCTTTTAGGCAGCCTAGAGCGTTTTACCGGCGCATTGATCGAACATTATGCCGGAGCGTTTCCGGTTTGGCTTGCTCCTGTGCAGGTTGTGATTATTCCGGTTAATGAATCTGTGGATGATTATGCCGGTGTTGTAAAAAAGAAGTTGGAAGATAAGTCTATTAGAGTTATGATGAGCAACGGCAGCGATACCTTAAATAAGCGCATCCGTAATGCCGAAGTCGAAAAAATTCCCTATGCTTTGATTGTTGGCGAGCGCGAAGCCCAGGCAGGCGCAGTAGCAGTACGCAAAAGAAGCAAGGGTGATACAGGGACAATGGCGATAGATGATTTTATCAGGCAAATTACAGAAGAGATAGACAACAAACAATGAAAGGGGGGTGGTTAACATAAACAAGTTTATCCGTATTAACGATAAAATCCGCGTACCGCAGGTGCGCCTGATCGGTCCGGATGGTAATCAGTTGGGTATAATGGCGACCAGCCGCGCGTTGGAGCTGGCTAATCAACACGAATTAGACCTGGTAGAAGTGGCAGCAACTGCAAGCCCGCCGGTCTGCCGGATTATTGATTTTGCCAAGTTTAAATATGACCAGGAGAAAAAAGAGCGCGAGGCGAAAAAACACCAGAAGATGACGCACTTAAAAGAAATCCGCGTTAAGCCTAATATCGATAACCATGATTACGAGACCAAGCTTAAGCAGGCAATTACGTTCTTAAAAAAAAGAGACAAGGTCAAAATTAATCTTTTCTTCCGCGGCAGGCAAATGGAGCATCTGGACTTAGGAAGAAAAATTTTAGATAAATTTATCGCCGATACTCAGAATGACGGACAAATAGAAAGAGAACCTATATTGGAAGGCAGGGTTATTTCATTAGTTGTCGGTCCAAAATAAGAGGAGAAAATGCCAAAATTAAAAACTAAAAAAGGAGTGGCCAAAAGGTTTAAATTAAGCAAGAGAGGCAAGGTAAAATATTTTACCTGCGGCAATAAACACCTTGCATCAAGCAAAACAAGAAAGAAAAAACGGCACCTGAGGAAAAAGGGCCTAATTAGCGGTTCAAAAGAAATCAAATATCTCAAGAGAGTATTACCTTATGGTTAAAAGGAGTTTAAGTCATGGCTAAAATTAAACACAGTGTAGCAACAAGGCGCAGAAAAAAAAGGCTTTTAAAAAAAGCAAAAGGCTTTTGGGGTGACCGCAGTAAGCAATTTCAGCAGGCGAAGAGGGCGCTGATGCACGCGGAGGTTTATGCAACCCGCGACCGTAAAGTTAAAAAACGTGAGTTCCGCCATCTCTGGGTCGCGCGGATTAACGCAGCCTGCCGGTTAGAAGGCACTACTTACAGTAAGTTTATCAGCGGCCTGAAAAAAGCCAAGGTCAGCATTGATAGGAAAATGTTGGCTGATCTGGCAGTAAATGATGCTAAGGCGTTTGAGAAATTGGTAGATATAGCGCAAGCAAAATGATAAATTCCAATATACAATACACAAATCACAAACAATACCAAAAGCACAACACCGAATTTCGTTTGTAATTTTGGTCATTTGGTATTGTAATTTGTTTGTAATTTGGAATTTAAGGGGAGTAAATATGTATGTGATCATAGTTGGATGCGGCAGAGTGGGGTCTGAATTGGCCAAGCTTCTCTCCGGCGAAGGCCACAACGTAGTGGTTATTGACAAGAACCAGAATTCGTTTGACCGCCTTGGAGGGTCATTTAACGGTTTAACTATCGTCGGCAATGGTTTTGATATGGCACTTTTAAAACAGGCCGGGGTGGAAAAAGCAGATGCTTTTTGCGCGGTCACAAATGGAGATAATACGAATTTAATCTCTGCGCAGGTAGCCAAGAAAATTTTTAAGGTCCCCAAGGTTATTGCCCGGGTTTATGATCCGCACCGCGCGCATATCTACGCGGCTTTAGGCCTGGATATTTTAAGCGGAACAGTTCTTTTTGCTTCCATGATCAGGGATAAGATTATCGAAAGCCGTTTTTCCAGCTACCTGATTGAAACTAAGGATTTAGGTGTTTTGGAAATTGAAGTGAAGGACGGTTTGGCCGGTAAAGTTATTCAGGATGTCAATATCCCGCAGGAATTTTTGGTTGTGGCTATCCGCAGGCTGGAAGGGGTACTTATCCCGGAACCCCAGACGGTTTTAAAACCCCAGGATATCCTGATGGGAGTAGTGAAAGTAGCGCACCTGGAGAAAATTAAAGAAAAATTTAATTTGTAAAGAGAGGCCGGTATGTATATCGTTATCGTGGGTGCGGGGAAAGTCGGTTATTTTTTAGCCAAGCGGCTTGCCAGCGGCAAGCACACGGTGAGCATCATTGATAAAGACAGGGTAATTTGTGAAGAAATCGCCAAGCAAATAGAGGCCTTGGTAATTAACGGTGATGGTTGTGACCCTCACATTTTAGAAGAAGCCGGCCTGGCGCGCGCCGATGTAATTGCCGCGGTTACCGGCGAAGATGAAGATAACCTGATTATCTGCCAGCTGGCCAAAGAGAAATTCAATACCGGCCGCACTGTCGGCAGGGTAAATAATCCCGACAATGAACATGCTTTTTTTGAATTAGGCATTGATGTGCCGATTGATTCCACAAAAATTATCGCCAAGATTATCGAAGAAGAAGTATCTTTTTCGGATTTTGTCAATCTGATGAGTTTTAAACGCGGCAAGCTTGCTATTGTGCGCGTTGACCTGCCCAAAGATTCCCCGATTATCCATAAACAAGTGCATGAAATCCAGCTCCCCCAAGATTCCGTACTGGTTTCTATCGTCCGTGGCGAAGAGGTTATTGTCCCCAAAGGCAATACCATGCTTAAGCCCGGAGATGATATTATTGCTTTAACTTTAGTTGGCAATGAGCCCCAGTTATTGAATTTATTGGTAGGGAAACTATGAAAATCAAGACGGTTAATAATGCTATTTTAGGCATTGGCACAGAAATTATTTATGCCGCTTCAATTATTACTGTTGCTTTTTTAATCTGCTTAATTTTAGCCCTGACTTAAAATGATCCTGCGCCCCAACCTAGTTGACCTGAAAAATATCGGTTATTATTTAGGGAAAATCATTATTGGTTTGGCCCTGACGATGTGTTTACCGTTTTTATTAGGCCTATCCTGCGGGGAAATTAACCCGGCGCTGGATTTTTTAATCGGCATAGAAGTAGCGTTTATATTTGGCTTGGTTTTATGCAAACTCTGTTACACAGAAAATGATTTAAGCTGGGCTCAAGGGATGATCGTGGTAAGCCTTGCATGGCTGGCTGCCACGGTGTTAGGCGCAATACCGTTGTATTTAAGCGGCCACTGGCAGTCTTTTCTCGATGCTGCTTTTGACGCAATGTCCGGTTTTGCTACTACGGGCCTGGCCTTAGTGCAGGATTTGGATCACATGTCCTTCGCGCATAATTTTTGGCGGCATTTTATTATGTTCATCGGCGGGCAAGGCATTGTTATTGTTGCACTTTCTTTATTTGTCAAGGGTATGTCTGGCGCGTTTAAGATGTACGTAGGCGAGGCGCGGGATGAGAGGATCATGCCGAATATTATCGATACTTCAAGATTTATTTGGCTGGTAAGTATCACTTTTTTAGTGTTGGGCACATTTGCCTTGGGCATTACCGGCGTTTTAAACGGAATGAAACCGGGGAATGCTTTTTTTCACGGCGCCTGCATCTTTATGGCGGCATTTGATACCGGAGGGTTTGCCCCGCAGTCACAAAGTATACTTTATTACCACAGCATGGTTTATGAGCTGATTACGGTTGTGATTATGATTTTGGGAGCAATTAATTTTAAATTACATTACCATGTATGGATGGGCAACCGTAAAGAAATTTGGAAGAATATTGAAACCACAGTACTTTTTATTGCTGTAACGGTCACTTTGATTATTACCGCGGTCGGTTTGGACAGGGCAGGAGTATACCCGACGGCAATAATGCTTTTCCGCAAAGGTTTTTATCAGCTTATCTCAGGCCATACCGGTACAGGATTTCAGACAATCTATCCTGCGCAGTTCGTCAACGAATGGAATCATCTTGCTTTAACCGGCGTAATTTGTGCTATGGCCTTAGGCGGCGCAGTATGTTCTACTACCGGCGCAATTAAAATGCTGCGCTTGGGGATTACTCTGAAGGCGTTGATAGAAGACATCAAGAGAATTATCTTGCCTGAAAAAGCTATTGTCCTGCAGAAATTCCATCATATTAAGACAATTTTTCTTGAGGATAAACAGGCGCGCTCCGCGCTTTTAATCACTCTTTGTTATCTGGTTCTTTACGGATTCGGGGCTTTGGTGGGGATGTTTTTCGGCTATCCTTTTGTTGAATCTTTATTTGAATCTACCTCAGCAGCTGCTAATGTCGGATTATCCTGCGGGATAACTGCCGTGGCTATGCCGGCGGCATTGAAATTAACTTATATTTTTCAGATGTGGGCAGGCCGTTTGGAATTTATGTCGGTATTTGTTTTGGCAGGGTTTGTTGTAGCAGCGATAAAGGGGAAATAATGACAAAAAAAGTTATAACATTGTTATTTTTGCTATCAGCTATCAGCTATCAGCTATCAGCTTGTTTTGCCCAGCCTATCTCCAGCAGTGAACTGATTAGAAACGCCAAGTCATACGATGGTAAAATGGTAGTTTATGCAGGCGAAGTAATCGGCGATGTGATGCCGCGCGGCAGGTATGCCTGGATAAATATTAACGACGGGAATAATGCCATTGGTATCTGGGTAAGCAGAGCTGTGGCTAAAAGTATTTTTTATACCGGCAGTTACCGAGCTAAGGGCGACGTAGTAGAGGTCAGCGGTATTTTTCATCGCGCCTGCCCGGAACACGGCGGCGACTTGGATATACACGCTCAGCTATTGCGTAAAGTAACCAGCGGTAGAGTATTGGCGGAACGGATCAATATTGATAAAAAGAATTTAGCTATTATATTAGCGGGAATATTATGCATAATCTTGATCTTGCGGCAATTCAAGCCGAAATCGAAAAAGTAAATTCTTCTGTTGAGCTGGAAGAATTGCGCCTTAAATATCTAGGCAGGAAAGGCCTAATTGCTCAGATGATGAGTATTATTCCCGACTTAGCTCCGGAAGAACGCAGCCAAGCAGGCCAGGAAGCCAACGCCTTAAAAAATCAGATTACAGCTTTCCTGCGGCAGAAAGGATCATCCTTAGCCGGCCCTGAGCCTAAGGCAACAGCTGATGCACTGGATATTACTATGCCGGGCATTGCCCAGGAACTAGGGCAAATGCATCCGATTACTCAGGTAATCAACGAGATTTGTGATATCTTTATGCGTATGGGGTTTTCTATCGTCGAAGGCCCGGAAATTGAAACGGAATTTAATAATTTTACCGGTTTAAATATCCCGCTGGATCATCCGTCGCGTGATGCATTCGATACTTTTTACTTAAGGGATACAACGAAGTTGTTATTACGCAGCCACACTTCCCCGGTACAAATCCGCGCGATGAAAGAAAAAAAGCCGCCTTTAGCAGTAGTTGTACCGGGCAGGGTATATCGTCCGGATGCTACTGATGCATCGCATTTGTTTATGTTTCATCAGATCGAAGGTTTTATGGTGGATAAGGGGATAAAGTTTTCTGATTTAAAAGGTATGTTGGAAATTTTTGCCAAAAGTGTTTTCGGCCCGGATATTAAAATGCGATTCCGGCCGCACTTTTTTCCATTTACCGAGCCTTCTGCAGAAGTGGATATTTCCTGCGTTATCTGTCATGGCAAAGGATGTTCTTCCTGCGGCAGAAAAGGGTGGCTGGAAATCTTAGGTTCCGGTATGATTCATCCCAATGTGTTTAAACATGTCGGTTATGACCCGAAAAAATATACTGGTTTTGCTTTTGGCATGGGCGTGGAACGCATTGCCATGCTTAAATACGGCATTAATGATATCAGGTTATTCTGTGAGAATGATTTAAGGTTTTTAAAACAATTCTAAAAACGTATTAACAATTGTCATTGCGAGGGCGATAGCCCGAAGCAATCCCGGAATTCAGAGATTGCTTCGCCTTCGGCTCGCAATGACGGTGGAACAGATGAAATTTACTTATAATTGGCTGAAAGATTTTCTAGATTTAAAAATTTCCGCTGCTGAGCTGGCTGAAAAACTTACCATGGCCGGCTTGGAAGTAACATCTTTAGAAGAGCGCGCAGGGGATTTTATTTTTGAGGTGGAAATTACTTCCAATCGCCCTGATTGGCTGAGTGTAATCGGTATAGCCCGGGAAGTAGCAGCGATTACAAATTCAAAACTAAGAACGCAAGGCACAAAATCAAAACTCAAAGTTCAAAACAAAAGCCAGGCGTTCAAAATAAACATTGAGGATAAAAAAGATTGCCCGTTATATACGCTAAAAATTATTCAAGGCGTCAATGTCGGGCCATCTCCGGATTGGCTGAAAAATAGGCTGGAATTAATCGGCTGCCGCAGCGTCAACAATATAGTGGATATTACCAATTATGTTTTGTTTGAAACCGGCGAGCCATTGCATGCTTTTGATCTGGATAAATTGGCTCCCGGTGCAATCAGCGTCAGGCGGGCAAAGAAGGATGAGAAACTTACAACTATAGATGCAGCGCAAAGAGTGCTGAATCAGGAAATTCTAGTGATTGCTGACGGGCAAAAAGCGCTGGCAGCTGCCGGGATTATGGGCGGCAAAGGCAGCGAAGTAAGCTACGCTACAAAAAATATTCTTTTAGAGGCGGCGATTTTTCATCCGGTGGTTATCCGCAGGGCAAGGCAGATGCTCGGGCTGCAGACTGATTCGTCATACCGCTTTGAGAGAGGAATTGACGCCGAAACTGTCCGCAGTGCTTCTTTACGGGCTACACAGCTGATTACAGAATTATCCGGAGGGAAATGTGTTAGCGCGATAGAATCAGGCAGTGCGAAAATCAGCAAAAAAACCGTCTCTTTTGATATGCAGAGAATGAATAAGTTTTTAGGTTCAAAAATTCCTGCGGTAAAAATAAAAAATATTTTATCGCATCTTGGGTTTCAGATACGCTCAAAAAGTCAATATGTTTTAACGGCTGTTGTTCCTCCTTGGCGGGCAGATGTGAGCCTGGAAGTCGATTTAATCGAGGAGGTATCGCGCATTTTTGGCTACGAACATATACCGTCCAGTTTGCCTGAGGTAAAGCCGCAAGTAAATATCAATACCCCGCGGGATTTGGTTGTTTTAATAAAAAATACACTGGTTAGCCTCGGACTGAATGAGGTGATTACTTACAGCCTGATAGACCGCGATTGGCTGAAAGATTTTAATTTATCCGTAGTGCAGCCGGTAGAAGTCCAGAATCCTTTGAGCAAAGAGCAGGAAATTTTACGGCCTAGTATTGTGCCTTCTTTGGCGCGGGTAGTAGCATTTAATTTAAACCGCAAACAAAATTATCTGAATATTTTTGAAGTAAGCAAGGTATTTTGCGCTGGCAAGCCGGACCCTAACGAAGATTTGGTTTTAGGTATTGCTCTTTGCGGAGAAAAAGCAATGCTTTTAAATCAGGGGATGGTCAGAGAAGAATTAAATCTCCTGCATTTGAAAGGAATAATCGAAAGTGTCTTAAAAGGGTTAGGCATTTCAGGATATAGCTTTAATCTGGGCAGCGGGCACACCATTATTTTGGAAAAAGATAATCAACAGCTAGGTACATTGGGGCAATTACCGCCGCGGGTATTAGGGAATTTAGATATAAAAAATAAAGAAGTAGTAGCTGCGGAAATTAATCTTAAGAAAATTTTTCCATTGGTAAACTTGCACAAAAAATTTATCAGCCTGCCAACATATCCGGGGATTACCCGGGATATCAGCCTGTTGCTGAAAAACGGAATTAAAATCGAGGATGTTTTATGCGCAATCCGCAAGCAGGCAGAGCCGTTGTTGAAAGAAGCAGCTGTGGTGGATTTTTATAAAGGGAAACAAATTCCTTCCGGCCATAAAGGCCTGACGATTTCTTGCCTTTATCGTTCAGATACACGCACGCTTACTGAAGAAGAAGTAAATCCGTTACATGCCGCGATTTTAGCGGTTTTGCAGGAAAAATTCAACGCGCAGTTGAGATAATTTTGCTCGTGCGCCTAACCGGCATTGACTTCTCTTGAAAATGTGTTATACTTTTTTTGTAAAGAGACAGTTATTTGATATAAATTCCCTGCAGTGCCCGTTAGGAAATAGATGATTGGTGATCCAACACCAAAATCAAGGGGGTCACATGCTTCTTTAGCGCTTCGGCTCTAGAGAGACGACTCCCACCTGAATCCAAGTAGGTTCAGCCAATCATGTCCAACGGCACAGGCGGGGATTTTTTTTAATGAGCGCATAACATGCCCAATCCTACCGACTTATTTCATGAATCCAAACCAGAGAATATCAAAGATCTGCCTCTTGCTGTGCGTATGCGGCCAAGCTCGCTCGATGATTTTATCGGCCAAGAGCATATTATCGGGAAAAATAAATTACTCCGCCGGGCAATCGAAGCAGACAGGGTAAGTTCATTAATTTTATTCGGCCCTCCGGGAGTAGGTAAAACTTCTCTTGCTTGGTGTATTGCCAATGTCACCAAGGCCAATTATGCTGCTATTAACGCTACGACCTCTAATGTTGAAGAGCTGAGAAAAGCTATTCAGCGTGCCAAACAAATCAAAGCCAATTCCGGCAAGAAAACAATTCTTTTTATCGACGAGATTCACCGTTTCAACAAAGCTCAGCAGGATGTTTTATTGCCTGATGTAGAAGAAGGAAATCCTATTCTTATCGGAGCAACTGTGCATAATCCATTTTTTTCACTCGCTGCTCCGCTTTTATCGCGATCGCTAGTCTGTGAATTAAAAACTTTAAAAGAAAAAGAAGTGCTATCAATATTGAATGCTGCTTTAAAAGATAAAACCAGGGGCCTGGGAAATCTGGATATCAAAGCAGAAAAAAAGGCTTTGGAATTTTTGGCAAAAATCTGCGAAGGGGATGCCCGCCGGGCGCTGAATGCATTGGAAGTGGGAGCCTTAACTACCCCGCCGCAAAAAGACGGGACAATTAAATTTGATTTAGAAGTAGCTGCCGAGTCAATCCAGAAAAAACCCGTGATCTATGATCACGACGAAGACGGCCATTATGATACTGCTTCGGCATTTATAAAATCTATGCGCGGCTCTGATCCTGATGCTGCAATATATTGGATGGCAAAGATGCTTTATGCCGGTGAGGATCCGCGTTTTATTGCCCGCAGGATTTGTATTCTGGCAGCAGAGGATGTGGGCAATGCTGATCCTTTGGCAATAGTTTTAGCTAATGCTGCATTGCAGATTTCTGAATTTGTCGGCATGCCTGAGGCGCGTATTCCGCTGGCACAGGCATGTATTTATGTATCTTGTGCGCCCAAGTCTAATGCCAGTTATCTGGCAATTGATAAAGCTTTGCAGGATATTGAAAGTAATAAAGTGCAGGAAGTGCCGGATCATTTGAAAGACGGTACTCTGGACGGAGATGTTCTTGGCCACGGGAAAGATTATAAATATGCCCATGATTTTCCCGGCCACCACGTCAAGCAAAAATATACCCGTAAAAAAGTCCGCTACTATGAACCCACTGACATTGGCCACGAAGCGAAAATCAAACAAAGATTAGAGCAGTTGCGAAATAGCGAAGAATAAACAGTTCCGCGTGTGTCTTGTCTGTATTTTTGCGGGAACGTTTGCCCCGCCCCAGCGTGGCGGGGCTGCACTTCGTTCCAGCCCCTCGCTCTCTCGCAGCCGGGCCCTGAATAAAATCGTTTTTAATAATTTGGAGCCGGCTGCTCGAACCGTGCCCGCTCGGGGCTTTCAAGATCCCGCAAAAACACAGCCAAGCCACCCGCTAAAACTCTCCTGCTCGCAACAGCCACTCGCTCAAATGTAGTATATATTAATAAAGTAAGAAAAATAATACTTGACGTACCTTTTTACATATGGTATACTTATTTTAGAAAGGGGGAAATAGATATGACGACGACAATTGTAACTACAAAAGGACAGATTGTGATACCCTCAAAGATCCGCCGAAGGCTCAATATCAAAAAAGGCACAAAATTATATATTGAGGAAAGAGGGGATGAGTTGATTCTAAAGGCAGTTACTCCTGCTTATTTCGAGAAGATAGCAGGTGTTCTACAGACCAAAGGAAAATTATCCAAAGCGCTGGTTGAAGAGCGCACCAGGGAAAAAGAAAGAGAGGCTTAATCTATGACAAGGATTATTGATGCTCATGGCCTCTTAGTTTTCTTGGAAAAAGAGGCTGGTTACGAAAAGGTGGAGCAATATTTTATTTCTGCAACAGAGAAAGAGAAACAATTATTAATGGCTTCTGTGAATTTTGGAGAAGTATATTATATTGTCTTACGTGAATGTGGCCAAGAGAAAGCCCATGAAATAGAAAAAATAATCAGGACTTTACCTATCGCCATAGTTGATGTAGATATGCAGCTTGCTAGAGAAGCCGCTCGTTTTAAAGCCAGTCACAAAATATCATATGCTGACTGTTTTGCCGCCGCCTTAGCAAAGCTGCACAAAGGCGAAGTTATAACAGGAGATAAAGAGTTTAAAACAATAGAACAAGAGGTAAAAATCGCATGGATAGCCTAGAGCTTCTAACCGAATTGATAAAAGCAGAGGATGAAAAAGCAGTAGATAAAATAATCTCAAACCATTCTATTCTATCGAAAGATGAAAACTGGAAACCATACGGTGGCTTTAGAGGAAATTTTAGCCAGATTCACAATCAGCAAGGAAACGCAATTCCAGCCTTAGTTGAAAAGCCGATAAATTCAATCGATGCATTATTGTTGAAACATTGCAAATTGAAAGGTATAGATCCTGAAAGTGACAGGGCCCCGAAATCCATTGACGAAGCGATAGAACAGTTTTACGGAATAAAAAAAGATTTATTATCGGAATTACCGGAAAGTAAACGAAGAGAAGTTGCCGAATCGATTCAAATCATAGCCACCGGAAGCAGGAATCAGCCGAATGTTTGTATATATGACGATGGAGAAGGACAACACCCCACAGATTTTGAAAATACATTTCTTTCATTGAATAAAGATAATAAATTGAAGATTAAATTTGTTCAGGGTAAATACAATATGGGTAGTACTGGCGCCATCCCCAACTGTGGAGAGAAGAAATATCAACTTATCATCTCGCGCAAACATCCACAATTACTTAACGGGAAAGAAGACATGTATGGGTTTGCTTTGGTTAGGCTTCACAAAGCTATAGGAGTAGATGTCTACAAAAATTCCTGGTACGAATATTGCGTTGATAAGGATGGGAAAATTTTCTGTTTTATGACTAAAGAACTAGACGTCGGACTTTTTAAACGAAAATATATTTCAGGTACCTTTATAAAATTGTTTAATTATGATTTACCTCGACCATCCGACATTACCCTAGACCTTTGGCGAGATTTAAATAGGTATTTATATGCTCCGGCATTACCCATTCTTCTATATGAAAAGAGATTTGAAGAAAGGGGCAAGGGTAGAACGCCAACAAAACCTATGTTAGGGAATAGGATGAGGATAATGATTGATGATAGGGATTTAAAAGAGAAAACATTCTCTCTTTCTGTGAATACATCCGGCATTAAATCGTCAGGGGAAGTTACGGTTTTTAAGAATAATGTTGATAAGGGAGAATTTGTAGATAAATTAGCGGTTATTTTCACAGTTAACGGTCAGGTGCACGATCATTTGACAAATGCATTTATAACCCATACTGCAAAACTACCCTATCTTAGCGGTTCTCTCTTGGTCAATTTTGATTGTTCAAGTATCCCGACTTCAATTAGAGAAGAGATTTTTATGGCTTCTCGGGACAGGATGAGAGATAACACTATTACAAGAAACTTGAAAGAAGAAATCGCAAGGGAGTTAAGAGATAATGATTTTCTCCGACAACTAAACGAACGTCGTCGCGATGAAAAAATATTTCAGAACCCCAAAGATGACAATTTTATGAAACGAGTGATGGGAAAGCTGTTAAATCAAAATGACGAAATCGCAAAAATATTAGGCTTGAAGGGCGATATCCGTGAAAGAATCAAGAAAATGTTAAAGACGGAGGTAAAAAATGGGGTATCGAGCTTTAAGGGGAGCCGGTACCCTTCTTACGTGAGGTTTAAGAATATAGGTGATGGGAATATAAAAATGATGCCCCAAAATGGGGAATGCAAATTAGTTTTAGAGACCGATGTCGAAGATGAGTATCTTATAAGGTCAAATGATGCCGGGGAATTAAAAATTCAATTTTTGACTTCTGCTATTAGAGTTGGGGGCAGTTCTATTAAAAATCATGTTGCGCCAGATGTGGATATTTTTGATGTCAATGTGGTCGGGCCAAACCAAGGGGAGATAAAAATCCGTATAAAATCTAAGAAACAATTGCCTGTCGGTAGCGAAATTCCATTAGATATTACCATGACTTCCCCATCAGGCGATATTATTTTAAATGCAATTATAAAATTACTTAATCCAAATGAAGAAACTAAACAACACCAGATAGAAACAAAGGATTCTTATTCTTTACCTAAGTTAATTGAGGTGTACCGCGAGAAGAAAGAAGCCAATGTTAATGCTCCCTGCTGGACGGATCCAGATTACAACTGGACAGGTGATGATGTCTGCAAAATATTTCCATCGGGAGAAAAAGACCATTTAGTAGATGCTGTAGCAATAAATATGGATGCCTATGTTATACATGATTATATGCGACAAAAAAAATTAACAGATACGAATATCGAGCATCTAAAGAGACTCTTTAAGGTTTCTATTTACTTGATTTCCTTAATATTGTATTTTGAGTTATCTCAAAGAGAAGACGTAGAAGAAAAAGAAGAAATGGTATCTTTTTTGATGAAAGGCGTCGGCAAGATCGCCTTACAAATTGTCATTAATGATGAAATTTTAAAAGAAATAGATAAAGACGAATAAACTAGACGATTAAAATAGGGGACGATTTATTTTTCATATAAAACGTTCCCTATTTTGTTGTCGACTGTCGGAGCGGGTGACGAGGCGGAATTCACTATTTTCCTCTCTGTTGTTTAGTTTAGTGGCTGACTTGGCCGGTTTCGAGCGCGGCTTCAAAAATCCCGAGCGGCCATGGTTCCCGCAGCCGGCTCCTTAATTGAAAAACGCTTTTATCCACAGCCCGGCTGCGGGAGAGCGAGGGGTTTTTGCAGAGCGATAAGCACCGCCACGGTGGGGCGGTGCAAGCGTCCGCGCGAGAAACGGGACAAGGCAGACGCGAAACAATTATGCCTCGGCAGGACCCGCCCCTGCTAAAAGCTAGACAAACAAAAAAGGCGCTGATTTCTCAACGCCTTTCCTCGTAGCATAAATCACCTTTCCGACAATAAAAGTATAACTGGAATAAACTTCTCTGTCAAGTAAAACTGATGGCGTAGTTAGCCTTTCCGACCCAGCCTAACTACGCCACCTTCATTATCCCCTTGGCGGGATTCGAACCCGCATCGCCCTTTTCGTCGGAAAGGTGCATTATCCATTTTATGCTACAAGGGGACATGAGCGAAGGACTGCCTTACCGGCTCCTTCAGTATAATAGACGCAGAAAACATTGAAATCTAACTAACATTTTGTAACTTTTTCCCCTTGCTCCCATCCGCAAATAGTGCTAAAATTATAAAGTAACTTAGAGGAGGAAAGATGATTATTACAGAAGCAAAACCCATTGGGGAAATTATAGATAGCTTAAAAGATTACAAAAAGATTTTTCTGATTGGCTGCGGAGAATGTGCCACGACCTGCAAGACCGGAGGCAAGGATGAGCTGGTAAAGATGCAGCAGGAGCTGGAAAAAGCAGGTAAGGTTGTTTTAGGCAGCTGTATTCCTGATGCCCCGTGCATTGCCAGTCAGGTTAAAACTGAATTAGCCAAGAATATGAAATTGCTGCGAGAAACAGAGGCAGTTTTAGTTTTGGCCTGTGGTTTGGGTGTGCAGTCAGTTAAAGATAATGATCGTTTAGGTCTGCCGGTATTACCTAGTTGCAATACTTTGTGCGGCGCTTTGGTGGACGCCGCAGGTAATTTTTATGAGAAATGCTCTATGTGCGGAGAATGCGTTTTAGGTATTACCGCAGGAATCTGTCCGGTGACGCTCTGTGCGAAAAATTTATTGAATGGCCCATGCGGCGGGATGAATAAAGGCAAATGCGAGGTGGATTCTGAAAAGGACTGCGCCTGGGTTTTAATTTACAAAGAATTGGAAAAAAGAAAGAAGCTCGACGAGCTGAAGAAAGTTCAACCGCCGAAAGATCATAAAAAAACTCTTAAACCGCGAAAGATAATAATGACAAATGACAAAATTCAAAGCACAAAATAAATCAAAAATTCAAATAACAAAATTTAAAACTAATGTTTTGTTATTTGGTATTTGTGCTTTGGTATTATTTTGTCATTTGAGCTCTGTCATTTAAATTTAAAGATGAGTGACTTAAACTATAGCGATAAGGTGATGGATCATTTCTTGCATCCGCGCAATGTAGGAGAAATTCTTGATGCCAGCGGAATCGGCAATGTTGGGAATCCCATCTGCGGGGATGTGATGAAGATGTACATTAAAGTAGAAAATGATATTATTACCGATGCTAAATTCAAGACCTTTGGCTGCGGCGCGGCAATAGCCACCAGCTCAATGGTTACTGAAATGGTAAAAGGAAAAAGCATTACCGATGCCCTGAAGATTTCAAACCGGGCAGTGGCAGAGGCCTTAGGCGGCTTGCCGCAGGTAAAAATGCATTGTTCGGTTTTAGGGGAGCAGGCCTTACGCCTGGCTTTGGCAGATTATTACAGAAAAACCGGCCGCGATCCCAGCGCCTTTGAGCCGAAAAATACGGATAATCATGAGCATAAGATTGACAAAGCAGATAATTCGTAGTAAAATTCTCTTGAAGCTTAAAATACACAAGGAGGAAGACCGAGAGAGGAAAAATCAGGCCATAGAGAATAAGCTTTACAAAAATTCAGTTTTTAAAAAGGCGAAAACAGTGATGTTTTATCTCTCCTTTGGTGGTGAGGTTAAGACGCAAAAAATGATTAAAGCAGCGCAAAAATTAGGTAAGATCGTGTCAGTGCCAACCTGTCAAAAAAATAGAATGATTTTCCCCTGTATACTCACGCAGAAGGCCGTTTTCAAAATTGGTTCTTACGGCGTATGCGAGCCAGCAGCAAAAAATCGGTTAAAAATCAAAGACCTGGATTTAGTAGTTGTTCCGGGTTTGGCTTTTGATAAAAAAGGCAACCGGCTTGGCCGCGGCAGGGGTTGTTACGACCATTTTTTAAAAAAGCTTTCCGATAAGGTCGCTACAATTGGCTTGGCATATGATTTTCAGGTCTTACCCGCAATTCCTACCACCAAAACCGACGTCAGCGTCGACAGGGTCATTTTCGCCTAAGAGTTTTTTCTAAAAATCAGCCCCAAGAAACACGAGAAGGAGGTTCATAGATCAAATGCCTAACTTGATTATTATAGTTTTGGGTACTGCGGCGTTTTCTTTGGCCGCGGGATATTTATTCAGGCGCTATGTCGCAGAAAAAAAATTACAGGATGCCGAAACTCAGGCGAAAAATATTTTAGAGCAGGCTAAGAAAGAAACACAGGATCGCCGCCGCGAAGTTGAACTGGAATCCAAAGATCTTTTATACCGTATGCGCCAGGATTTCGAGCGCCAGACCCAGGAAAGACGGCAGGAAATTGCCAACCTGGAAAAAAGATTGACTCAGAAAGAAGAAAATATTGATCGCAGGCTTGATCTTCTGGAAGGAAAAGAAAAGGATATTAACCAGAGGCACGAAAACATAAAGAAACAGGAAGAAGCTATCAAAGCCAAGGATGCCCAGCTGCTTGCTTTGCTTGCTGAAGAAAAAGAAAGGCTGCAGAAAATTTCTTCTTTATCCGCGGAAGAAGCAAAACAGATTTTACTTAACCGGCTGAATGAGGAATTAAACAATGAAAAAGCAGTGGTGATTAAAAAGCAGGAAGAAGAGCTGCGTGGGACCTCAGATAAAAAAGCGCGGGAAATTATCAGCCTTGCCATTCAGCGCTGCGCCGCAGACCATGCAGTTGAGTCAACAGTAAGCGTAGTAACGCTGCCCAATGATGAGATGAAGGGCCGGGTTATTGGCAGGGAAGGCCGCAATATCCGTGCCTTTGAAATGGCTACGGGTGTGGATGTCATTATTGATGATACGCCGGAAGCAGTGACCTTATCATGTTTTGATACTGTGCGCAGGGAAATCGCGCGCGCAGCTTTGGAAAAATTAATTTCTGACGGCAGGATACATCCCGGCCGCATAGACGAAGTGGTGGAGAAAGCCAAGAAAGAAGTAGAAGAAAAAATTCGCGAAGAAGGTGAACGCGCGGCATTTGATTCAGGCATAAATGGGTTGCATCCGGAGATAATTAAGCTTCTAGGAAGATTAAGGTATCGCACCAGTTTTGGCCAGAATGCTTTGCAGCATTCCAAAGAAGTATCTTTTCTGCTCGGGGTTATGGCTTCGGAAATCGGGCTGGATTTTAAACTTGCCCGCAGAATCGGGCTCTTGCACGATATTGGTAAAGCTATCGATCATCAGGTTGAAGGCACCCACGCTAAAATCGGCGCGGAGCTGCTGAAAAAATATAATGAGTCAGCAGAAGTCCAGGATGCGGTTGAGGCGCATCATGAAGAAGCTGAAGCTAAAAGTTTTTATGCGGTTTTGGCAGTGGCAGCAGATGCGATTAGCGCGGCACGCCCGGGCGCACGCCGGGAAACACTGGAAACTTATATTAAGAGGCTGGAGAAACTGGAATCTATTGCCAATCAATTTAAGGGCGTAGAAAAGACTTATGCTATTCAGGCAGGCAGGGAAATCCGGGTGATTGTTCAGCCGGAAAAAATCAGCGATGCCGAAGCAATTAACCTGGCGCGGGAAATCCGTAAGAAAATCGAAGAGGGTATGGAGTATCCCGGTCAGATTAAAGTGACGGTAATTAGAGAAACTAGAGCAATTGAATATGCAAAGTGAAATGAGGGCATAAGTTGCGCGACCAAAGGAAGCGCAACTTATATGGCCGAATTTCATCCCGAACGAAGTGAGGGATCTCAAAAGAGGATATTTAATGAATATATTATTTATCGGTGATATCGTCGGTTCACCCGGCAGGGAAGCAATAAATAAGCTTTTGCCGGGGCTAAAAAAAGAATACAAACTTGATTTTGTGATTGCTAATGCTGAGAATGCTGCTGCTGGTTCCGGGATTACTTCCCGCGTAGCTGATGAATTGTTTGATTCCGGCATTGACGTGCTTACTTCCGGAGACCATATCTGGAAAAAACGCGAGATCTTTGAGTTTATTAATCAGGACGAAAGAATCTTACGGCCGTTGAATTTTCCCGCAGGTGCCCCTGGCAGGGGAGCCAAGGTATTTAAAACGCAAAGCGGAAGCAAACTTGCGGTAATGAATCTTCAGGGCAGGGTATTTATGGAGGCGCTGGAATGCCCTTTTAAAACAGCGGCTGCAGAAGTTGAAAAGCTGGCGCAGGAAACAAAAATTATCATCATAGACATGCATGCCGAAGCAACTTCGGAAAAAGTAGCGCTTGGTTGGTATTTAGACGGTAAGGTTAGCGCGATTTTCGGCACACATACTCACATTCAGACTGCGGATGAAAAAATCCTCCCTGCAGGGACAGCCTTTATTGCTGATGTGGGAATGACCGGCCCATATGATTCAGTAATTGGCAGGAGGGTAGAGGATGTTCTGGAGAGGTTTATTACTTGTGTGCCGGTAAAGTTCGAAGTAGCTGATAGTAATATCCAGTTACACGGCGCAGTTGTTGATATTGACGAAAAAACAGGCAAAGCAAATTCGATTGTAAGAATACAAAAAAAGCTTACTTAATGGCTAAACCACAAATTACAATACACAAATCACAAACAATGTCCAAATTCCAAATTCCAAATTCCAAAATTTGTAATTTTGGAATTGTGATTTGTTTATTGTTTGTAATTTGTAATTTGTTATTTGTGATTTCACCTCTGTTTGCCCAAAATTCGGATGACCTGGAGATTACCTTAGATGCAAAATCCAATACAATTGCCCTGCCGGGAATTTTTAAGCCTAATATGGATTTAAGCGGCCGGGGTGTTTGTGCGCAGTCAAGCTGGCCGCAGACGCTGGCTGCTCCCGAAGTATTGGATATCTGGCAGAAAGATATCGGTTTTAATGGAATTTTCCGCATACAATACAATCTGTGGGATATTTATGAATTAGCCAAATATAAAGAAGAGCAGGATAAATTGCTGGCTAATTACGAAGAGGTAATTAAAAAAATTTCTGACGCCGGAGGTATAGTGATCCTGGATATTTTCGGTACTCCTGCCGGACTGGGAAAAGTTTTGGATAAAAAAAGCCCCTTTTATGATTACCGCTCATTTAAGGAGCTTATAAAATCCCATATGAAGAATTTAAGCTGCGACAAAAGATATAACGTTTGGTATGAAGTCTGGACTGCGCCTGATTTGGATGATTTCTTTCTCGGCCGTAAACAAGAGTATTTTAATCTCTATAAAGCGGTAGCAGAAAGCGCCAGAGAGCTGGAAGCAGAAACCCGTGTTCATATTCCAGTAGGAGGGCCCGGTGTCAGCTGGTGGTTTCAGAATTCAGACGGGAATACCATTGTTACTCCTGAGAAAAGCCTAATCTATGAATTTATCAAGTTTTGCTATAGTTACCGCTTGCCAATAGATTTTCTTACCTGGCATGCTTATTCTACTGATAGCAAGGCGGAAAAAGAGCTTACCCGTTACAATAAGACTGCGGTGCCGATGATCCGGGATTGGCTGAATTATTTTCGTTTCGACAGGAATACCCCTTTGATTATTGATGAATGGAATTATGATTCCGGTGCCAATATATTGGCGGCCCGGGGAGAACAGGCATTCATTAACTCCAGTTTTATTGTCAGCCGGATGAAAAATATGTATGACGCAGGCCTTGATCATCAGGTGTATTTTTCGCTGGAAGATTTTTATAATAAGAAAGAAAGCATTATCAGGAATACCGGCATTTTTTGGTTTGATTCGGAGAGCCAGAAATATAAAGGCGGGGCGAAATCCAGCTACAATGTTTTCCGCATGCTCGCTTCGTTAGGCAATAAAATGTTCTTCACTTTTAAAGTCGACGATGAATTTGTCGGGGTAATCCCCACAAAAACTTCGGATGGCATTGCGTTGATTATTTACAACTATATTGATCCTGCGCTTGCTTTTAATTATGTTTCCCGCAATATCGCCCGCTTTAATGAGAAAGAGAAAAGGTTTATCTTGAGCCTGGTGAAGCGGGATACTTTTGAAAAAATTATGCGCCGTGAGCTGGGAATCTCCACTTTGCGTTGCAGCAAAAAAGTGAAAGCATTGCTGCAGAAGGCCCAGGAAATATACGCCAGGGAGGAAAAATTCAAAACAACCCCGCGTAATATTAAAATTAACCTGAAAAATTTAAAGGATGATTATTTATACCAGCGTTATGCGGTAGATGAGGCCTGTAGCCTGAATTGCGCTTTTTCCCCCGCAGAAGAAAAAGGCGTGGTTGTTGCAGAAGCATACCAGGAATCCCTCGTGCTAAAGCCTTATTCAGTGAATATGATTATATTGAAGAAGAAAGTAGCGCAGGAGGCGAATTAGTGCCGGATAAAAACCAGCGCATATTTACTGTAAGCGAAATTACCCAGGATATTAAAATAATACTGGAAAATACTTTCAGCACTCTCTGGGTAGAAGGGGAAATTTCTAATTTCCGCGCCGCCACTTCGGGGCATTTTTATTTTACCCTTAAGGACAAAGACGCTGTTCTAGGTTCGGCGATGTTTTCCCGCGCCAACCGTGAAATTAAATTTAAAATTGAAGATGGGTTGAAGGTAATCTGTTTCGGTAAAATCGATGTTTATCCGCCGCGCGGGCAGTACCAGTTGATTGTAGAAAAAATTGAACCTAAAGGCATTGGGGCACAACAACTGGCTTTTGAACAGCTGAAAAATAAATTAGCCAAAGAAGGCTTGTTTGACCCGGGGCATAAAAAAACGTTGCCTCTGATGCCGTTTCGCGCCGGGATTGTTACTTCAAGCGCAGGCGCAGCAGTGCGGGATATCCTGCAGATATTGCAGAAAGGTGCAACTTGTGTGGACGTGGTAATCCGTTCGGTGCGCGTGCAGGGTGAAGGCGCAGCCAAAGAAATTGCCAGTGCTGTCGAGGATTTTAATAGATTCGGAGAAGTTGATGCAATCATTATTTGCCGCGGCGGGGGGAGTGTTGAGGATCTTTGGTCTTTCAATGAGGAAGTGGTGGCGCGCGCGATTTATAATTCAGCCATCCCTACGATTTCTGCGGTAGGGCACCAGATAAATACGACGTTGTCTGACTTAGTGGCGGATGTATTCGTCGAGACTCCGTCTGCGGCGGCAAAGATTATTGTGGATAAAAAACACGCCCTCTTATCGGACTTAGACGGCTATAAATATGAATTAGTCGCTGCGCTCTCTGCACTGATCAGCGATTTAAAAAATACTCTTGTGGCTTTGAAGCACATGCTCAAGAGCCCCTTAGACAGGCTTCTGGAAAAACAACAGCATCTCGATGAATTAAGCGTTGCTTTAAATAATCATATGAGGCATTGCCTAAGCATTGTCAAAGAAAGGGCATTTTCTTTAATAAAGAGGCTTGATGCGCTTAGCCCGCTGGCAGTTTTATCGCGTGGTTACAGTTTAAGTATGCTGGCAGGCGAGGGTACGGTAATTAAAGATGCATCTGGGCTTAAGGCAGGCGATGCAGTGAAGACAATATTGGATAAAGGCGCTTTTATCAGTACAGTGCAGGAGGTATTAAAAGATGAGCAAAGAAAAACCATCGTTTGAAGAAGACCTGAAGCGTTTACAAAAAATTGTCGAGGAATTATCCAGCGGAAAGCTCAGCCTTGGGGATTCATTGAAAAAATACGAAGAGGGAATTAAGCTTGCTCAAAGCTGTTCGCAGGTTTTAAATGATTCACAGCGCAAAGTCGAGTTATTGATGAAGAAAGATTCCAAATTTTCTCTGGAAAAATTTGTTGATGAAGAAAACCCCAGTTAAGCAGATATGTTATTAGAAACTATTCAATCTACAGAGGACTTAAAAAAAATACCCATTGAACAGCTGCCTCCGCTGGCAGCTGAAATCAGGGCGAGGATAATCGAAGTCGTCTCCAAAAACGGCGGGCATCTGGCTTCCAGCCTCGGGGTAGTGGACTTAACTATCGCCCTGCATTATTGCCTGAATACCCCACATGACAAAATTATCTGGGATGTTGGGCATCAGGCCTATGCTCATAAAATACTCACCCAAAGAAACAGTCAATTTGATTCTTTGCGCCAATATCAGGGTTTAACCGGTTTTCCCTGCAAAGACGAATCCATCCATGATCCATTTACTACGGGCCATAGTTCAACCGCTGTATCATTAGCTTTGGGCCTTGCCTGTGCCCGGGATTCTTCTTTAAGCAAAGAACAATATTTTAAAGTGGCGGCAGTAATCGGAGACGGTTCTTTAAGCGGTGGATTGTGTTTTGAAGGCCTGAATAACGCCGGCCATTTGAAGAAAGACCTTTTAGTTGTGCTCAATACCAATGAATTAAGTATTGCTCCGAATGTGGGGGCAATCAGCACATACCTAAATAAACTGATTTCTTTGCCGGTGTATAACCGTTTTAAAGATTCACTGGAAAATTTTGCCAAATCGCGCCTGCCTAAAGGAACGCGCCTGATAAAAATTGCCAATAGATTTGAAGAAGGCTTGAAAGGTTTATTTATCCCCGGGATGTTATTTGAAGAACTGGGTTTCAGGTATTTTGGGCCATTTGACGGGCATAATCCTGCCTTATTAATACAAACTCTTAAGAGAATTATCAATATTAAAGGGCCATTGTTGCTGCACGTGGTGACAAAAAAAGGAAAAGGTTATTTGCCGGCGGAAAATGAACCGGTGAGGTTCCACGGCACAGGGCCTTTTGAAATTGCTACTGGCAAGCCGGTAGTAAAAACAGGCGCACAAAATATATCTACCTTTACTCAGGTATTTAGCAATAAAATAGTTAGTTTAGCGAAAGATAATTTCAAAATAATTGCAATCACCGCTGCTATGCCGGAAGGCACAGGCCTGGATAAATTCCGCGTTGCCTATCCGGAGAGGTTTTTTGATGTTGGGATTGCTGAAGCCCATGCAGTTTGCTTTGCTGCCGGCCTTGCCAGGCATGGATTAAGGCCTGTAATTGCCCTGTATTCAACTTTTCTGCAGAGAGCGTATGATCAGATTATTGAGGAGATCGCCCTGCAGGAGCTGCCGGTAGTATTTGCTATCGACCGCGCCGGTATCGTCGGAGAAGACGGAGCAACACACCAGGGTATTTTTGATATTGCTTATTTAAGATCCATACCAAACCTGATCATTCTGGCGCCGAAGGACGGCCAAGAATTAGAAGCAATGCTGGAGTTTGCTTTTAATTGTGATAAGCCTGTGGCAATCAGGTATCCAAAGGCTGGGGCCGCAGAAAAATTACAAACAATCCCTGCGATTAAATTAGGCGAAGCTGAAATGTTAATTGAGGGGAATGATTTTGTTCTGATTGCTATAGGCAGCATGGTATTGCCTTGCCTGGAAGCAGCAGAATTGTTAGATAAAGAAGGTTTAAGCGGGACAGTGGTGAACGCGCGTTTTGTTAAACCGCTGGATAAAAAATTATTGCATCAGATGGGCAAAAGGTATAAATTTATTTTTACTGCGGAAGAAGGGGTTTTAGATGCTGGTTTTGGCAGCGCGGTGATGGAAGTGATAAACAAGCCTGTGATTAGGCTCGGCCTGCCAACAGAATTTATTTGTTGCGGTAAGCGCAATACTCTGCTGGCAGATTATGGCTTGACAGCAGAGCTGATTGCTGGAAGAATAAAACAAGAAATTCATTTTTAATTATGGCTAAAATTACGATTAACCAAGAAAAATGCAAGGGTTGCCTTTTATGTATTGCCGTCTGCCCTAAAGGATTAATCAGCGCGGACAAAAAATTAAATTCCAAAGGCGTGAAGCCAGCGAGGTTTACTGAGGATCCAGCGTGCCTTGGCTGTATGATGTGTGCAGTGATTTGTCCGGATTGTTGTATTGAGGTTTATAAATAGCATGAAAACAAAAATTTTACTCAGCGGTAATGAAGCAATTGCCCAGGGTGCGATTGATGCAGGATGCCAGTTCTATGCCGGATATCCGATTACTCCGCAGAATGAACTGA
Organism: Candidatus Omnitrophota bacterium; assembly: GCA_025453445.1. Lineage (GTDB taxonomy): Bacteria > Omnitrophota > Gorgyraeia > Gygaellales > Profunditerraquicolaceae > JALOQJ01. Next base: position 82,505 of record JALOQJ010000001.1, read on the forward strand.
TTGCCTATATGGCATTACACATGCCGCAGCAAGGCAGGGTATTTATTCAGGCGGAATCAGAATTAGCAGCGATTAATATGGTCTTTGGTGCGTCCGCAGCTGGAGCAAGGGCAATGACATCTTCCTCCAGCCCGGGGGTGAGCCTTAAGCAGGAAGGGATATCTTATATCGCCGGCGCAGAATTACCAGCAGTAATTGTAAACATGATGCGCGGCGGACCGGGATTGGGAAATATCTGGCCGGCTCAATCAGATTATTTTCAGGCTACCCGTTCCGGCGGCCATGGAGATTATCATTGCGTAGTATTGGCGCCTGCTTCAGTGCAGGAGGCGTATGAACTAATGTTTTCCGCGTTTAACTTAGCAGATAAATACCTTATGCCTGTGATGATTTTAGGTGACGGCATGCTCGGGCAGATGATGGAACCACTGCAGCTGTCAGCTGTCAGCTGTCAGCTGTCAGCTAAAAGCAAAAAACCATGGGCGCTTACAGGTTGTCAAGGCAGGGAACCGAATATTGCTAAGTCATTCCGTATGCTGGAAGGTGATCTAGAAAAATTAAATCTGAAACTGCAGAAAAAATATCAATTAATTAAAGCCAAAGAACAGTGTTGTGAAAGCTTATTTTTGGATGATGCTAAAATTATTTTAGTTGCTTATGGTTCAATGGCGCGCATTGCCAAGAGTGTTGTCAATGCGCTAAGAAGCAAAGGCAAGAAAGCCGGTTTAATCCGGCCGATTACACTTTGGCCATTTCCAAAAAATATATTCAAGCAGGTAGCGCAAAAAAACAAAAAAGCAAAAATTTTAGTGGTGGAAATGTCCTATGGCCAGATGCTGGAAGATGTGAAATTGAGCCTGGAAGGTAAATTAGCCGTAGATTTCCTCGGCCGTGCAGGTGGAGGAATTCCTACGGAAGAAGAGATTATTAAGCAAATTTATGGATAAAATATATTCTCATCCAAAATCATTGCGCAATATATCAACGCACTACTGCCCTGGCTGCGGGCATGGCATTGCCCACAGGATTATTGCCGAAATAATTGATGAATTGGGGATCAGGGAACGCACAATTGCCCTTGCGCCGGTTGGTTGCGCTGTGATTGCTTATGATTATTGGAATTTTGATTGTTCTGAAGCAGCTCATGGCAGGGCATTAGCTGTTGCTACCGGCATCAAGCGTATTCATCCGGACAAAATTGTTTTTACTTATCAGGGCGATGGAGATTTGGCAGCTATCGGCACAAATGAAACCATTCATGCGGCTAATCGCGGGGAGAATCTTACGGTTATATTTATTAATAATGCTATTTATGGTATGACTGGCGGGCAAATGGCGCCGACTACCCTGGCAGGCCAAAAAACAGCCACAACCCCGCTAGGCAGAGATGTTTCTCTGCAGGGGTATCCTTTAAAAATTTCTGAAATGCTGGCATTACTGCCGGCAGTGAAATATATTGAGCGGGTATCGCTTCACTCTCCGCAGGAAATCATCAAAACCAAAAAAGCTATTAAACAGGCGTTTGAGAATCAAATTAATAATATCGGTTTTTCTTTGGTAGAGGTTTTATCCCCTTGCCCGACGTATTGGGGGATGTCTCCGAAGCAGGCATTGGATTGGATTAAAGAAGTAATGGTTAAGGAATTTCCTCTCGGAAAAATCAAATGACAGAAAAAATTATTATCGCAGGCAGCGGCGGGCAGGGGATTATGCTTTTAGGCAAGGTGTTGGCATATGCTGCTATGGAAGAAAATAAATTTGTCACCTGGCTTCCGGCATACGGAGCAGAGGTGCGTGGCGGCGCTGCGCATTGCACAGTAATTATTTCAGATGAGGAAATCGGTTCTCCCTGCGCCAGCAAGGCTGATACCATGATTATTATGAACCAGCCGTCATTTGTGAAATTTAAAAAGAGGTTATCCAGCAAGGGCTTGTTAGTTTTAAATAGCTCCCTGGTTGAGTTTGGCAGAGATAAATTTGTCCGGGCAGTCAAATTTCCTTTTACGGACATTGCCGTTGACTTAGGCAATGTCAAAGTTGCCAATATGGTTGCTCTGGGTACGTTTGTAGCAAAGAAAAAAACTGTCGGCATAAAAAGTATTTTTACAGCCATGGAAAGAATAGCGCCCGCAAGCAGTAAAGGATTGATTGAGATTAATCAGCAGGCTTTGTTGAAAGGAGCAGGTTTAATCAATGGTTAGAGTTCGCTTCGCCCCCAGCCCGACCGGATTTTTACATATCGGCGGCGGCCGCACTGCGCTTTTTAACTGGCTTTATGCCCAGTCTAAGCAGGGAAAATTTATTTTAAGGATAGAGGATACTGATAAGCTGCGTTCTAAGCAGGAATACGTGGATGAGATTCTATTCAGCCTGAAGTGGTTGGGCTTTAACTGGGACGAGGTTTATTATCAGAGCCAGAGGTTTGAGCTTTACAGGGAATACGCGGACAAATTATTGCAGCAGGGCAAAGCATATATTGAGAAAAATCCCGAGGGTAAAGAGGCGGTTATTTTTAAAGTCCCGCAGCAGAAGATTAAAGTTAATGATTTAATCCGCGGCAGTATAGAATTCGATTCCTCAATTCTTAAAGACCAGGTTCTAATAAAATCCGACGGTACTGCAACTTACAATTTTGCTTGTGTGGTGGATGATGCCACTATGAATATCACGCATATTATCCGCGGCGACGATCATATTTCAAATACTCCTAAGCAGATTCTTTTATATGACGCGCTAGGTTTTAAGCTGCCGGAATTTGCGCATTTGCCTTTGATTATGGGTATGGAAGGCGGCAGGCTTTCCAAGAGGACAGGGGCAACAGCGATTTCTGATTACCGCAAAATGGGTTATCTTGCCGGAGCGCTGGTGAATTACTTGTTGCTTTTAAGCTGGTCTCCCGGAGATAATCGTGAAGTAATCGATGCCAAAGAAGCAATTAAGTTGTTTGATATTAAAAATGTAAATAAAACCTCGGCTACTTTTGATTTAAAGAAACTTGATTGGATGAATAACCAGTATCTGAAAAAAGAAGACCCTCTGAAATTAACCGAAGAAATTATTCCGCTTTTGGCAGAGAAGAAATATATTGATAAGGATAATTTTGACAAGGATTATCTTGTTTCAATTGTGCATTTATTCCAGGGCCGGTTGACCACCATAAATGATTTTCCGGATTGGGCGGACTTCTTTTTTCTCCCCGAGATTAAAATGGATCCCCTGGCAAAAGAAAAACATTTAGCTAAAGATTTATCCAAAGAATTCGCTTTATTTACTGAGAAGCTGGAAGGTTTGGAAAAATTTGATCTTGTTTCTATTGAAGAGGCTTTTAGAGGCATGGTAAAGGATTTAGGTATTGAAGCCAAAGTATTAATTCATCCTGTGCGCGTGGCTCTTACCGGAAAAACTATCGGCCCGGGGTTGTTTGAAGTAATATATTATTTAGGGCCTGAGCGTGTAAAAGAACGGCTTGGGTTATGGATAAAAAAGGAGTAAAAATGCTGAAGAAAGCTTGTGCCTTGATGTTATTAGGGACATTACTTGTACTCGGAGGATGTGAAACTGCTGTCGGTGCAGGTAAGGGCTTTGCTAACGGGGTAGCTTCTACAGCCGAGGGAGTCGGAAAAGACAGCTGTAATTTGTTCGGGGCAATTCAGGCAGCAGATGCCTGGATAAGGAAGAACCTTTGGTAAAAAAGCCTAAGCCAGCTATCGGGATTATTATTTTTGGGATATTCCTCGTGATTACCTCTTTTTTGCAGATACAGAAATTCAGTTCTTTTAATAATTACCGCATTATTTTTCAGCATTTGCCGGACAACCTGATTATTGTGCGCTATTTTATTTCTATTGGCCTGAGGATATTGGGCTTTATTGCTGGTTGCGGGTTATTATTCCGTAAGGAATTCGCCAGAAAACTATCCATCTATCTAGCAATTTTTACAATTTGCACTATTTACTGGAAACATCCTTATCCGGTTGTTGCTAATTCCTGCAGGATTGTTTACTACACTATGTATAACTCAAGCGGAGCAACGCAATTTGTCCTGCCCGCAGAAGTTAAGACTGTTACCTTATTGGCATTAATAGTGTTTTATCTGATAGACATTATTTTTTTCTCAGTCCTGATTTATTATTTTACCCGTCCCAGAGTAAGAGAACAATTTAATTAAGGCTGCTTTTGTTTATGATAAAGTTCCCTGGGAAAATAATTTTATTATTGTTATTAAGTTTTATGCTGCAGGCTGAGTCGTCTGCCGCGGAAAAAACAAATTTTAACCAGAAAGTTATTGGTTCAACTTTTAAAAGCCTGGCCAGGGCATTTGTTGCTGTCTCTGACATAGATAAATTAAAAGCCAATAATATCCGTAGGCTGGAAAAGTTGAACGATACTAAGTTTAAAAAACAGCTTGCCAAGGTTTATCCGGTATTGCAGGATTTGCCGCAGACGTTAAAGGCCCAATATGGCGTAAAAGAGGATATGTCCAGGGAGCAGGTAATTAAAAATATAGAATCTTTGGATAAAAAGAAAATCTATGGGATAATCGAAGCTGTCCCTGATGCAACCATTACACGGCTTTTTAAAGAAGAGCTGGTTAAAACTAAAGAGGGGATAATGAAAAGCGATGCGGTAGGAAGCGTAAAAAAATTCTGGAACAAGATTATCCGCAAAGCCAATTAAAAACCCTTGATTTTATTTTTTCGCCGGGATATACTTTAACACGCAATTTGCCCTGCCCTCCTGTGCTCTAAGGCTGGCAATAAATAGTAGAGCTTCGGAGGACTGTAGCAAGCAAAATAATTGCCCTGTCGTCTAATTGGTAGGACTTCAGATTCTGGATCTGACTATCATGGTTCGATTCCATGCGGGGCAACCAATCTAAAAATATGGGAAAACCACTTTCTGCACTCAAAAAAACTTTGATTTTAGCCGCAGGCATGGCCAGCGCAAGCGGGTACACGGCGTATAATATCCAAGCCACGGCAAATAAAAAAGTTTCCGGCTGCAGTTATCTTGATCCGATTACTATTGATATTGTTGCTTTTCTTGCCGGTGTATTTTTAATCGTGGAAAGTTTAGTGGATATCTTCAAGCATAAAGACAGCCTTATCCACAGCCAGCTCATCCGTTGCCTGAGGCTGTGCTTTGGCACAAGCATCGTGGTTATTCATGTTATGCAATTTATTCATAAATAGGAAGTGCCCCCCTTTCAATAAATTCTAAAATGCTAAAAAAAAGTGCGTGGTTGCTGATGGTCATTCTTTTATCGCTTCCTACGATCTGCCTGGCGCGGCAAGTAGAAGATGTAGCTTCTTTTATTCATTCTCCGGAGGAGCTTTCCGAGTGGCTTCCCCAGAATGTGCAATACGAACTTGAAATGCCTGACTATTGGCAGTCTGCAGAAGAGACGCTTAAGCGGCATAAAGGGGATTGCGATGATTTTGCAATTCTTAGCAGCGCAATTTTAAGCGAACTAAAAATACCCAACCAGGTACTGATTATAAAATTCAGGGGAATTAGCCTGTCTCATGCCGTATGCGCATTTAAGTCAGGTGAATTCTGTGCTTTTGTTTCCAACGGGCAAATTATTTCTACAAAGGCATACTTAATCAGGGGAGCGGTTGAAGAGGCATACCCTGACTGGGAAACGATAGTATTTACTAATGCCAATAAAGACCGTTTAAAAGTAGTCAGCCGCAATAAAGTAGATAGAGCTGTCGAAGTCGGGTTGGAGACCGCACTGCGCAGCAGATAAAAAACAGAGGATGTTTTTTTAAAACAGCACCGGAAACTGCGGTGCTTTTTTTGTTGCAGGGTATGAGAAGACAGGATATAATAGATTTAAGAAGGGCGGCAAAGGTGAACAAAAACAGAATCGTTTTTTTTGTTATAATTTGCGTTTTAATTTATGTGCCGGTAGTATTCAGCCGCGGTACAGGCGACATAACAAAAAAAGGGCTCTATGGTTATCTTGCTCCGCCGCGGTTAATCCAGCCGATCTCAGATAAGGTGACTTTAAAAGAGAATGCGCCCCTGGAATTTCAGTGGGGCGCTAATGATTCGGCAGGTATTGACTATTATGATTTTAGGCTGTATAAAGGTTATAATACTTATGCCGATAATCTGATTCTAAAACAAAGAGTCCCCGGAGATACGGGTTCATTTAAAGCAGAAGCAAAATTATTTGAAAACAATCAGGCCTATACCTGGGTTCTGAAGCAGGTTTCCCTCGGCGGGACAAAAAGTGATCCCAGTTTTAATTCCTTTACGGTACTTAAGGAAAAATAATTTTTTATTTGATTACGCGCGGGTGGTGGAATGGCAGACACGCTACTTTGAGGGGGTAGTGGGGCAACCTGTGAGGGTTCAACTCCCTCCCCGCGCATATTTTTTTCAATATCTAACCTTGGAGTTGAACGCCAAGTTCGCGCCGAGCGAATAGCGAGGATGAGGCCTCTGGCCGAAAGCGAAATTGGCCGGCCTGGAGCGAGCCTTTGGCGAGCGGAAGGCAACTCCCTCCCCGCGCATATTTTTTCCGCGCACTTTTTATTCGTCTTTGCGTTTATCTTTAATGTAGTTGCTGCGTTCGAGGCTTTTTGCGTATGATTTTAATTCTGCACCGATTTCGCCTATCTGCGCTACGTGGTCTATCCGCCGTGTTTCGTTGGTAACTACTCCGATGGAGATTGAAAGCAAGGGAATATGTTGTTCTTTGCCGCTGCGGTCCTTGGCAATAACAAACCCTTTTTTGCGGTCTGTTTCATTGTAAAAACCCGGGACTTTTTTCTCAAAATTTTCGATGATTTTGTTGCAGAGATTATCCGCCTTGTCAGGCGTGGTTACAATTACGAAATCATCGCCGCCGATATGGCCGATAAAATCTTCCGGGTTTCCGCATTGGCCTGTTGCAGCGATTAAGGTGCGGGCGGTTTCCCGGATCACTTCATCGCCATGTTCAAAGCCGTATTTATCGTTATAGGCTTTGAATTTATCAAGGTCGCAGTAGCAGACAGCGAATAAACTGCCGTGTTCCAGGCGCTTGGTAAGTTCGTTAATGATAGAAACATTTCCCGGCAGCCGGGTGAGTGGGTTCGCTTCCAGGTCGCGCTCAGTGCGCCGGATAGCCATACGGATGCGCGCCAGTAATTCTTTCGGCTCAAAAGGTTTTACTACATAATCATCCGCGCCGGCATCCAGCCCGTTTACCTTATCATTGATATCGCCTTGTCCGGTCACCATAATAATAGGCAGGTGGCTGAGCAGCAAATCTTTTTTTACCCGGCGGCAGACTTCCCTGCCATCCATTTTAGGCATTTTATAGTCAACTAATACTAAATCCAGAGGCTTACTTGCGATGATTTTCAGTGCTTCTTCGCCGTTAGCAGCCTCGGTAACCTCGTAATTTTCTTCTGAAAGGGTGATTTTTAAAATATCCCTGATATCAGGATCATCATCAACGATGAGAATTTTTACTGCCATTCATACTCCATTCTTCTAAGCCGCAGGCAGGGTAAAGCTGAAGGCCGAACCGTGCCCGAGCCTGCTTTTTACCCGTATTTTTCCGTTGTGCGCTTCAATAATGCGTTTTACCAGGGATAACCCAAGGCCAGTGCCCCGCACATCCTGGTTAATAACATTATCTACCCGGTAAAATTCTTCGAATATAGCATCCAGCGCTTCTTCGGGAATGCCGCAGCCGGTATCTGTGACAGCGATTTCAATTTGCTCCCCGGATCTTTGGCTGGATACGGAAATTTTTCCCTCCTGCGGTGTAAATTTCATGGCATTGCCGATTAAATTAATGAATACGCGGTTTAGCTGCGTTGCATCGGCAAGTACGGACGCGGCATCTGCGGGGATATCCGTGGAAAATTGAATTTGCTTTTCTTTTAACTGTACCGAGAGTAAATCTAGAACGCCTTCCAGCGTTTTCTTTAAGTCTATTGGCTCGTGTTTCATTGCTACTTTTCCGGATTCAATGCGTGATATATCCAGCAGGTCATTGACAAGATGCGCCAGTTCATCGCTGTGGCGGTTGATTTTTTCCAGGCGCAGGCGGATCTCTTCCGGCACATCCCCGAGTTTTCCGGCGAGCAGTATCGCGGCATAGCCCTTGATCGAAGTAAGCGGGGTTCTTAATTCGTGGGCAACCGCAGAGATAAAATCGCTTTTCCTGCGGCTGACGATTTTTACTTCTGTCAAGGCCATCTGTAGGGCGTGTGTTCTTTCTTCGACTTTCTTTTCCAGCTCTTGCTGTGCGCGCCAGGTTTGTTCAAAGAGCTGAGCATTTTCCAGCGCCTGGCCGATTTGATTGCTGAAAATTGTGATTAATTCTTCGTCTCCTTCGGTAAGAGTAACATCCGGGTTAAGTGTGCCGGTAAAGATAAATCCTTTTGCTCCTTCCTTGGGCAGAATTGGCGAAATTACGAATTCGCTTACCTTGAAGATATCATTCAATTTTTCCCGCAGCAGCGTGCCGTGGGGAATAGAGACTGAGGAAATTGTTTTTTCATTCCTGATTAAATCGAGATAAGTCAATTTATCCGAGCCGACAAACGCCCGGATAGTCTTAATTTCATCTTCAAAATAACCGATGTTTAATTTAAGCATGAAATTTTGTTCCTTATCATTATATAGGAAAGCGCAGGCTTTTTCAAAACCGAGGTCCTCTAAGTGTGACGGGCTGATCATCTGGAAAATCCGGCTTTCTTCCAGGCTGCTCGAGATGGAGCGAGAAAGCCGCTGCAATGCATAGAGGCCGGTAATTTTTTTATCCAGCTCTTCCTGGGTTTTATTCAATTCCATGTCAGTGCGCACGATTAATTTTGCCTGTTCGTCCATTTCATCAAGGGATTTTTTTAAGGTATCAACCAAAGCCCGCAGCTGTTTTACCTTTTCTATTTTAAACATATAGGCAGTAATCAGCGCGAATATTACCGCTACTGTGGTAATACCTAAAATATTCATCAAAGTTTCGCTAATTGCCATAGTTATGTGCTTATCCCTAAAATGCTGATGGTTTGATTATGCACGCGCGTCATTCCCTGATAATTAACCGCTCTTAATGGCGCCTGTTCTCCGAAGGTATAAAGGCCGATTATCTGCGTATCTGCGCCAAGCATTTCCCGCGCAATCTTTAATTCCTGCTCTGCTTTTCTTCCCAATAGAATATATCTTGAAACCGAATCAAATACAAGCGCAAAATTAGCCTTGCGGCCAAAAAGGCCGTTCTGTACTTCTTCCAGCGCTTGGCGGGTGGCCAGCAAACAAGAATCTTTGGTGCCGATCATCAGCCTGATTTGTGCGCCTTTCGGGATAGCATCCTGAAAAATCAAAGAGCCGTCGTCATGGACAGAGACGAGATTTCTTAACAGGTATTCTTCTTCGCCGGATAGGTATATACCGATGGGGTACAGTATGGAGATACGTTTTAATTCTTTTTTCAGGCCCGATAAATCAAGTGCGAAATATTCCTCGTAAATATTTACTGCCGGTTTATTGTCTATTTCGTAAACGGTATTAGCAGCTGCTCTTGTTACCTGCCGCGGTTTACCCAGAGGCTTCCAGCCATGCTTGGTGCCGATGCCGAAATTTAATTTTCCTCCCAAAATGACAGCAGCCACAGCATCCAGAAGCTGTTCCCGATTAAAATAAATAAAGGTTTTCTTAAAAGCGAAATTATCAGAAGCGCAACCGCCGATCAGAGGAAAGCTTTTCCCCAGCCTTTCCTGCAGGCCGAGAATAAATCCCGGGCTGTCTTCCAGTGGCCCTGCCGAGAAAATAATCCCTAAATCCCGGCGCACATCCTGAAAGCCATAAAGCAATTTTTCACCCAATTCTTCTCCCGCGGCAAGCGAGCCTTTATTTTTGATTTCTTTAACGCAGGATGTAGTAAAGAATGCTTCCTTGGAAAAGCTTAAGAGCATTATGATGATTCCGTTTTTATAAATGCCCTGATTGCAGATAATTGCCAGGCCGGAACAGCCTATCAGGGGTATGTCGCCTAAATTTGCCGAGATGGTCTTCAGGGCTATGGGGTATGCCAGGCTTACCGAGCTGAGGACAATCGCCAAGTCAATTTTTTCGCTGCTTAAGTTATTCCTTGCCCGCCTGAGCGCGTCCTTGGCAGCCAAGACAGGTTCGTGTTCTATGCTTAAACCGACACCTATTTTAATAGACATATTAATAGTATATACTTCCCTGTACAAAGGGTCAATAATTTTATACGTTCGCGGCCTTAAATTATATCATAATTAAATATGGCCGCTCAGTATCAATTTCAACCGTCTATACGGGAGAAATTGATTGACCTATTTTCCGATTTATATTACAATAATGAAACAATTTTGGCCCCATCGTCTAGCCTGGTCTAGGACGGATGGTTCTCAGCCATTAAACACCGGTTCAAATCCGGTTGGGGCTATGGTTCGACGCGAAGCAGGAAAAAATAAAAAAAATTTCTTGCAATTTGAGTGAATTTAAATTAAGATAAATAAAATAAGGGAGGCTTGATGCGTGAACACCTAGGATTTTTAAAAATATCCAGCGTAGCTGTAAAAGTTGCTGCCTGGATTTTTTTATTTCTCGGCGTCCTTGGGGGCACATCGGCGATTTTCGGCCTGGTGCCGGGAAGTCCGCGCTGGACAGGTATTATTATTTTGGCAATTTACGCCTTCTTTTTCTTCTTTCTTTATTTAATTGCCAAGATTGCGGATTTACTGATTAAAATTATAAACGAAATTAAGAAGGAATAAGCCGGAGGCTTAATAAGATGCCAAGGAATAAAATACTATTAGCGATAATTTGCTTAAGCGTATTAACCCTGCTGGGTTGTGATAAGCTGAATTTTTTTAAGCCTAAAAAAGAATCCGGCACTGTAGTTAAGGGCACGGTAATCGCCAAGATAGCTAATATGCCGATTACCTTAGAAATGCTTAACCGTGAAATCGATGCCTATAATACCAGTATTGACCTTTCTAATTTAACCAACGACGAGAAGAAGAAGGCAAAGATCGACAATCGCGAGAAAAAACTCGATTACCTGAAAAATAGCCTTATCCGCAGGATGGTATTTTATCAGGCTGCTCTTGACCGCGGCCTTGACCGCAGGGACGATATTAGTGAAATTCTGGAGAGGAATAGAGCAACCATACTTGCGCAGGCAATGGAAGAAGAATTGACGAAAAATATTAATGTTACTGCCTCAGAAGTGGACGAGGCATATAAAAACGTGAAAGACCAGCTGAAAGAACCGGATACGCGCAAGGTGCGTGAGATTATGATGAAGACCGAATCAGAAGCAAAGCAGGCATTATTGGAAATATTGCAGGGTGCGGATTTTGCTACGCTTGCCCGGGAACGTTCTGCTGCAGATTCTGCTAAGGCCGGAGGCGATTTAGGAAATATTAAAAAAGGCCAGCGCGGCGAGAAATTTATTACTTTTGATGATGTGGTTTTTTCACCTGCCCTGCAGGTAGGTTCTGTCAGCAGTGTATTTAAAGGCCCTGATGGGTTTTATATTGTTAAGATAGAGGGGATCAGAGAAGGTAAGCAGTCTACTTTGTCGGAAGTACAGGATAGGCTGAAAGAATTATTATCATTGAGAAAAAGCCAGGAAGAGCTGGATAAATTTTATGCGCAGGTCAGCCGTGATAATATAAAAGTAGAGATTTACGAAAGCGAGATAAAATAAACAATGCAATTACAAAAACAACAGATTTATTTGATTAGCGGCGCAGTGCTGGCTTTGGCTGCACTTTTGATGATCAAGGTTTTTCTTGATCAGCAGCGTAAAGCCGCAGAGCAGCAGGCTGCTACTAAGTTCAGAAAGATGCAGGAGAATCAGACTTCCGTTTTAGTAGCTACAAAGGATATTGTTAAAGGCGCCAGTATTGAAGGAGATAACTTTGAGGCGAAAATCATACCCAATCAGTTTGTTCAGCCGGGCGCGGTTACTTCTTTAGATAGGATTTCCGGGATGATGACTGTTGCTCCGGTTTCCAAGGGCGAGCAGATTACTTTAAATAAGCTTAGTTATAGCCGTCAGGTAGGAGGATTAGCAGAAGTAACTCCTGCCGGCAAAAGGGCAATTACTATTTCTATTGATAACATCGCTTCTTTGGCCGGAATGATTAAGGCAGGGGATTACGTGGATGTGATTGCTTTGATTCCTCAGATGGTTTCTATTGGTGAAGGCAAAACCGCCCAACAGCTGGCAGTCCTGCCGATATTTCAAAATGTATTGGTTCTGGCAGTAGGCCAGGATACCCGGCCTGCTCCAGCTAAAACTGATTTAAGGTTCAGAGGCATAGGCACAGAAGAGAAAAAAGAAACCGTGCCTTTAATTACTTTGGCGCTTACTCCCAAAGAAGCAAATTTAATTGCTTTTGTGCAGGAGCAGGGAAAAATTAAATTAACTATGCGTTCGCCCGCTGATTCCAAAGTAGAAGAAGTCCAACCGGCAAGCTGGGATGCTCTGTTGCAATACGTCTATCCAAGGCCGCCGGCAAAAGTTGAAGAAGAACCCAAGCCAGGCGATTATGTCGAGGTTTATCGCGGCTTGAATAAAGAAAGAGTGCTTTTTAATAAATGAAAAAAATAATTATAATTCTTTTACTTATTACCGTAAGTTTCTTAGGGTTTCCCCTGACGGATTATGCTTTAGATGAGGCGCAGGAAGTATTGAGATTATATCTCGGCCAAGTAACAATCATTCCTGTGAGCCATCCCAGCCGTGTAGCTGTGGGTAATCCCAATATTGCCGACATCGCCGCAGTTACTAAAACCGAAATTACCCTTGCTCCGAAAGCTGTTGGTTCGACGACGCTCGCCTATTGGGATAATTTCGGTGAGCAATCTTTTAAACTCAAGGTCTTTGCAGAAAATATTCAGGACATTAAGTTACGCGTAGATAATTTATTAAAACAGCTTGAGTTGCCTGAAGTTGCTACTAAGGCAGAGGAAGACGAAGCAAAAGTCCTGCTTTTAGGCAGGGTGAAGACTGCGCAGGAAAGAGAGAAAATCCTGCTTGCTTTGGGCCCATTAAAAGATAAGGTCCTTGACCTGACTAAATTAAAAGAAGAAGAAACGATTATTGAAATTGATGTGCAGGTGCTGGAGTTAAATAAAGATGCTACCGATACTTTAGGGTTGACCAATCCTTTAAGTACGACTTCCGGTATTACTATTACAGAAGTTGGCAGTCCCGGTATTTCTGCGCTTGGCTCAAAATGGTCCACATTATTTAAAGTGCAAAATTTATTGCGTGGGACTTCTTCTACAGCAACAACGCCTTTTAGCTGGACTTTGTATGCTTTAATTCAGGAGGGAAAAGCACGCGTGCTTTCCCGTCCGCGCTTAGCCTGTCAGAGCGGTAAGGAAGCGGAATTATTAGTCGGCGGAGAAAAACCGGTTTTTACCACTACTGTTGCTGCCACAACCGGCGCAGAAGGCACAGAAGTTGAATATAAGGAATACGGGATTAAACTAAAAATAAAACCTACTGTTAATGAAGACGAAAGAATTAAATTAGGCTTAAATGTTGAAGTAAGCGAAGTTGGCACTGCGGAATTTATCGGCTCAACTACTGACCGCACGGCTCAGGCATATCCTTTAAGCAAGCGTACTGCTGTAACTGAGCTATTCTTAAATGACGGCCAGACTATGGCTATCGGCGGCCTGATGAAACAGAAAGAAGAAGAAGATGTAGTGCGTACTCCGTGGCTGAGCAATTTGCCTTTAATCGGCGGCGCTTTCAGAAAGAAACAGACTAAAACCGGCGGCGGAGCCGGAGAAAGAGGCGATGTAGAATTATTTATTACGCTTACTCCCAAGATTATCAGTAAAGATAATGGCACAGTGCAGGCAAAAAAAGATTTACAGCCTGCAGCTGTTGCGGTTACGCCGGCTGCAAATGTTGAAACTCCCGCTACTGCTGAAACAAGTTATGCCCGGCTTATCCAGCAGCAGGTTTTAAAAAACCTGACATATCCTCCTCAGGCAAAAGAATCAGGTTTTGAAGGTAAAACCAATTTAAGTATGCGCCTTTCATATTTAGGCGAGCTTATGGACGTAGCAATCAAGTCTTCCTCAGGTTATAAAATCCTCGACGATAATGCTGTGGCGGTAGCGCGTGAAATTACGTATTATCCGCCATTTCCCCCTACGATCACACAAAAAGAACTCTGGATAGAAATACCGATTGATTACCGTTTAAATTAGTATGGCCAGAATAATTACCATCTTTAGCACAAAAGGCGGAGTGGGTAAAACTTTGGTTGCCACGAGCCTTGCTGTCAGCCTTGCCCAGGATGAAGCAAAAAAAACCTGCCTGATCGATCTTGATTTGCAGGTGGTCGGCGATATGGCACGCATGCTCGATTTACATCCACAGAAGGCAATGGTAGATTTAATCGGCCTCATAAAGAAGAAGCCGCAGGAGGTAAAAATTAAAGATTTCCTTCTGCATAGCCCCGCCCTAGGGATTGATTTTATCCCCGCGGTTTTAAAGCCTCAGTCCAGCCCGCACTTAGACGCAGATAAAATTAAAGACGTCATGGAATTACTGGAAAAAAATTATGACTATATTATTATTGATGCCGGCAAGAGCTTCAGCGAAGTCTTTATCAATGTACTGAATCAATCCAACCTGATACTGTTGGCAGTTACTCCGGATGTGCTTTCTATTTACCAGACCAAATGGGCGCTGGATACTCTGCAATTCCTGCATTTTCCTATGGCGATGATCCGGATTATTTTAAATCGCGCTGAATCAGTATCTGGTATCAGCTGGCAGGAGGTACGGGTAAGTATCCCTGCTGATATTATTGCCCGCATCCCCTCGGAAGGAAGAGTGGCAGTGCAGGCAGTTAACCGCGGGGTGCCGATAGTTATTGATAACCCGAAAGCAAAAATTTCACAGGCGATAAAGGCTTTTGCCCATGACATAGCCACGCAGGATAAATTATTCCTTGAACACCATCAGATTGGGGAGCTGGGGATTAAAGAGGCGCCTGTTGAAAGAAATGGTAATTTCTGGCAATCCCAGGGTATGACCGAGCCTCTGGCAGAGCCGTCAATTTCTGAAGAAATCGACGAGATATTATTATTGAAACGGCGCATTCACAGCCGGCTGATTGAAGAATTAAATTTAAAACGCATGGACTCTAAATTCTTCAGCGATAGCAAGAAAACTAAAGAATTAAGGCTGAAAGCAGAAATAATGGTGGCGAATTTTCTTGCTGAAGAAGCAGGCAGCCTGATTTCTTCCTCTGATGTGCGCAGGAAATTAGTCAAAGAGATATTGGATGAGGCTTTAGGCCTGGGGCCGCTGGAAGATTTATTGGCAGAGCCCGGGATAACCGATATTATGGTGAATAATAAAGACGAAATTTATATTGAACGCGGCGGTAAAATTGAGCTGACCAGTAAAAAATTTATTTCTAATGATCAGGTAAAGACGATTATCGAGCGGATTATCGCCCCTATCGGCAGGCGTATTGATGAATCAGTGCCGATGGTTGATGCCCGGCTTCCTGACGGCTCGCGCGTCAATGCGATTATCCCTCCGCTTTCTTTGACCGGGCCGTCGCTAACCATCCGTAAATTCCGCAAAGAACGTTTTAAGACCGAAGAATTAATTGAGCTGAATACCTTAAATCAGCCAATGGCGGATTTTATTAAGGCTTGTGTTGTGGCGAGAAAGAATATTATTGTTTCCGGCGGTACAGGAAGCGGTAAAACTACTATTTTAAATGTGCTTTCTGCCTTTATCCCCGATAATGAGCGTATTGTGACGATAGAAGATGCCGCAGAATTAAAATTACATCAGGAGCATTGGATCAGGCTTGAGTCGCGGCCTCCGAATATCGAAGGACGGGGGGCGATTACTATCAGGGATTTATTCAGGAATACTTTAAGGATGCGTCCGGACAGGATTCTTATCGGCGAATGCCGCGGCATTGAGACACTGGATATGTTACAGGCAATGAATACCGGCCATGACGGCTCAATGACTACTGTGCATGCCAATTCCACACAGGATGTTTTTTCCCGGCTTGATTCGATGATTTTAATGGCCGGAGTGGAGTTACCGATTAGGGCAATCCGGGAAATGATTGCTTCGGCCATTGATATGGTCGTGCATACTGCCCGCCTTTCCGACGGAACACGTAAAATAATACAGGTTACCGAAGTCGCCGGAATGAAAGACGAAATGCATATTGACTTAAGGGATGTATTTACTTTCCGTCAAAGCGGCATTGATACCAAAGGTAATATTCTGGGTAATTTTACTGCCACCGGATACGTTCCCTCATTCATCGAAGAAATGAACATGAAGGGTATCATTCTCTCCAAGGATATTTTTAAAGCCAGCCAGTGAAAATAATCAATCAAAGCAAAAATACTTTATTAGCAGACAAGGCAGTTATTGCCTGCACGCCTCTGGCAAGAATGCGCGGTTTGTTGGGAAGGGCTGAATTAAAGCTTGGTGAAGCGCTTATCTTAAAACCCTGCAATTCAGTGCATACTTTTTTTATGCGCTTTGCTATCGATGTACTGTTTTTGGACAAAAACAATAGAGTAAATAAAATCATTAGTGTTATGAAGCCTTTTTGTATCAGTGGAATATATTTAAGATCTCATTCAGCTATCGAATTACCTGCCGGTATGATTAAATCCAGCCTGACTACGCAAGGCGATACCCTTTTGTTAGAATAAACACCGCAAGATTTAATTCTCCTTCAGGGCCGTAGCGGAGGTTTAAACCTCCGCTACGGCCTAAAGAGAATGCCAAAAAATGGAGAAATGCCACTTTTTTAGAATTATATTGACAAAAAAACCATTCGAGGGTA
Source organism: Candidatus Omnitrophota bacterium (assembly GCA_025453445.1). Lineage (GTDB taxonomy): Bacteria > Omnitrophota > Gorgyraeia > Gygaellales > Profunditerraquicolaceae > JALOQJ01. The sequence continues at coordinate 99,355 of JALOQJ010000001.1, forward strand.
TAACTAAAATAGTATCATTATAATTATAATAATAATGCCCTCATACTCTCGAAAAAATTTACTTCAATTAGCTATCTTTTTAGCCTCGCTTTTTATCACCCAACCCCTTTATTCCCAATCAGCTGTAGAAAGAGCCACCCGCGAAGCAGATATTTTAGGTGACCGCGAGAAAATTCAGGAAAAATTAAGAACAGTTCCTGATAAACCGCCTGCGCCCAAAGTAAAAGATGTGCCTTTAAGGGAACCGGGTGAAAAATTTTTCGTGAAAAAGATAAATTTGGTAGGTTGCGAATATATTTCTGCCAAGGAATTAGAGCCGTTTTTGGAGAAATACCAAAACAGGGACGTAACCTTGGCGGAAATTGAGACTTTAGCTAAAGAAATCGAGCGCGAATATTTAAGGCGGGATGTGATTGCCGCGGTAATTATTCCGGCGCAGGAACTTAAGGATCAGCTTGTAACTTTGCAGGTTATTGAAGCTAAAATGGGTGAGTTAAAAATTCAGGAGCATAAGTATTTCAATAAAGACCGGCTGATGTATTATTGGAAAGTTCCTACCGGCACAATTATGCGTTATGATAGGATTTCCAAGAGCATACAGATGATGAATAAAAATCCCGACCGCGAAGTAAAAGCTGCGCTTGCTGCCGGTAAAAAACCCGGAACAACCGACGTAATTTTAACTCCTACTACGCGTTTTCCGATGCACGCCACCTATTCTTGGGATAATGAAGGAGTGCTCTCTAGCGGTAAAAAAAGATTAGGTTATGGCCTGCGCTACAATAATCTTTTTGGCTTAGATGATACTTTTATCGGTGGTGCCAGTGTCGGAAGGTCATTCGGAGGCACATATTTTTACCATACTCTGCCGGTGAATTTTGAGGGAACGAGCATTATGTATGGCTACAGCCGCAGCTGGTCAAAGCCTTTAGGAGACTATGCCGGTACCGGCCTGAAATCCGAAGCAGTAAACAGCAATATTTCTCTCCGGCAGGACTTATATCGCAAAGATGAATATGTGGGCGAAGTATTTTTAGGTTTTGATTCTAAGGACAAAGTGATTAAGACCAGCACCCAGTTGATTAACCGCGACCGGCAGCGTATGTTTAGCATAGGGGCAAATCTCGTGGACCGGCGCGTAGGAAGCAGTACCTATATTTCTCCGGAGTTTGAGCAGGGCGTCAGCGCATTTGGCGCAACTACTCATAATAATGTTTTTGCCTCCAGAAACGCATATCCGGTATTTAGCAAATTTAATTTAAGCGTTCAGCATAAGAGGGCGCTGCCTTATAATTTACAAGCAAATTTAAAGTTTAAAAGCCAGGTAACTTCCAGAAAATTAGTGCCGCAGGAACAATTCGGCTTAGGCGGTATTGATTCAGTGAGGGGCTATCCTGCCAGTGATTATTTGGCGGATAATGCCTTAAACACCAGCGCAGAAATCCTCATTCCGGCGTTTTTTATCCCTCAGGACTGGAAAATACCTTATGCCGAGGATACTTTAAAAAACCAAACTACTGCTTTGGGCTTTGTGGATTATGGCTGGGGTATGCGCAGAGGGGCTTTACCTACGGAAAAAGGAAAAATTAATTTATTAGGTATCGGCGCGGGCGTGCGTTTCAGCCTTTTTAATCAGGCGCTGCTGCGTTTAGAATGGGGGTTTCCTGTAGGCGCGAATAACCCCGAGACCGAAGGCGGAAGGGGAAGGTTTCATTTTGCCGTAGATGTTCAGGAAAAGACACCTGAGGAAATAGAGCGTATCCGTAAATTAGTCGAGGAAGAACATATCAAACAATGGGCATGGAAACTGGTCAACGAAGAACTCTCCCGGCCGCTTAGCCCGATCAGGAAAAAAATAGACGGGCTTATGCAATTAGCTCATACTGCCGGGGAAAAAAACAAGCAGGAAGAAGTGAGGATCATTAAACAAAAAATCAGCAGCCTGCAAGCTTCTTTATACCGGCAGGCAGAAGAATATGTGCGCGGCTGCATTCTGCAGGAAAAAGAGCTGCGTGAATACCGTAAGCTTGCCGAAGTAAGTTATAAAGAAGGCGATATTGATAAAGCAAAGCAGTTGTGGCAGAAGATTGTCGTTGAAGCAAAGCCCAAGCCTTTAATCCTTGAGTTTTAAGAGCATATTTAATGAATAACAGAAAGCCGAAAAAATATTTTATTATTTTTTTAACCGGGGTGTTTATTTCTTCGCATCTGGCTGCGTTTGCTCAGAATGCTGCGCCTGCTACCAAGCCTGCATCAGGCAGTATTGTTCCGGCGCCGGCTGTGCAAACCTTAAAGCCTGAGGAGAAAAAAGAAGAGCAGGTAGTTAAAGATGAAGTAGAAGTTGATGCGGAGTTTATTGAAAAAACATTGGCCGATTACAAACATAACCTGAAACAACTTATTGAAACAGCAAAGCAGCATTTAGCCACCATAGATAAAGAAATAGTGGATGCCGAAGTTTTAGTTCGTAATAGAGAGAGAGAAAAGAAATTCCTGGTGCATTTTTATAAAGCTGACAAATATTATTCTCAGGGGAATTTAAAAGATGCCAAGAAGGAATGGATGGAGGCGTTAAAGTATACTGAGGATCCTGAAATGCAGGGTTATATCCGGCAGGCAGAACAAATTGCTGTGCAGGAAGATGCTGCCCGGAAGAGAAAAGAAATTAAAGAGAAACAGGCGCGTGAAGCAGAAGCAAGGGAACAGGAAAAACAAGAAAAAGAAAGGAAGCGCCAGGAAATGCTCGCGCAGCAGGAGCAGGCTCGTTTAGATGCTGAAAAGAAGCGCCAGGAGGATCTCTTGCGTCAGGAAGAGGCGCGTAAACAGAAAGAAGAAAAAATCCGCTTAGAAAGAGAACGCCTGCAACAGGAGATTGAACAGAAAAAGGCTGAGATAGAATTACAAAAAAGGCTGGCGGTTGAGAGGAAAGAACAGCTGCGCTTAGAAGTAGAAAAGCGCAAACAAGAAGAGTTGGCGCAAAAAGAACAAGCCCGTATCGAAACAGAGCAAAAGCGCCAGGCAGCATTAGCGCGTCAGGAAGAAGAACGTAAATGTAAAGCCGAAGAATTACGCCAGAAAGAAGAGCAAGCCAGGCTAGAGAAACAACGCCAGGAAGAAGAGATTGCTCAGAAAAAAGCCGAAGAAGAAAAGAAGCGCCAGGCAGCATTAGCGCGTCAGGAAGAGGAGAAAAAACAAAAAGAAGAACAGCTAAAAAGAGAGGCTGAAGAGAAGCGGCAGGATGAACTATCCAAAAAACGGGTTGAAGCTGGATTAAAAGAACAAATTGAAGCTGAGCGCAGAGAAAAAGAAGCGCTTGCGCAGGAAGAAAAAGAGCAGGCGCGCCTTGCTGCAGAGAAACTTCGTCAGCGGGAGCTTAAACAACAGGAAGAAGCGGGTATAGAATCTGTTAAGAAAGCCCAAGAAGAAGCTGGCCGGTTGGAAGAAGAGCGTAAAAAAGCAGAAGAGCAAGTTAGATTAGGGAAGCAACGTAAAGAAGAAGAGCTCACACGTAAAGAACAGGAGCTTAAGCGTAAGGAAGAAGAATTACGCCAGAAAGAAGAGCAGTTAAAATTAGAGAAAGAACGCAAAGAGCAGGAACTTGCCCAAAAACAGGCAGAAATAGAATTAAAACAAAAAGAAGCAGCAGATAAGCTTGCACAAGTCCGTCTTGAGGCTGAAAGAAAACATCAGGAAGAGATCAGTCAACGCGAGGAGGCACGTAAGTTAAAAGAAGAGGAGCGTAAACAAAAAGAAGAAAAAATAAGATTAGAAAAAGAGCGGCGCCAGGAAGCGGCTCGGATAGAGCAACAAAAGAGAGAAGAAGGTATCGCGAAAAGACAAGCTGAAGCCGAAGAAAAATTAAAACAACAAATTGTTGCAGAAACTAAACAGGTTAAAGAAGAGCTGGCGCAAAAAGAACAAGCCCGTATCGAAGCTGAAAAGAAACGTCAGGAAGGGTTGCAGCGTAAAGAAGAAATTCAACGTCAAAAAGGAGAGAAGCTTCGGTTGGAGAAGGAACGTAAAGAGGCAGAACTTGCTGAACAAGAAGCTGCGCTTGAAGAGAAAAGAAAACTGGAAGTTGATAAAAAAGCTGAGGTTGAAAGGAAACAACAAGAAGAATTCAACCGTAAAGAAGAAGCGCGCCGTGCTAAAGAAGAACAAATAAGATTAGAGAAACAGCGTAAAGAGGAAGAACTGGCTCAAAAAAAAGCCGAAGCAGAAAAACAGCGGCTGCAGGAATTTGTGATTAAAGAACAAGAGCGCCGCCAGAAAGAAGAGCAGGTAAAATTTGAAGCTGCGAAAAAAGAACAGGCTCGTCTTGAAGCTGAGAAAAAGCGCCAAGAAGAATTGCAGCGTAAAGAAGTTATTCGTCAACAAGAAGAGCAGCAGCGACAGGCAGAGTTTACTAAACGAAAAGAAGAAGCAGAGCGTAAAAAACAATTAGAGGCCGAGCAAAAAGAGCAAGCTCGTATTGAAGCCGAACAAAAACACCGGGAAGAATTACAACGTAAAGAAGCTGAACGTCAGGCGAAAAAGGAGCAAGTTAGGATAGAAAAGCTTCGTAAAGAAGAAGAGATTGCTCAGAAAAAAGCCGAAGCAGAAAAACAGCGGATGCAGGACGCGGTTATTAAAGAACAAAAACAAAAATTAGAAGCTGAGAAAAAAGAGCAGCTGCGTTTAGAAGCAGAAAAGCGCAGGCAGGAAGAACTAGCGCAAAAAGAGCAAGCCCGTATTGAAGCCGAAGAAAGACGTCAAGAGGAGTTAGCTCAGCGGGAAGCTGAACGTCAGGCAAAAGAGGAACAGGCTAGGATAGAAAAGCTTCGCAAAGAAGAAGAGCGGCAGCAGAAAGCAGTGCAGGCCAAAATAGAGAAAGAGCGCAGAGAAGCCGAACTTGCTCAGAAAAAAGCTGAAGCCGAAGAAAGACGTCAAGAGGAGTTAGCTCAGCGGGAAGCTGAACGTCAAGTAAAAGAAGAAGAGCAGCGGCAGAGAGAAGAGCAGGTTCGCTTAGAGAGACAGAGAAAAGCAGAAGAATTAGCGGAGAAGAAAGCTGAGGCAGAAGCAAGGCGTCAGGAAGAGCTTGCCCGGAAGGAAGAAGAGCGTAGGATAAAAGAGGAAGAGCTCACCCGGCAAAAAGCCGAAGCAGAACGTAAACGGCAATTAGAAATTGCCCGCCGACAAGAGGAGCAGAGGTTAAAAGAAGAACAGGCAAAAGTAGAAAACGCCATGCGTCAGCAGGAAATTTCCCGCAAAAAAACTGAAGCAGATTTAAGGAAAAGATTAGAGAATGAGCAAAAAGAACAGGCCCGGTTAGAAGCAGAACGTCTTCGTATAGATGAAGCAAAACAGGCCCGCCTGGAAGCCGAACGCAAATATAAAGAAGAATTGGCACAGCAAGAATCAGACCTCGCCCGCCGTCAGGAAGAACTCCAGAGAAGTAAAGAAATGCAGGAACAACTTCAAGGTTTAGAAGAGTAAGAGCAGGGTTTATCCGGGGCTGAGGGTAATTGCTTCTTCAGTTTCTTCTTGCCTCTTCTCCGGTACAATCGTAGTATCTTTAGCTGCTTTATCTTTGATTGCCTTAGTTTTATCTTCTTCTTCCATTTTTATTGTAGTTGTAGCAGGCTTTACTATATCTTTTATTGGTTGCGTTATTTCTTTAACTGTTACAGGTGTTTCTTGTATTGTACGTACTGCCGTCGGTGCTGGCGCTGGTTTAGCCGCCGGTAATTCGACCATAGATACCAGGTTAGTCCCGCTGGCAATTGAAACATTACTTAGCATAAGATTATCAAGTGCCGCAGCCATATTGTTATTGGCAATAGTATTGGCTGATGGATTGATTGTATCTGTGCCTTGGGTGGCTTCTTCAGCCTGTCTTGGCCCCATCTGTGCCCAGCCAATACAATTATGGAATATGCTGCTCATGCTGTAAATTATTGGCCCGAGGTTATGGCTGTTATTGACGCAGAGGAAATTTACATTTACACTGCCTTTTGGCCAGATATTCCATGATTGGCCAGTGAGGGTTAATAAGTTTCCTGCTGTGCCGTAGAAAGTCATATTCCCCATAACCGACTGGGTAGTGTTGGTTGCGAAGACAATATTTTTCCCAGCTATTGTGCAGGCCAAGTTATAGAAAGTATTGGAATTGTAGATATTGCTTATGTTCGCAGCATTATTGAAGATAACAGTGTTATTGCCATGGATAAAGGTTCCATAATTGGCCCAATCGCCTGCCAAGGTAATTGTTTTTCCGGAAGCATTCAGGGTGTTGCCGGATGCAATGGTTAAATCTCCGCTAATATTAATGGCATCCAGCAGTACGCAGCTGCCGCTGGATTTATTAATCGTGACATTGTAGAATGTCGCATTGCCTGAAGTAATATTCTGTCTGCCGCTGCCACGGAAGAATACAGTATATCCGTTTGCGTTAAAGATACCGCAGGAATTAGTGAAATCATTATTGATATAGAGATCATGCATTAGTTTTAATATACCGCTGCCAGAATGGGTTAAATTATACAATGCGGAATCCCCGGCATTCAAATTTTGCGTGCCTGTTCCGTTGAATGTCACGGTATATGCGCCGGCAGACAAGTTACTATTGTTAATAAAGTTGCCGGAAAGCGCCATATTGCCTGTCAAGTGATGAGTTGTAGTTAAGCTTGGATCAAGAATCAAATGGTGATATGCCACAGCCGCAATATACGTATCACTGCCTGATCCGGTATAGACGACAGTTGAGCCAGTGCCTTTGTTGAAGTTAGCCACAGCCAAAGGTGTGCCAGTACCGGTAAGGGTTAAGGTATAATTATTATTACCTAAATTAAGTGTGCCGCTGCCACTGTTAGAAATCATTGTAATATCAGAATCTAAGGTTACTGTTCCGGTAATTGCTACTGCGTTTAAGCTTGCGGCATTGCTTGAGCTGTTGGTTAAAGTAGTTGTACCAT
>JALOQJ010000051.1 GCA_025453445.1 Candidatus Omnitrophota bacterium
CCGGCTGCGGGAGAGCGAGGGGCTGGAACGAAGTGCAGCCCCGCCACGCCGGGGCGGGGCAAACGTTCCCGCAAAAATACAGACAAGACACACGCGAAACTGTTAAATAACTTTCTTAAATATCCACCTGCGTAATTCGTGAATTTCTTTAACCCTAAAAATCAGGCAAAAAATAATATAGCTGGCTGCAGCGTAGATGAATAATAAAATTATATAAAATATTTTATGAAAGACCCCGGGGCCGGGAGCCATAACCTGCTGCACATAAAGGCAAGCCAAACGCATGCCTATGCCGGCAAGAAAAATTTTAAAAAATGACATTACCAGCTCTGTATCATCAAAAGGAGCAAGCTTGCGCTTTAATATCCTGAAGAGCGTAAACGAACAGATAATCCCGGAAAGCGAAGTTGCCAAGGCAACTCCGGAAATCTTAAAAGGATATATCAACGCGGCATTCAAAATCACCGTCAACCCAAGGTTAAAAGCAGCGATTTTTGCCGGAGTTATTGTATCCTTTAAGGCAAAAAAGCATGACTGCAGCATTTTCGTCACGGCATAAGCCACTAAACCGAGGCTATAGAAATATAAAACTTTAGCCGTCATATTTGCGGCATAGGGCCGGAATCATCACAAAAAATATCGCCCTCAGGCCAAAGGATAAGGTGACTTTTATTTTTTCTTGATTATCTTCCAGCGCCTGCACCGAGAAAGTCGGCAAAATCGCCTGTGCAAGAGCATTGCTGAAAATTCCCAGAGGAAATTGCACCAGCCTGTAAGCGAAATAAAGCGCAGCAACCCCTCCGTCTCCGACGATAAAAGCCAATGACCCAAAAGCAGAATCAACAATGTTATTTAATTGATATATTCCGGAACTGGCTAAACGCGGCAGCATTAATTTCCCGATCGTCTTTGCTGCCGGATGACGGAACCGCTGGAATAACTGCAAACAGGGATTTGCACTAACAGTTGCAAAACTCCGCCCAACAACACTCCGGAGGCAAGGCCGGCTAAGCCTTCCCCAAAAATCAAAGCGCAAACAATAATCGAAATATTTAACAGGCAGGGTGCAAATGCAGGAACAGCAAAATGCCGCAGAGAATTCAGGATAGCCATGGCATAAGCTGCCAGGCAAATCAACAGGATATAAGGAAAAATGATCCGGTTTAAAGCAATTGTTGCGGCTAACTTCTGCGGATCAGCCATAAAACCGGGGGCAAAAATACGTACCAAAACAGGCGAAAAAATAATTCCCAGAATAGTAATTACGGAAAGAATTACCAAAAGCAGATTAAGCACCACATTGGCTAATTCCCAAAACTCTTCTTTTGAATGTTTGGCATTGTATTCACTGAATACCGGCACTAAGGCAGCGTTAGCTGCGCCCTCGCCGAGCAAATCGCGGAATAAATTAGGAATCCTGAAAGCGATGACAAATGCCTGGGCATAAAGATAAACGCCAAAAAGCCGCGCGATGACCATATCGCGGATAAGCCCTAAGATACGCGAACAGAAAGTGGCAAAACCGATAATGCTTGCAGACTTGGCGATGGATTTGTGGATTGACATTTCTTTTAAATTATGCTATATTTAACCAAATTCAAGGAGACGATACTATGCCTAGACGTAGGACATCAATCAAAAAAAGCCGTTCAGACGAAAAAAAGCACCTGCGCAACATTAGGGTTACGCAGCACCTAAAAAAAACACTGAAAAAATTCCAGGCGCTCATGGCGGCAAAAAACGCCAATGAAGCAAAAGATTTCCTGAAAAAAGTATTTTCTGAACTGGACAAGGCCGCAAAAAAGAAAATTATCCATCCCAACACCGCAAGCCGTAAGAAATCACGTTTAGCGCGGCGCTTGGCGAAAACCGGATAAACTTACCACCAGCTTTTCCAAGGCGAAATCCGGTTTTACTCTGCCGGTTTTTATCTCGATATCACAATTAATCAGTGCCTTAATTTTCCTTTTTGTTTCCTGAAGGTTAAGGCTGTCTTTTTCGCAGGAATACCTTAAACCCCCGAGGATACGCTCCGGTTTTTCCCCATTCTCTAAAAGCTGATGCAAAATTTTTAAGGCCTCTGCCGTTTGCTTTAAGGCTATCTGACGGCTGAGCATAAAAGCATCTAAGCGCACGGGTTCATGAAAACGGCTTACCTGCGCGTGCCGGGCGAAGTTATTGATAAATTCATCGCGCGGGTCGCTTCTATCTGCATCCAAAACTAAAATTATATTGGGAGATGGCTTACGGCAATAGGCGAGAAGAAATTCTTTATTTTCTGTTTTGATCTGGCCGGCGCCCTTAATAACCACAACCTTTTTTTTTGCTTTTATTGGCAGCTCAAGCAGGCGCTGCTGCAGGACTTTCAGGCTGAGTTCCCGTCCGTATAATGTATCGAAATTAAAATTTTCTAAATTAGCTGGAAGGAATTCCTGTTTGATCCGCTCAAGCATGGCATCTTTTGCCGCATTGTCCTGCCCGATCAGCAGGTATAACGACTTACTCGCTACCATTGCTCTACGGTGCGTTCGACAATCCGGCGGGCTAAATCAGCAATGGCATCATTTACAGCTGTACCTTCTGATTTAGCATTCGGCCCTGAAACAAAATAAGTAAAATCACCGGTAAAATTATTTTCCTGCCAGATTAATTGATCAGTCTTGTTATTCCAGAGGCCTATATTTACCACTATATTTATGCGGTATTCGTAGATTTGTTCATCGTCAGTATAACGCAGGGGATCACGGCGGAAATCCACCAGCTCGCCCTTAAGCAATACATCCGCAGATTCCTTGCTCACCGGCTTAAGATTACCGTCAAAAAGGTATTTGTTATTTACCGCCCTGGTGACTTCTGTTTCCAGCATCGGCCGGTAAATCTTATATTTGTTGCCTGAGGCGCTGTCTTGGGTAATATTAACTTTATTGGCAAAAGGCGCAATATAGATGGTCCTATATTCACTGTAAACCATTGAGCGTGTAGTATAGCCGCATCCTGCTGCCAGAATAATTACCAAAGAAAGAAAAGTATACAAAATTTTTTTTATCATTTCTTTTTCTCCAGATTTTCTAATTTTTCCGCTGCTTTCTTCGCCCATTGAGTATCAGAATACTTATCAATTACTTCGTTGTAGTAAATTTTAGCCGCGCCGATTGCCTTTTGTTTTTCGTAAAATACGGCGATGTCATAAGTACTTTGCGCTTCCTTATTCCTTAACAGCTCGATATTTTTTTCTGCTTCATCAGATAAAACCGCATCCGGGTGTTCCCGGACAAATTCTTCGAATTTCTCTTTTGCCTCTCCGGCAGCGCCCTGGTCATACTGCGGCCCGCGGGAAACTGCTGCCCGGCAAGCAGCAATCTGAAATTTAGATGCTTCTGCCCATTCGCTGTCAGGATAATTGGAAATTACTTTGTCAAATGCCTCTTCTGCTTCATAATAACGCATCAGGCTTTTTAGAACCAACCCCAGCTTATATTCTGCCTTAGCAGCCAATGGGCCATAAGTCGAATTTTCAATTACCTTGGTAAATATTTCAATTGAAGGGTTTTCTACCGGCAAAGTCATGCCCAAGGCCTTTCGTTTTGCGCCTGACATAAAGGCCTCGCCGATTTTATATTCGCGTTCGATAATTTCCTGGATTCTTTCGGAAAAAGGGTATTTATCGATTACTTTTTGATACGACTGGAAGGCTTCGTATAAATCCCCCTGTGCTTCGTAGCTTAAGCCCAGATAATACTGGCTCTCTGCTGCCTCTGCTGATTTAGGATAATGCTTGATTAATTTTTTAAACTCCTGTTGTGCTTCTTCATAATTCTTTGCATCATAGGAGCTTTTGGCGAAATCAAACTGCTCTTTAGGAGTCGGCTTAACCGCGGTTTTAGGATTAACCCATTTCCCGGTTTTTGGGGTCCAAATCCAATAGGCATACGCGCAATTAAGCGAATATGCGAAAAAAACCGCTAAAAAGAGTAAAATTAGGCGTTTCATAGTAGTTTTAAATTAACATACTGGGCTGGGTTTGTCAACATCTTAAGGAATGCCCCTATTTTCTCCAGAATCGTCTCCTAGTTTTATTTTTGCTGCTAGAGATACTGGGCTTGGTGGTACCTGAAGGGACGTCCATAGTTTCCTGGTTTCCAAATGAACTAAATACCCAATCTAAAAACCCGTATCTGGTAGGTCGGTATCCGAGTATCTCGCAAAACTCTCCAAATGTGCCCCTTAGGAATGGGAATCAGACACGTATTTATCTGCATTGCTCCATAGTAGTCAAAAGAATATGCAATCCCGTCGGTGGAGTCTTCTATAGCTGGAGTAGCGCTTTGCGTTCCACCGCTAACAGTCACTATGACTAAGATGTCCGTCGGCGCTGTATACGACGTGTCGGTATTGTAAGTGTCTTCGGTTACCCTTCTCATTATTGAAACTGTACCTTTTACTTCCAAAGTAGCCCCCGGGTTCGTCGTCCCTATGCCGACGTTGCCACCCCATCGCTGTAAAATTAAATTCTGACTATTTGCATCAGCCGTTGTGCGCGCCTGAATATTGCTGCCCGCATAACCTATTAAAAGACCACCATTAGCGTTATCCATTGTGTGTATTGATTTGTTGCTTGAGGTATTTACATCCAAAGCCGCGTATGAAGCTGGCGTCGTTGTCCCGATGCCGACGTTGCCTTCCCCGTTTATCCTCATCACTTCCCTTATTGTCTCTCCATACTCAGTCCAGAAGGCAATCGCGGATTTTCTATCTGCATGAGTTACATCCTCTGAAAAAACCTTAATATAACTTACTATGGCAGATGGTGTAGTGTTGGAATCAGCCCGAAATGCAAGAGCAATTGAGTCTCCATTAACTACCCTAGATACCCCCCTGTTATGAACAAGATGAAGCAGCGCAGAAGCATTTATATTGCGGGAAGTCCTTACTTCCAAGGGGTTATCATCGAGGCCAGCATCAACCTCTAGCTTGCGTTTCGGATTCGCCGTCCCAATCCCCACATTACCATCTACTATCAGGCTGACAGCTTTTTCTTCTCCTGTGTCATACCAGCCGTTTAAATTGTTGTCGCTGTAAATAGGAGTAGTGCAGGTATATGTGCCATTTTCTTCCGGCCAGCAGTAATCTTTGACTGAAGCATAGCTTGTGCCTGTGGTTGTGGAATAGTTAGAGCCGATAACCATCCTCTTGGTTCTTAGTTCCCGGTAGCTGCCATAGGGTGAAGGGTAGTAGGTTACAATACGGATGGAGTCAGTGGTTTGAGCTTGAGAAGAAGCAATAGGGAACAGACTGAGG
>JALOQJ010000028.1 GCA_025453445.1 Candidatus Omnitrophota bacterium
AGTAAAAACAAAGCAAATCATGTTCATAAGAATTTCGTTCCCGTTGCGCTGTTAAAATTTGCTGCTTTACACAAAGCTAAAAAAAATAATGTGAAGCTAGTAAGGGGGGCAGTATCTCGACAAGAAATAGGCTTTATTCCGGATAGCTTGTCCTGCCAGTGCTTCTTTAAGATTAACAACATCGATATTTAAAGGTGAATCAGCTGTGCCGATAGCAGTATCGTAGGAACCACTATCATCGGGTTTTATACCAAAGGCTTTGAGGCCTAAATTTTCTGCGGTTAATAAAGAATTATTATCCTGATTAAGAATTCTCCCTTTTGTCCTGACACAAAGGTATGAAACTTTTGCAGAATCAGCAACAAGTGTGCCTACTGTAATATCGCCTACTGCTACATTCCCAAACATATCGCCTTCCAAAGCATACTCGACAAATTCAACATAATCCGCTTTCAGGGTATCAAATTCTGCCTGGTTTAAAATAAAACTATAGAGAGAGAGATTTATACAGTTATTACCTAAGAAAATATTGGGGTTTGTCCCATTATTCGGCTGGAAGCCGATGCCGCTATCGTCAGGAACAGTGTTATTGCCTTCTGCATTGATTGAAGCTAAAGGATTAATTTCAATATCCGCGCCATAAAAATCAATGTAGCCGCCGTGGGTGATAATAATATTTACTCCGGTTATTATAACTTTTCCAGTTTCGTTCTGGTCGGCATTTGCCACAAAACCTATCCAGGGGCCGTATCTAAATTCTTCGTTTCGGTAGTAACCGATACCGGAAAGCTCAACATTAGCATTTACAAAGACATCCTCTGTGGCAATAAAGCACAGATCATTGGCACTGCTTAAAATAGCTGCATTAATATTCAAATTGCCTACGGCAAGAAAATTCCAATTATCAACAAGAGATAGCGGAGTATTAATGATCAATCCCCCTGCAAGGTCAGCAAAGATTATTTCGCTCTCGGTAGAAGGATCTCCGCCATTAAGCTGATATTTATCTGCGGAGGTGATGGTTAAGCCTCCCGGTAGATGTTCGGCAATATAAATATTGCCGCCAGCAGTGGCAGTTAAATTGTCAGGGCCCAAGAAAACATCGAGCATGGGAATCGCCATTAGCTGCGGAGTGCCTGCTGCGTCATTAAAACCGCCGATATCCCTGCCTGCGCTAAGATGGATGGCGTTAGCCTTAATCCAGGAAGGTGTAGTATTGCCCAGATCGCCCTGAGTCTTTTCTACGTTGACACTGTCATCAAAAATTGAGCCACCGGCAGTAATATTAACCGTTCCTTTGGTTGTCACGCTGGCAATCTCCAAATCAAAACCTATGTGCGCAACCGTAATATTATTTCCTGCTTCAAGATTAATCGTGTCATTGCCAGTATGATATATATAGGTATCGTTCTTGGTGATAATGTCATTGCCTGCCTTTAAAAGGATAGTTCCAGCAGTAGTAACGACATCTCCGTATTTACTGGAATCTGTACCATCGCATAAAATAAGGTTATGCGCTGCATCTAAAGTAATATTCCCATGCGCCATCACCACACACAAACTCTCCTCAGGAGAAATAATATCAGCGCCTGTTCCAATTGTTCTGATAAAAACACTTCCTATACCTTTATTCCATATAGAATAAAGTTCGCCATCATCAAAACCCTCATTTAGCCTGCGGCCGTCAAGATTAGTTAAAGTCAGTGTCCGGGCATTAATGATATTAATATCGCCTGAAGTAGTATTTTTCGCCTGAAGCTTAGAGACGTTGGTATTTGGAAGGTTTATTCCTTGAGCAGCTTTAACCCGTAGCTCTTCTACTCCTAAACCAATAGTAGTGTCTGCAGCTTGAGTAATTGCGCCGCTGTCATTTTTATCAATATCAGCTTCGATCTCGATTTCTCTCATCGAGGAAATATTATTATTTATTTCTACATTACGAAAAGCATGCAGGCCTAGATGATTAGCGATAGTAGGAAAATCAATGCTAGTAATGACGTCTCCTGCTGCACCAAAATCTATACTTCTTAATTCTGCAACTCCTGCGCCTAACGGAGAAGCATCAATAGTTAGATCTCCATCAGGAGTAAGATTAGCTAAAACTATCTCAGTATCTTCTCCACTGGAAGTAAGCGTATAGTTGGAAGTAAGAAGATTTAGCGAGCCATGCGCTGAAATATAAATATTCCCGCCGCCAGTTGAAGTAGCAGTTAAGTGGCCGCTGCCTAAAATGACGTCAAGCATTGGGGCAAGCATTTCGTATGTGTCTTCCACTCCATTATTAAAACCTCCGATATCTACGCCTACGTTAAGAGCAATATTTTCTCCCTGGATAACCGTAGTATCGTTTGAATCATCAAGGATAGAACCAGCAGCGGATAGAAGGACATTACCACCGTTGCTGTATATAGAGGCATTGAGAATCAGATTAGGTTGAGGATTAACTGAGTTTAAATCTGTGGTCAACTTTAAAGAATCATTACCGCACTGTTGCGTCCAGTGGATTGCCAAAGAATTGCCGGCGCTTACACCCAATAAACTTAAAGGTATCTTCGCTTCCAAAACATAGTGGCTGTTTTGATTTCCGCTATAAACAAAATCTATCGCGCCTAAATCAATCCCTGAATTAATCGTCCAGGGATTAGACTCAGCAAACTGGCTGTAATACACATTGTTCCATACGACATTGCCGTACAATTGCGTTGTCCTGCTTTGTGCATCATACGCACTCACATCTATAGCATATTCATATACTCCGTCGCCATTTATGTCTATGCCGATATCGCCGCTATAAAACCAAGGATTACCCAGAGCAGTACCGCCGCTAATAGGTAACCCCTGAACTATGACTAAATAAGCATAGTTTTGATCATTATCAAAATAAATGGTTTCTGCATCGAAATCATTTCCATAATATGAATAGCCTGGGCCGACGAATTGCCAACCAGTATTATTACCAGCATTATCTTCGGTGGCCCACTCAACGCCAAAACCTGACCCTAAAGGCAAATTAGCATCCAGATAGCCTTTTTCCAGCGCAGCCGACAAATCAAGCAGCACATTCCAATCTACTAAATTCCCATCAATATTATAGATATAAATTAAAGGAAGGGCTTTGATTTCAACATCAGCTGCGGGAGCATTATTCTTGACACCATAATCCTCGCCTACAGCTGCGACAATAGTCAGACTCTGCCCATAATTATAAAACCGAATGTTCCCTGATGTACTATTGTAGGCAGAAAGATAGGAAACGCGCGCTTTG
Source organism: Candidatus Omnitrophota bacterium (assembly GCA_025453445.1). Lineage (GTDB taxonomy): Bacteria > Omnitrophota > Gorgyraeia > Gygaellales > Profunditerraquicolaceae > JALOQJ01. The sequence goes on from JALOQJ010000028.1 coordinate 3,266, forward strand.
AGGGGATTACTTGAGCCAATGCCCGTAGCTGCGCGCAATATAAGGCTAGTAGAAATAATATTGATTAAATTACCGCTATTAGCGTTAATAATTGAGCCGGAATCGCTGATTAGAGTAACACTGCCTAAAGCAGCAATATAACCCAGCGTAATATCCTGCCCGGCTTGTAAGCTTACATCGCCTTTAGATAATATATAGGTAATAATTAAGGGGGTTGAACCTTGAACAATGTTGATACTTCCGCTTATGGAATTAGGATTAATCTGGCTGGATAAGATATGGACGTCGGTCCTGATAGGATTTGCTACAGTTCCTATCCCGGAACCGGCTTTGAGATTAAGACAGGTGCTAGTAGCTCCGGAAGCTGCGCTAATGATAAATGTCCCATTATTTATTATCGCGCCAACGCCATCATCCCAATCTCCGGGCGTAGCAGATTTGTGGTCGGCTAAAAGATATAGAGTAACGCCATTGCCTAAGGTAACATTACCAACTATAACAATATTACTAGTGGCCCAAATCCAAGTGTTGAGATTAAAATAAGTGTAACCAGGATTGCCTATGGTAGCGCTTGCAGGATCAATAATTGCAGTTCCAAGCTGGAATCCCGGAGGCGCCCGGCCGTTTAATACTCCATAAAATCCCACCTGTTCAAAAGCACTTACTTCTATAAAACCTCCGTTACCGGAAATTGCTCCTGCTGAAACATCAATTACAGCATTTTTATTAACCGTGGTATTACCACCCGTAGAATTAATCAAAATCCTGCCGCCATTGCCAACCAAGCCTAAAGCGCGAGCCTCGGTTGTACTTGCCTCATCCAAAACTGTGGAATCTTGCGAAATAATCTCGATTTGGCCTGCTGTCCCCTGCTCTGCGGCATTGGCAGAAATCAAGCCCCGCTGCAGGATTGTAATTGCTTGAAGGGTAATTTTGCCGCCATTGGGTAAACCTTCAAAACCATCAGTAATAATTTGTCCCTTGTTAATAAAACCCGCGTCCTTAATTTTGACCTGAACATCCCCTGCTTCTATCTTACCTATATTAATAGCAGGCGCGCCTTCAGCCTCCAGCCTCACTACGCCGTTATGACTGGTTAAGGAACAGGCTTTAATAACTCCAGTATTATTAAACGAGTAGTCAAAAACATTGTTTAAAACTTTCGCAGTTAAGATTACTTTCCCGCCATCCGCGGAAATTGTACCGCTATTTCTGATTGCAACCTTCTTACCATCAACGCCAACTAACCCATCCTTAGCTTCTTCTGCTACTACCACTGAAATCTGGCTTGAATCATCCAAAGCTAAGGTCATTTTTTCGCCAGAAGCCAAAATTATTGTCCCTAAATTAGCTTCTATTATGTATTGATTATCAATTGTGGAAGAAAGCAGGCAAATATAACCACCGGGAATATTAGTAGAAATCCGACCTTTATTGATGATATAACCATTCGTGCCGGCTTCTTTATAGAAATTATACTTTCCATTTAAGAAGTCGTTATTATCAATATTCAAAGTTGAGGCAATGAAAGAAGCGGCCTCAATATTGGCATTAGCACCAAAGGTAATACCCTTGGTATTTACAAATAAAACATGGTAATTTGACCAGAAATTGCCGCCCCAGTACGAAGGATTACCGCTGGTATCGCGCAATAATGCGGATGGATCGCTATTGCTGCCGGTATAAACAACCTTTAGCGTATCGCCGTCAGGGATATTCAGGCCTGCGGAGAAATCCATGATTAGCTTGGCCTGGTCGCTTTCAATGGTCTTCTCTGCGGCATATAAAAAATAAGGGCAGCATAATAGCGTTGCTATTATGACTGCCCAAGACTTAAAATTAGTTTTCTTCAACAAAAACACTAAATTCTTTCCAGCCTGACCCGAACTTGTTCTATTTATTGAGGTTTTGTCCCTGAAACAATAACAATGGAGCAAGTATAGCCCCTAAAATGTCTTTTGTCAAGACTAAAATTAACTTATTATGAACTTATTAAAAGTCTTTAGAAACTTGAACCCAGGTATGAAGACGATTGCCATCAGAAGGGGTATTATCTAATGGCCAGCCTAAATCTACCCTAAAAGAGAAGTCTTCCGGCAAGTTAAAGCGCGCACCACAGCCCCAGCCCCTTAAAGTCTCATTTTTCCTTTCGCTAGCTGCAGGCCTTCTTAAACGAGTATTTGCCCAGTCATAAAACATTGCCAGCCTGAAAGCATCGTAAAGTTTTGCCTTTGAAAAAGGAACTTTTATCTCTTTAGGAACAAAATAAAGCGGAAAAGACCACTCCCAAGTCATAGAATAACCCTGATCACCTATTGCTTCAGCAGGCGGATAACCCCTCACATTAGCAATTCCTCCAATCTGAAACTGCTCAGCAGCAGTTAAAATATAGGGGCTAATCTGTATTTGATTTTTCCAAAGGACGGTCGAAGAAAAAGGCATTTTTTGCAATCTGAGCAAATTAATCGTATTTTTGATAAATTTACCACCTGCGCCGCTACGGCTTGAGTTAATATCCTTGGCAGCTAATCCGCCCATAATATCAGGTATGCCAAAATCTACCCCATTAGTAACAATTGTACGGCCAAAATTATCAGATATATCCGCATTTAAATCTATTTTTGCCACCCTTAGCCTGTCGTGGCTGGTAACTGCCCCTAATTGATAGTTAATGATATCTTTATAATCAAAACCCAAACTCATCCCCAAATCAAAATTTTCCATATCAATCAAGGAACGATTAACAAACAAGCTATATAACTTGGTCCTGCCACGAACATCAGAATCTTTTAATTCCTTGCCTAATTTCACCCGGCTGAAAAATGCCGCTGCACCCACCTCCCAACCTAGCTTTACCGGCAGTAAATAACTTATACTTTTTAAAAAATACCTGCTTGCCTGGGCTAATTGGTATTGAAAATTTAATTTATCATCCAGGCCCAGAAGATTGTTATGATTAAATTTGACAGCATAACGATATTTATCAATGTAACGTGAACCAGAATTATCCATACTAAACCCAACATGTATAGGTAAGCGATCTTTTACCTCTAAAATCACATCTGTGGTGCCCGGATCTTTACCCGCAGCAAGCACAGCGCGGGCATTTCTGTCAGGCTGTTTATTTATCTCGATTAAACCTTTTCTAAGCAAGTTATAATTAAACGGCTCCCCTTTTTTTAAAGGAATTTTCCCTCTGAGCAATGTTGTTTTAAAATAACGGTTGCCTTTTATTTCAACTTCCCCCAAAGCTACTTCTACAACCTTAATCTCTAATATCCCCTGTTTAATATCCTGAGGAGGAAGATAAGCCAAAGAATTAACATAGCCCTTCTGACGGTAAAGATCAGTGATTAAGTTGGCGACTTCCTGCATTTGTTTTAAGTTAAGCTCTTGATTTTCAAAAGGCAAAACAATCTTATCGATTTCTTTTTTAGAAAGAGTGGTGGCGCCCGTTACGTTGATTTTTTTAATCAGGGTTTTCTCTGCAGACTCCGGCACAGTTGGCAAAACAGGCAATTCTTCTTTTTCAGGGGCTTTCCGGGGTGTTTCGATTTTATCACGCAGTTTCTCTTCTTTTTGCTGCAGTTCTCTGGAACGCATTTCCTCCTCGGGAGTAATCGCAGCCTGAACTGAGGATACCAGAGAAAAAAATGACACTATTATTATAAAAAATACAAGTGACTTTTTCTGCGGCATAACTAAGCTATCTTTCTTTAAGATTAATTATTAAATTAACTTTCGTTGGTTTATTATACCACTTTTGTTAAAAACCCAAATCAAAAAAATGCTGTTTTTCGTAATTCTTTTTGTTATAATAAAGCCGGAGACTAAATTATGTATTGTAATTTTTACGGCCTGAAAGAACGCCCTTTTAACGTCACTTCTGACCCGACGTTCTTCTTTTTAAGCCAAAAACACAAAGAAGCCCTCTCTCATCTTTACTACGGGATAAGCCAAAGAAAAGGCATCATTGTGCTTACCGGAGAAATCGGCACCGGTAAAACTACTCTCTGCCGCTTTTTCTTGAGCCAGTTAAACAGGGATGTAAAAACCGCTTTTATTTTAAACCCACATTTTTCCGAAATTCAGTTATTGGAGGCGATTATTAAAGATTTTGGAATTACCTCCAAAGATAAATCAAAACTGTCTCTTATCTCCGGCTTCAATAAGTTCCTACTTTCTGAATCTGAAGCAGGCCATAATGTTGTTCTGATTATTGACGAGGCTCAGAATTTAAAACCCGCGCAGCTGGAACAAATCCGGCTGCTTTCTAATCTGGAAACCGAAAAAGAAAAACTGATACAGGTTGTTTTAGCTGGCCAGCCTGAGCTGAACCGCAGGCTCAACCTTTATGACCTACGCCAACTGCAGCAAAGAATTATGGTCAGATACCACATTACTCCTCTTGATAACGAAGAAGTAGAAAATTATATCAACCACCGCTTAGGAATTGCCGGAGCCGGTAACAAAATAACTTTTACTGCTGATGCCATCAAGGCAATTACTGATTTTTCTTCAGGGATTCCACGGCTGGTTAATATCATTTGTGATCGCTCACTTTTGGCGGGATTTGTTTCTGAAACTTATGTCATTGATTTAGCTATTATAAAAAGGTGCATGGAAGAATTAGGAAGTTATTTCGTCAACCAATAATATGAGTATAATTTACGAAGCCTTAAAAAAAGTCGAGAAATTACAAAGCACTGCCGCGGCTTTGCCTGAAACAAAAAGGCAACAGAAAGAAAAACCGAAAACCAACCATTTCCTGCTTTATGGCTTGTATACGGCAATAGTTGTGGCGGGATTTTTCCTTGCCAGTATCGTACTCGGCTTATTCACAAAACCTCTGCCAATGACTCCAGCCTCACAACCGACACAGATTGCTGCTAATCCGCTTCCAGCGCCTGCACCAACAGCAATTACCCAAGCTGCTCCTCCTGCACCAATAGCAAATGTCATCCCTCCAGCACTTGAACAAAAAAATCAATCGCTGCCTGAACTTACCCTAAATGGCTTGTTTTTCTCGAATAATCAGGGTTATGTTTTGATTAATAACCAGATTCTAAAAGAAGGCGATGAAATTAACGGAGTGATTGTAAAACGGATTACTCTGGATGGCGTGGAATTGGATGCTCAGGGCTCTATAATTAAACTTCCCAATAAATAAATTAAACCCTCTTTTTTAGAACCGCTTTTATTATTTCCAAGGGAATATTTTCTGCTATCTTCGTAGTACCGATATTTTTCACTAATACCAGCCTGTTTTTAGCGCCGATAAATTTTTTATCGCGGTAATAGGCTTTGATGATTTTTTCCGTTGAGATCCCCTGGATTTTTTCCGGTAAGCCGCATGCTCTGATCAAATTTTCTATACGCAGGCAGAGCTTATCGTTGGTAAGGCCAAACTCTTTACTGACAACAGATGCCATGAGCATGCCTAATGCTACTGCTTCGCCGTGGTTATATTTTTTAAACCCGGCAGCTGCCTCGATAGCATGGCCCAAGGTATGGCCAAAATTCAACACCGTACGGATCCCCTTCTCTTCTTTCTCGTCCTGCTCAACAATCCGCGCTTTGATTAAACTACAACGCCAGACTATATTCATAAGCGAGCCAGTATCTTTACGCAAAATATTTTTATATTTTTTTTCCAGGTAAGCAAATAATACCGGGTCCTTAATTACACCATATTTAATCACTTCGCCAAGGCCGCTTTTCAACTGCCTGATATCCAAAGATTTTAAAAGTGATACGTCGCTAAATACTGCCTTAGGCTGGTAAATCGCGCCGACTAAATTCTTTCCCTGGATCAAATCAACCGCGGTTTTTCCTCCGATAGCAGAATCAACCTGAGCAAGCAATGTAGTAGGCACCTGTACATAAGCAATACCGCGCTTATAAACTGAGGCCACAAAACCCGCCAGATCGCCGATTACCCCTCCGCCAAAGGCGATGATAAAGATTTTTCTTTTTTTATCGAAATTAGCTATATCGCGAATTACCCCTGAGGCAACGGAAATGGATTTGCTTTTTTCGCTGTCAGCAACCAGCTTAAATTTAACATTTATCCCCTTATCTTGAAGCGACTTACTCAGCAGGCTGCCGTATTTATTTTTTATGCGCGCGTTGGTAATTATAAAGGCATCGCTGCCGATATTCAGCTTTTTGATATACCTACCTACGTGCTTAAGCAGGCCGGGACCGATTATGATATCGTAGGATCGTTTTTTTAAATTAACTCTAATTATTCTCATCGCCTAAAAAGAAACTCCCAAGAATGCCAAAAACATCCTCACCAAAGGCCAAAGGATAATATTGGTAATACCTGAGGTAATCAACAATAACAAGAGGATGAATCCGTAAGGCTCAAGCCTGTTATACTGTGATGCTAAATTAAATGGAAGGAGTGCGCTTAAAATACGCGAGCCGTCTAAGGGCGGTATGGGAATGAGGTTAAATATCCCCAGAATAACATTAATCGAAATTAAATATTCTAAAATTAACCTGAGTAGCGAATCAACAGGCAAGGCTTTCCAAGCAATGCTTAAGATAAAAGCCAAAATCAGGTTTGCCGCCGGGCCGCTTAAACCGATCAAGCCCATATCCCTTCTGGGATTCTTCAGGCCCCAGTAATTTATCGGCACAGGCTTGGCATATCCGAAAACAAAACGTCCGCCGGTACTAATAAATAGAATAAAAGGCAGAAGTAGCGTACCTATCGGATCAATATGCGCTAAGGGATTAAGGGTTAGCCTGCCGGAATACTTGGCAGTCATATCGCCAAGTTTATAAGCCACCCAGCCATGAGCAAATTCATGCACAGTCATGGCAATGATCAATAAACCGAACGACACTAACAAACTAAGCATTAAGGTTATTTCTTTTCCTGAGCTTTGCCAGCGGCTGGAGCCTTTGCTTCTTTGCCGGCTGGTGCTGGTGCAGCTGCAGCTGCTGGAGCGCCTTCAGTAGTGGTTTCGACTTTCTCTGCTTTTTCTTTCTTAATCCTGATTTTGATGGTTTTGATTTTGGGGAGGCCGTAGATATCGTCTCCCTCTTTCCAATCGCCTTTATCCATCATCATTTTCAGGCGTTCAGTGCGCTTCAACACAGAGCGCTGTTTTTTAGATTTGTCCGAACCGCGTAAAGACGGATGAATTGCCATAAATTATAACCTCCTTATAAAACAATCACGGTACTTTTTTTTCATCTCCACCAGAGATGTATTTGCTTTTTGTTTATTGGGAAAATTCCCCACACATAAAATTGTATACGTTCCTTTTGCGATAACAATAGTAGAAAACCCCTTTTTCTTCAAAAACTCAGCTTCTCTTTGGGCAACCGCACGGCTCTGATAAGAAGCAATTTGTATCGTATAATTATTAGAATCATTATCTGTACCACTATTGGAACTTTCCTGCTCCTTAGGCATTGCCGGAGCCTGCTTTTGTTGTAACACAGCAGCTGTGCGTTGCTGCGGTTGAAGGCCAGCCGTATCAAAACGAGAATTGACCTTTAAAAGCCCTGCTGTTTGCTTCCCTTTCTCGACGCCGATAGAAAAACAGATGATCCCGGTAACTATAAAACCGATAACCACCATAATAAATCTTTCATATCCCCGGATATAGCTCCAGAAAGGCCTGCGAGAGGCTATTCTGCCATCCGAAGTATTTTTATTACCGGAAAATAATTCTAACTGGGTATTGTCCATAACTTTATATTATATATCTACTGTGCTGTATTTTTCAAGTAATTTTTTGAACGGACTTTCTTGATTACCTTCAGGAATGCCTCTACTACTTTTGGATCAAACTGTTTACCGCTTTTTTTCTTGATCTCTTTAATTGCATCAGCAATATTCATCCTCTCGCGGTAAGGCCTGCCGTAAACCATTGCTTCAAAGGCATCGGCAACTGCCATCACCCGCGCTCCCTGTGGGATTTGTTCTTTTTTCAAACGGGAAGGATATCCTGTACCGTTAAATTTTTCATGGTGATGCATAATCATCGGGATAACCGGCTTTAATATCTGCAGATGGCGCAGGATCTGCGCGCCGCGCACCGGATGTTTCTTTATAATTCTGTATTCATGTGGAGTCAATTTTGTCGTCTTAGTCAGAATTTGCAGAGGGATATCAATCTTCCCGGCATCATGCAGCAGGCTGGCATATTTTAAACTTTCGATCTGCTTAGGGTCAAGATGCATTTGCTGGCCGATAGCTACTACCAACTTACTGAAATACGGCGAATGTGTGTATTCCTGCGGCACACGGATATCCAGCAAGGTTACCAGTGATTTAATGCTTCCTAAAACTATCTTCTGCTGTTCCTCATAAAGCTGCAAATTCCTGATGCCGATAATCGCCTGCTCTGCCAAAGTAACCAAAAGCTGATGATCAGACCTGTCAAAAGCTGGCTTTTCTCCGCATCTTTTAACGACAATCATGCCCATGATATCTTCGGAAACCAGAGGCATGCCCAATAAATTATCTCTTCTGATCGAAGAGAGATTTTTAACGATCTTTTTTTCTACCCTTACGGAAATAATGCATTTCTTATCATGCATTATTCTGCGGCTACCCTGTGTCTGACATCTTAAAATGGAATACTTCTTAGTCGGATCAAGAAGGACAATCATGCAGCTATCAGCGCTGAATATCTGACAGACCAATCTGCTTAAGCGGCAGATTAATTCTTTCAGCTCAAAGGTAGAATTCACCAGCCGGTAAATGCTATGTACCGCGGAAACTAAGGTTTTATACCTTTTCGTAGGGGTTAAATAATTTTTTGTATTCATCTAAAGCATACCTATCTGTCATTCCGGCAATATAATCGCAGACTGCGCGCAGTTTGCCGTCGCGCGAAATCCTTGCCTTTATTCCCGGGGGAAGCGCTTCCGGTTTATCAATATAGAACTTGAATAATTCCTGAATGAACTTCTTCGCCTTAATGCTCATGCGCACAACTCGGTAATTATGATACAGCTTATCCACCAGTAGTGCGCGCAAAGGTTTTCTTAAAGCAAGTACCTTGGGACTGAAACAAGCGGTTTTCTTATTCCGTTTTTTTATTTGTAAAGATGATTTTATTTTAAGCCTGTTTAGTTCTTGTTCGGTCTGGCGGATCAAATCCGTAACCTGCAAGTCAATCAAAGAACGAATAATCAGGTATTTTTTTAATTCCGCGCTGATCCCCGGATGCTGCCTGGCTACCTTAGACTCCAGATCATTCCAGAGCGCAATTTTTTTCAAATCAGAAACTTCCAGCAAGCCTGAAGTCAGGCCGTCATCAAGATCATGATTATCATAAGCAATTTCATCGGCAATATCTACAATTTGCGCTTCCATCGTCGGCAATTCTTGCGGGGCAAGCCCTTTTATTTTCTCTCCCTTATCAAATGCCGAAGAATGCTTGGCAATTGCCTCCCTGACTTCCCATGTTAAATTCAGGCCGCAGAAATCCGGATACCGCTCTTCCAGTATATCGACTACTCTCAGGCCCTGAAGGTTATGATTAAAACCCCCAACTTTTTTCATTAATTCATCAAGGGCTTCTTCGCCTGAATGCCCGAAAGGAGTATGCCCCAAATCATGCGCTAAAGCGATTGCCTCGGTAAGATCAACATTAAGCCTGAGGGCATGACAAATAGTGCGCGCAATCTGAGCTACTTCGATAGAATGCGTCAGCCTTGTGCGGTAATAATCGCCCTCATGGTTGACAAAGACCTGTGTTTTATACTCCAGCCGCCTGAATGCTGCTGAGTGAACTATGCGATCGCGATCTCTCTGGTAAATAGAACGGTATGGATGCTCTGCCTCTTTATGCACCCTGCCACGGCTATTATAGCTTTTCGCGGCATAAGGAGCAAGGAAATTATCTTCGAAATCCTTAATTAGTGTTTGATTGAGCATTTTTTAAAATTTTATATAATTCATCCAGCGACTGGGAAATAATTTTTGTAGCACAGGCAACCGGCATAAAATTCGTATCTCCCTTCCAGCGCGGGACAATATGCACATGCAAGTGCCCGGGGAAGCCTGCTCCGGCAGCAGCGGAAAGATTCATTCCAATATTATAGCCATCAGGTTTTAAAGTTTTATCGAGCAGTTTCTTCGCCCTCTTCAGCGACTGCAACAAATCAATACTTTCTTTATCGCTTAATTTCGAGATGTCCGCTTTATGCCTGCGGGGCGCAACCATCAAATGCCCGTTGTTATAAGGAAAGATATTTAAAAGACAGATGGAATATTTTGTCTTAAAAACTACGTATTCTGCCTTTGCTGATTTTGCCGCCCGGCAGAATATACATTGTTTCGTTTTTTTTGCTGCGGTAATGTATTTAATCCTCCAGGGCGCCCAAAGTTTATCCATTATTTGAAATCTCAATTATTTTAGCTTCTACTGTGTCATTAACCTCTATCATACCGTAAGAATTAACAGCAGAGAATATTTTATCCGTCGGGCTACCGGGGTTAAAAAATAGAATATCCCCTCTCTTTTCATTACAAGGCAGATGCGAATGCCCGAAGATAATAATATCCACCGCGTCATTCTTAAATTTTTCCGTGAGGAATTCAATCAATCTGCCTGGTGAGCCAAAGCCGTGCATCACCCCGATGCGGTGGCTGCCGGCTTTAATAATTTCTTTTTCCGTCAATTGCTCCCTAACTTCATAAGGATCCATATTTCCCCAGACAGCAACAACGTTTTTGCAAACAGAACGCAGCTGATCCAGCACAACTAAATCCACCAAATCTCCGACATGGATAACCATATCAACATTTTTAAAATCTTCGAGAATCTGCGCAGGTATCTGGGAGGCGCGATCGGGTATGTGTGTATCCGAAATGACCCCGATTCTCATCATTTAGGCAATTACCCTCGGTTTGGAAAATAAATCCAGGATCTGATTTAAATTTTCAACATCCCACATCAATACTTTTTCTTCCATTGCCCGCAGCCGGGTATTTGCGTCGATTTCTTTTAATGTTACGATAACCCTGCGCTGCACTTTGTGCCGGTATCGTTTGCATTCCCGGGCAAATTCAGCAACAAAATCCTCGGTCAACGCATCAGGCTTAAAAGCCATGATCCAGAGGCTGTCGCTGGAACGGCCAAGCAGGCCATCTTTCAGGCTGCGGTTATTAAACTCCAGCGGTTTTACCTCCCGGAAATGGTTAAGGCGTAAACGTTTCCTGTCGATTTGTATGGTATCGTCGGAAAAAAGCCGCAGCAGCTCAGCCAGCCTTTCTGTAAGCGGCTTATTGGCCTGAAGCAGGAATTCATTTATTCCGCTCTCGATATAATCCCTGAAGAGAGCTTTCTGATTTTTCGCATCAAAGGTAAAAGAATTCAATTTTTCCTGATAAACAAATTTCAGCCAAAAAGAAAATACGCGGTCGTTTATCTTCAAGAAATCACCGTGGCGGGAAATAGCATCAAACTCAAGTAAATTATTAATTGGTTTTTAT
>JALOQJ010000029.1 GCA_025453445.1 Candidatus Omnitrophota bacterium
CCTAATTTCCGATCGGCCCTACCGTAAAGCGTATTCCTTAAAAGATGCCTTAAAGATACTGCAGCAAGAATCAGGAGTATTGCTTGATCCATATATCGTGGATGTTTTCTTAAGAATCCTTCAAAGCGGAAAATAATCCTTCCAATAAACCGCCTCATCCAGAAAAATATATTGACTAATAATTGCTACTGTGTTATTTTAATGCCTTAAAATTAAAGGAGGAAACAAGATGGGAAATTTTGATTTACTGCTATTGGCGCCTGTAGGTTCAATTTTGGCGCTTTCGTTTGCGTTTTACCTGGCTTTATTCATTTTAAGGCAGGATGAAGGTAATGATAAGATGAAGGAAATTGCCTTGGCAGTGCGCGTTGGCGCAAGGGCTTATCTAAAAAGGCAGTATTTAGGCGTAGCTTTGTTCTTTGCGGTTGTGTTTGTGATTTTGTTGATAATGGCAAGAATGAATTATTTAGTAATTTTTGTGCCTTTTGCTTTTTTGACCGGAGGTTTATTTTCCGGCCTTTCAGGTTTTATCGGGATGAATATTGCTACACAAGCATCCAACAGGACTGCGCAGGCTGCGACAAAAAGCCTGAATTCAGGTTTGCGTGTTGCTTTTTCCAGTGGCGCGGTAATGGGCTTGACAGTCGTGGGGTTAGGTTTATTAGATTTAAGCATTTGGTATTATTTTCTGAATTGGTATTATTCCGGGCACGCTACTCCTTTAGGTATTGATAAAATCGGAGCAATAACTTCTACGATGTTATGCTTTGGCATGGGTGCAAGTTCTCAGGCGCTTTTTGCCAGAGTTGGCGGCGGTATTTTTACTAAAGCTGCAGATGTAGGCGCTGATTTAGTCGGTAAAGTTGAAGCAGGCATCCCTGAAGATGATCCGCGTAACCCTGCAGTTATTGCTGATAATGTCGGCGATAATGTCGGAGATGTTGCCGGAATGGGAGCTGATCTTTATGAATCTTATGTTGGCTCCATTGTAGCAACTAGCGCTTTAGGCGTTGCCGCAGGTTTAGGCGTAGCAGGTGTTACTGTTCCTATGGTTATGGCAGCAGTAGGTGTAATCGCTTCAATCATCGGAACATTTTTTGTCAAGAGTAGAGAAGAGGCAAGTCAAAAAGTATTGCTGGCAGCATTAAGGAAAGGTGTTTTTGCCAGTTCTTTGATAGTTGCGATAGTTTCGTTCTTTTTGGTTAAATATACTCTTGGAATGCAATATATAGGAGTATATTGGTCGGTGTTAGCTGGTTTAATTGCCGGTGTGTTAATCGGTTTAGTTACTGAATATTACACTTCCAGCGGTTTTAAACCCACACGTTTTATTGCAGAGCAGTCATTGACTGGCCCGGCAACAGTAATTATCGGCGGCATTGCTGTAGGGATGATGTCAACAGCGATTCCGGTAATTATAGTTGGTATTGCAATTTTAGTTAGTTATTTCTTATCCGGCGGAGCTACTAATCCTAATGCCGGATTATACGGGATTTCTATTTCAGCAGTAGGCATGCTTTCGACCCTAGGCATTACTTTGGCTACTGATGCATACGGCCCAGTTGCGGATAATGCCGGCGGTAATGCGGAAATGTCGCATCTGCCTCCTGAAGTAAGAAAAAGAACTGATGCTTTAGATTCATTAGGTAATACTACAGCTGCAACCGGAAAAGGTTTTGCTATTGGTTCAGCTGCTTTAACAGCCTTGGCATTAATTGCTGCATATAGAGATCAGATTCTGATGTACGGTAAAGAGATGCCTTTAAGCCTGATGAATCCCAATGTATTAGTGGGGTTATTTATCGGTGCGATGTTGCCGTTTTTCTTCTGCTCTATGACCATGCGTGCAGTAGGGCGTGCTGCAGGTAAAATCGTGGTGGAAGTGCGCAGGCAATTTAAAGAAATAGCTGGTATCATGGAAGGTACAGCCAAACCGGATTACGCAAAATGTGTTACTATTGCTACAAGTGCTGCCCAGAAAGAAATGATTCTGCCTTCACTTCTGGCGATTGTCGCTCCTTTGGTAGTAGGTATTCTTGTAGGTATCGAGGCTGAAGCAGGATTATTGTGCGGTGCGACAGCTACAGGTTTTGTTTTGGCGATTATGATGGCAAACTCAGGCGGAGCTTGGGATAATGCTAAGAAATATATTGAAGAAGGCCATCACGGAGGAAAAGGTTCTCCGGCGCATAAGGCAGGTGTTGTGGGTGATACTGTCGGTGATCCTTTTAAAGATACTTCCGGCCCCAGCTTAAATATTCTTATTAAGCTGATGTCTATGGTTTCCATTGTTTTCGCTTCATTTATGGTAAGGAATACTCTTTTTAAATAAATCAGGGACGGTTCTCAACTTAATCTTAGAGTGTCCCCTAAAAGGGGACACTTCTGCTTTGACTTGAGAACCGTCCCTTCTTTTTTTATTTTATTTCTGTAAAATTAAGTAGTATAATATTATCCATGGATGATTTGGAGTTTGTCCAGAGGTGCGTTAAGGGCGAAAAGCCTGCTTGGGACGAATTCGTGGAGAAATATTCCAATCTTATCTATCGCTATATTCATAGCGTTTTAAGGCTCAAAGGCTTTAATTTAACCAATCACGATATAGTTAATGACCTCTTCCAGGAAATCTTTCTTTTACTCAGTAAAGATAACTTTAAAAAATTAAAAACTTATCAGGCAAGAAATGGCTGCAGTTTGGCCAGCTGGCTCAGGCAGGTGGTAATTAATTATAGTATTGATTATTTGCGCCGTTTAAAACCAGTAGTTTCGTTGGATGAGGATTCAGGAGATGATTTAACTCTAAAGGATATTATTGTTGATAATTCTCCGTTGGCTGATGATGTGTTAGCAGTTGAAGATAGGCTAGTGCATTTGACAGATTGCATACAGCACTTAGAAACGGAAGATAAGTATTTTTTGAGGCTCTATATTGATCAGGGCCTGAGCCTGAAAGAATTAGAGAAAATATTGAGAGTTTCCCGCGGCTCAGTAGATATGCGCAAAGCGCGTATTGTAGAGAGGCTGAAAGATTGTTTTAAAAGTAAGGGATTTTTTAGTTAGATTAGGCATAGTTTTACGTCTATTTAATCAGGGGAAGAGATGAATTTCGAGATAGAAAAATTGATCAAGTTTGTTTTTAAGAAATGGCTCACTCGACAGCCTAAGCTTGATGGAGCGCATCCTGATGAAGAGCTGCTAGCCTGTTTTTCTGAAGGGATGCTTTCAGAAGAAGAAAACCAGCAGGTTAAACAGCATTTAATCAGTTGCGATGATTGCCTACAAAAAATCATCCTGCAGGCGAAGGTAAGCCCGGATGGAGCAATAGGTGCGCCGGAAGGTTTGATAACTGAGATGAAAAATTTAGCCAGGGATGGCTCAAGTATTTTGTCGCTTGAGATAATTTTTAAACTGAAGGACGATCTTTTAGAATTAATCAATACTACAGGCGATATTTTAGTGGGCCAGGAATTAATGCCTGCTTTAGTATTGCGCAGCCGTAAGATAAAAGATTTTAAAGATGAAGTTATCATTTTTAAGGATTTTAATGATGTCAGGGTAGAGATAAAATTAGTTAACCGCCAGAGCAAAGCTTTTGATTTAACCGTGTTTGCCAAGGAAAAACAGACGCAAAAGATAATCAAGGATTTAAGGATTACTCTTTTAAAAGATGATTTAGAAATCGAGTCATACCATACCGATTCAGGTAGGGTAATTTTTGAGAATGTTTTATTGGGTAAATACATGATTGAGATAATCGGTATTGACAGTAAGCTGGCGGCAATTATTTTAGATATAAAAACTTAAATTAAACGGATGTTAAAAGATAATGATTCTTTAGTTTTAGAAATTGCTAAAGAAGATACAGCGCTGAAAATGAGTATTTTCCAGCAGAAAGACCTCGCCTTAACTATTAGGCATTACAGCCGCCTGAGTTTTTCTCACCAAGAAATCAATAAGTTATGCGAAGAAATTACTGCTGTTTTGAATAAAGCGGACAAACGCGGCATTTTAGATTCCGAGTCGGTTGTCAGCCTGAAGAAATCCGGCCAGCTATTATGGGATCATCTGCTGACAAAGGCAATTAAAGATAAGCTTAAATCTTCTGTAGATAGCTCCTTAAGTATATTATTAGATGAAGAACTAATCAATATTCCCTGGGAGCTTTTGTATGATGGCAATGAATTCTTATGCCTTAAATTTAATTTGGGTAGGCTGGTGAGAACCAGGGAACAAGTCAGTCCCACGCAATATCGTAGTTCCGGCAGCCGATTAAAGATGTTAATTCTAGCTAATCCTACGGATGACTTGAAGTCAGCGTATCAGGAAGGCCTGCAGATTAGGAATCAGTTTGAGCGCAAGAGAAAAGAGATGAGCATTGATTTTAAAGGCATGCGCGCGGATACAATTTATATCAAAAAAAACCTGCGTGATTATGATATTGTGCATTTTGCCGGCCATTGCGAATATGATACGGTAAATATGTCGAAAAGCGGCTGGGTTTTAAATGACGGCAGGTTTACCATAGAGGATATTTTTGCTTTAGGTGAAACTTTGCCTTTGCCGGGTTTGATTTTTTCTAATGCCTGTTATTCTGCCAAGGCAACAGATAATTTCATGGATATTGACTATCAAACAAAGGCTTATAGTTTAGCTTCGGCATTTTTGTTTTCCGGTGTGCGGCATTATATCGGCACAATCCGCAGGATTGAAGATTTACTAAGTGAGTCTTTTGCCAAAGAATTCTACGCCCGGCTGCTTAGCGGTTCTGCAGTAGGAGAGTGCCTGCGCCAGGCACGGCTTAAACTAATCAAAGAGCACGGGCTGGGTGCTATTTCCTGGGCAAGCTATCTTTTATATGGCGATACCAATTTTATTATGCTTCAGCCGTTACATAAACCGCTGAAGTTAAAATCCGCTGCTGCTAAGGCAGCCTATAAAAAGATATACTTACGTTCTCTTTTTGCTTTATCCGTGTTTGCTCTGGGGATTTGGTTGTATCGTTGGCTGCCGACAATAAATCCCAGCACGCATTTTTTATTCAGGCAGTCAGAAAGGTTTTTGCAGAATGGCGATAATCTAAAAGCAGCTTCAGTTTTGGAGAATATTATCAAGAAAGACCATAATTTTTTAGCGGCCTATCCATTGCTTGCTGAAATTTGTCAGAGGCAAGGCAGGAGGCAGGAAGCCTTAAAATATTATTTTGATTACGCGATGATGAGCGAAAAAAAAGTGGATAAAAAAAGCCTGGCTTCTGCGTATATTAATATTGGCTGGGTATATCAGTTGACAGGGGAGTATCCAAAAGCCAATGAATTTTATCATAAGGCAATTAGCCTGGCAAAAGAGAATAAAGATATGCTTAATCAGGCAGTGGCTTTAAGAAAATTAGCTGTTTGGAATATTGATAAAGATAATCTTGACGCTTCCCTGGAGCTATTGACAAAGAGTGCGGAAATTAACCGATCACGGGAGCGTTTTCCCGGGCATAGGTATAATTTAGCCTGTGATTATTTTGATATCGGTTTAGTCTTTGCTAACAGGGAGGATTTCCCGGCAGCGCGGGAATTTTACCGGAAAAGCCAGGATATTTTTGAGCGGCTAAAATTAAAAGATGAACTAAGCGATTGTTATTTTAATCGTGGGGAAATGTTCCTTTTTGAAAAAGAATACCTTAAGGCCTTGGCCTGTTACCAAAAGGGCTTAGAAATCGACAAGTTGCAGGGTAATCATCCGAGCCTTGCCAGCGACTATCAGATGCTCGGGGAACTGTATTCTGAAATGGGAAATATCCTCGAGGCGGAGAAGTATTTACGGCAGTCAATTGTTATCGCCGCTCAAATTGAAGCTCCGCTTGAATTGGCTTCTGCCAGCTATAGCCTCGGCCTATTATATCAGCAAAAAGGATATCCCAATAAGGCCCGGGAATACCTGCGCCAGGCGCAGGAAATTTACAGCCGGGTGGATACGCCTGATTATAAAAAAATTAAACAAATTTTTCTTGGATTAAATAACCCTGCCTAGTTAGCTCTACTTTACTAAAAAAAATTAAAAAAGTTTGTTAGATTTTGCTGCCTCTTGCGTCTATTAGGTCAGGAGGTGGCAAAAATGCTTAGATATGCATTGTTTTTAGTCGGGATGTTGATTTTAGGTTTGTTGGGAAATGCTTTTGCTGATGATTTAGATTGGCAGGAAATTAGCCGGGGAGAGCTGAATATCAAAACAGTTTTGATCAATCCGAATAACCCAAAGATTATTTACTTTGGTTCAGGCAAAGGGGTTTTTATGACGGATGATGCAGGATTGAACTGGAGGAATGTTTTAATAGCCAAGGGAGAAAATAAATTGGTAAATTTTTTGGCAGCAAATAGTGACGCTGGTTTAATCTTTGCTGCTACGGGAAACGGGCTTTTCCGCAGTAAAACAGACGGATTGGCATGGCAGAAAATTTACAAGGGGAAGAATTACGCGCAGAATGACTGCACTGCAGTTGTAGCTGCAGGACAATTTATTTATTTAGGCACAAAAGGGGGCCTTTTTATCAGTAATGATAATGGCCGCAGCTGGCAGAAAGAAAGTGGCGAATTGGCAAATAGCGCGGTGCTGGCGATTGCTTCGGATAAAAATAAAAACGGTTGTATTTATGTAGCTTGTTTAGCAGGCGTGTTTAAAAGTAAGGGCAATGCCGGGCCCTGGGAGAAGATTTTTTCTGCCAGCCCTGTAGAAAAAAGTGATTCCCCTGAAGAAGAAGCGGATACTCAGGATGAGGAAGAGAAAGAATCAAAAATAAAATCATTAAATATAGATGATTCAGGTAATTTATATCTGGTTGCATCAGAAGGAATTTATCAAAGCAAAGATAAGGGGTTAAGCTGGAATTTATTGCCTGTTTACGGTTTACTCAGCCGCAGGATAAATTCTTTATTTATCTCCAAAGAAGGAAAGCTCTATGCTGCTGGTAAGTCCGGAGTATTCTGTTATGAAGAAGAGAGGTGGCGGGAATTGTCATGGGGGATTGCTGCGGAAGATTTTTTTAGTTTTGCTGGCGATGCAAGCGGTAATTTGTATATTGCCTGTTCAAAAGGGCTCTTCAGGGGCAAATCTGCAGTTAACAGTGATAAAATTATGGCTATATCCCAGGGTAACGAGCCGGGGATTAAAAGTATTCAGGATGTTGCTATTAAGTATGCGGAAGTAAACCCTGAAAAAATTATTCAATGGCGTAAGCAGGCAGGCAAGAAAGCATTTTTGCCGAAAGTCAGCGTTAGCGTAAATCAGAACACCTCCGACCTTTGGCATTGGGAAACCGGGTCTTCAACAAAGGCAGGGGATGATACTTTGGTAGAGGGCAGGCCGTCTGTGGACTGGGATTTTACCTTTAGCTGGGATTTGTCTGATTTAATCTGGAACAGCGACCAAACTTCTATCGATACGCGTTCAAGATTATTGGTTCAGTTGCGAAATGATATTCTGGATGAAGTGAACAAGATATATTTTGCACGCCTGAGGGTGAAAATGGAATTGGACAATTTGGGGATAGAAGAGAGAAAAAAAAGGCTCGAGAAAGAGCTGAGGTTACAGGAGCTTACCGCTTCTTTGGATGCCCTGACCGGAGGATATTTTTCCGCTGTAAGGGCTGCCTGTGCTTCTTAAATTTTCTTGCAAATGACTTATATTTATGTTATTCTATAAATTCATTCAGCCCTAAATTTTCTTAAATTCGTTTATTTTCTAAAATGTCTTTATTACATTTTACTGACGCCAGTTTTAAAAAAGAAGTTTTGGAAGCGGCTACACCGGTGCTGGTGGATTTTTGGGCGCCCTGGTGCGGCCCTTGTAAAATGATTGCGCCTGTGCTTGAGGAATTAGCCAAAGAATATATTCATAAGATTAAAATCGGCAAGATTAATATTGATGAAGATTCTAAAACAGCTACTCATTTCGGCGTGATGTCTATTCCTACCCTGATTTTTTTTAAAAAAGGCAAGGCCATTGATCAGATTGTGGGCGCCTTAAGCAAGGCTGAACTCAAGAAAAAAATAGAAGAAAACCTCCAATAACGCATGAAAAAAGTATTTATTGCCGCCACCAAGCAGAACGACGGCAAGACCACAGCATCGCTTGGCCTAATCTGTAATTTCCAGAACGAATTTAAAAAAGTCGGTTTTATAAAGCCCATCGGGCAGCGCTACCTCGAAGAAGAAGGGCAAAAAATAGACGAAGATTCTTTGCTCATTGAAGAAGTCTGCGGCATAAAATGCGGCTTAAAAGATATGAGTCCGATTGCCGTGGAGCGCGGGTTTACGGAAAAGTATATTGCCAAACCTGATAAAAATTCCATCAGCGATCAAATTAAGAAAGCCTTTAACCGTGTTTCTAAAAATCAGGACCTGGTGATTATCGAAGGCACGGGGCACGCAGGCGTAGGCTCGGTATTTGACCATTCCAATGCTTACGTGGCAAAGCTGCTGGGTTCAAAAGTAATCATTATTTCTTCCGGCGGGGTAGGCCGGCCGATTGACGAAATTGTTTTAAATAAATCGCTTTTTGATAAGATGGGTGTTAAGGTGCTGGGTGTCATTGTAAATAAGGTCCTGCCGAATAAATTTGAAAGAATCAACCAATTGGTGAGGAAAGGCCTGAGGCGGCAGGGAATAAATGTTTTGGGAGTTTTGCCTTATGATCCGGTGCTTGCCCGTCCGACTCTCGAGCAGATTTTAGAAGAAACCGATTTTGAGATTTTGTGCGGAAAAGAATTTTTGGAAAATTCCGTTAGCCATGTGCTCGTCGGTGCGATGCAACCGCGCGAAGCGGTTAAATATATTATTGACGATAGCCTGCTGATTACCCCAAGTGACCGGGAAGATTTAATAATTACAGCGTTAAATTGCTTACGTGAACCGGATAAAACAAAGCCGAGGATTTCCGGCGTTATCTTAACCGGAGAAAGTATCCCGGATAAATCAATTATGGAATTATTAAGTAAAGTAAAAATCCCTGTTCTGTTTGCCAAGTCGGATACTTATACTGTTGCTTCCGACATCCACGATTTGACCGTAAAAATCAGGCCGTGTGATACTTCTAAAATTTCCGCAGTGGTAAAATTAGTCAAAGATTATGTTGATTTGGATACTATTTTGAAAGGAATATAAGGATGGATACAATTGCAAAAATCAGGCAGAAGGCAGCATCTAATTTAAAAACTATTGCCTTGCCTGAATATGAAGACAAACGTGTAATAGAAGCAGTTTCGATTATTGAAAAAGAGCGTCTTGCCAATGTCGTACTGCTGACTAAGGATAAAATAGATTCTGCGCTTAAAGAAAAATATATGCAGGAATATTTTGAATTGCGTAAAGCTAAAGGCATAGATATGGATTTTGTCAGGAAGTTATTTGATGACCCGCTTTATTACGCGGCAATGATGACGCGCTTTGGTGAGGTTGACGGGTATGTTGCCGGAGCCGCGCGTACTTCAGCGGATGTGGCGCGCTCGGCGATACATTGTTTAGGGATAGAAAAACGCATCAGTATTGCCAGCAGCTGCTTTATCATGGTTGTTCCGAATTGCCCTTATGGCGACGAAGGTACTTTTGTCTACGCTGATTGTGGAGTGATCCCTGAGCCGAATTCCCGCCAGCTGGCCTGTATTTCGCTGGCTACTGCTGAATTAGCCAGGAAGGTATTAAATTTATCTCCGCGCGTGGCATTGCTAAGTTATTCTACGAAAGGCTCAGCCGAAGGAAAATCTATTAATAAAGTAGGCGAGGCGCTTGAGCTGCTTAAAGAGATGTCTCCGGATTTAGTTGTTGACGGAGAGTTTCAGGTAGATACGGCGATTGTCCCGGAAGTTGCCAAAATAAAATATCCCGATAGCCCAGTCGGAGGCAAAGCAAATATCTTAATCTTTCCAAATCTGGAAGCCGGCAATATCGGTTATAAGCTTACTCAGCGCCTGGCAAATGCGCGCGCGCTCGGCCCGCTGCTTATGGGTTTAAATAAGCCCTGCAGCGATTTATCGCGCGGCTGTTCAGTGGAAGATATAGTTGATTGTGTTGCAGTAACCGCGATCAGGGCACAATAATTATGAAAATACTTGTAATTAATTCCGGTAGCTCATCAATAAAATATAAGCTTTTTTTAATGCCGCAGCACCGTTTAGTTTCTAAGGGGCTGATTGAGCATATCGGCGAGAAGGGCTCGCAGATACAGGATCATTACAGCGGCCTGCAGCTGATTTTAAAAAAAGTCGACGGTGTAAGTGCTGTCGGCCATAGGGTAGTGCACGGAGCAGAGGAATTCAGGAAGCCGGTCATAATTGATAACCATGTTATCCGTAAAATCCGACAATGCTGCCAGTTGGCGCCTTTACATAACCCGGCTAATTTAACCGGAATCTTGGCCTGCAAAAAATTATTGCCGGGAGTAAAGCAGGTTGCGGTATTTGATACGGCGTTTCACCAGACTATTCCGGATTACGCCCATATTTACGGCCTGCCTTACCAGTATTATAAGAAATTCGGAATCAGAAAATACGGGTTTCACGGGACAAGCCACGAGTATGTGGCGCATGAAGCAGCAAAGAAACTGAAAAAACCGCTAAATAAATTAAAAATTATTACCTGCCATCTGGGTAATGGTTGCAGTATTGCTGCTGTGGATAAAGGTAAATCCGTAGATACCAGTATGGGTTTTACTCCTCTGGAGGGTTTGGTGATGGGCACACGCTGCGGAGACATCGACCCTGCGTTAGTAACTTACATTATGCATAAGGCTAAGCTCGGCATTCCTGAAGTAGAAAATTTGTTAAATAAAGCAAGCGGCCTGCGTGGTATCTCCGGCATCAGTAATGATATGCGTTTTTTGCAGGAAAAACAGGAAAAAGGTAACAGCAGAGCAAAATTAGCAATCGATATCTTTACTTACCGGATCAGGAAATATATCGGTGCTTATTCAGCGGCAATGTCCGGCTGCGATGCCGTAGTTTTTACTGCCGGTATCGGCGAGCATCAGGAAAAAATCAGGGAAAAAATCTGCCGGAATCTATTTATATATTTTAAAAAAGCACCAAAAATTCTGGTTATTCCGACTGAAGAAGAATTAATGATTGCGCGTCAGGCGTATAAATTAATCAGCGAATAGGAGAGGGAAAAATGTTACGAACAATGCTAAAATCAAAAATACATAGGGCACGGGTTACTGAGGCCAACCTTTATTATAAAGGAAGTATTACTATCGACGTTAAGTTAATGCAAAAAGCAGATATTCTGGCAAATGAAAAAGTAGAAGTTTTTAACATGAATAATGGGCATCGCCTGGAAACTTACGCAATTGAAGGCAAAGCAGGCTCAGGTGTAATTTGCCTGAATGGCCCGGCTGCCAGAGGCGCTTGCGTAGGCGACGAGGTAATTATTGTTTCATATGGTTTGGCGGATGACTTGGAAGCTAAAGCAGTTAAACCTAAAATTATAGCCGTAGATGAAAGAAACCGAATTAAGCATTAGAGTTTTTCCTGATCCGGTTTTAGCTAAAGTTGCCAAGCCGGTTAAAGAAATTACCAGCCATCACCGAAAAATTTTAAGCGAGATGGCTCAGTTGATGTATGAAGCTTCTGGCGTGGGTTTAGCAGCACCCCAGGTAGGTATCAGCGAAGCGTTGATTGTGGTAGATGCAGGTTCCGGGTTGTATAAATTAATTAATCCCAGAATCATTATACAGGAAGGTACGCAGGCCAATGAAGAAGGATGCCTGAGTGTCCCGGGTATAACGATTAAAGTAAAACGCGCAAAAAAAATCACTCTTTGCGCAATGGATGAATCTGCCAAAGAGATAATTATAGAAGCAGAAGATTTGCTGGCATGCGTTTTTCAGCACGAATTGGATCATTTAAACGGTAAATTGATTATCGATTATGGCGAATTGCCCAAACCAAAAAAATAACCTTACCCATTGTAATTGTTCGTATAGCCCTTGCTCGCGCAAAGGAATTTGTTGTGAATGTATAAGCTATCATCGTGTTAATGATCAGCTGCCGGCATGCTATTTTCCTGCCGATATAGAAAAAACCTACGACCGCTCAATAAAAAAATTTCTTGGTGCTAAAAGATGATTAACCGGCTTCCGGCGTGGTTTAAACAGGCGCTTCCCGATCAGGTATTTTTTCAGCGCATGAAGCGCATTGCCGGGTTAAAGCTGAATACAGTCTGTAAAAGCGCGCGCTGCCCGAATATCACGGATTGTATGAGAAGTAATCAGGTTACATTTATGATTCTGGGCAATGCCTGTACAAGGAGCTGCCGGTTTTGCGCGGTGGAGAAAACGGATGATTCTCTTCTTCCGGTTACTGGCGAAGAGCCTGGGCAAATTGCCCGCATGGTGAAAGAATTAGGTTTGAGGTTTGTTGTAATTACTTCTGTTACCCGCGATGACCTTGTAGACGGCGGAGCAGGAGAATTCGCGCGCGTCGTAGAATCAATGCGCGGCATTGATCAGGAAATAAAAATAGAAATATTAATTCCGGATTTTCTGGGGAATATCAGGAGCCTGGAAACTATAACTCTTTCTTGCCCGGATGTTATCGGGCATAATCTGGAAACCGTTCAGCGGCTCTATGCGGATTTACGGCCGCAGGCGCTTTATCAGCTTTCTCTGTCAGTGCTGGCTAAAATTAAGGAATTAAACCCGCAGGTGCTTACAAAATCTTCTTTAATGCTTGGATTGGGCGAGAAAGAAGATGAAGTAGTCGAGGCGATGAAGGACCTGCGTTTTGTTGGCTGTGATATTCTGACTTTGGGCCAATACCTGGCGCCGAGTGAGTATCATTACCAAGTGAAAGAATTTATCAGCCCGGAGCAGTTTCAGAAATACCGGGATATTGCTTTTTCCCTGGGGTTTAAAGCAGTGCTATCCGAGCCCAAAGCGCGCAGTTCTTACCAGGCGGACAAATTATTTAAAGAGGCAAACCTATGCATGATTTAATCATTATCGGTGCGGGCCCTGCAGGTTTAACTGCCGCGCTTTATGCCGGAAGGTTCCGGCTGAATACGGTGGTTCTGGAAAAAATAAATATCGGCGGACAGATTGTTACTTCGCCCACAATCGATAATTTTCCCGGTTTCCCCGGAGGAATTGCCACTCATGAATTAATCGAAAAAATGAAGCACCAGGTTGATGATCTGGGCGTAGTGGTAATGATGGAAGAAGCGCAGGAAATTATTCCACATGTAGATGCTTTCGGGTTAAATAGCTATAAAATTAAAGTATGCGATAAATTTATAGAAACTAAAGCTATTATTATTGCCACCGGCGCGCAGCCGAAAAAATTAGGCGTTGAAGGGGAAAACAGGTTAATCGGCCGGGGAGTTTCTTATTGCGGTACCTGCGATGCGCCTTTATTCAGGAATAAAGAAGTAGTTGTGGTTGGCGGAGGGGACAGGGCAGTAGAAGAAGCGATATTCCTCACAAGCTACGCAAAAAAAGTGACAATAGTGCATCGCCGCCAGGAATTCAGGGCGTCCAAGATTCTGGAGGAGAAGATAAAAGCGAACCATAAAATTAATTTTATCCTCGAGAGCGTAGTTGAAGAAATTACCGGGCAAAACAGGGTAGAGGCAATAAAAATTAAGAATGTAAAAAATAATCAACTTTCTAACTTTGCCTGCGATGGAGTATTTATTTTTGTGGGTATTAGGCCCAATACTGAATTTATAAAAAATTTATTGAATACAACCGAAGCCGGCTTTATAATCACTCAGCCTGATTTAAGGACTTCAAAGGCCGGGATTTTTGCCTGTGGTGATTGCCTGGAAAAAAATTTATATCAGGTAGTAAGCGCCTGCGGCGAAGGGGCAACAGCAGCAGACTCTGCTTATAAATATTTATTGATGCTTAAAGGATAATATGGTAGACAAATTCCCTACGCACAACAAAAAACTTAAAGACTGGGTAAGTAAAATGGCTCGTCTTTGCCAGCCGGATAATATTGTCTGGATTGATGGTTCAGATACCCAGAGGAGTCAATTGGAAGAAGAGGCCCTGGCAATGGGTGAATTAATTCCGCTTAATCAGGATAAGCTTCCCGGTTGTTTCTTGCACCGCACTAATCCCAATGATGTTGCCCGTACTGAACATCTGACTTATATCTGCACGAAGAGCAAACACGATGCCGGGCCTACTAATAACTGGATGTCGCCTTTGGCAGCTTATCGTAAAGCAAGAGGTTATTTTAAAGGCGCGATGGTCGGCAGGACAATGTATGTTATTCCTTTTTCCATGGGTCCGGTAGGTTCTACTTTTAGCAAGATCGGCGTGGAATTGACTGATTCA
The DNA here is from genome assembly GCA_025453445.1 of Candidatus Omnitrophota bacterium. Classification (GTDB taxonomy): domain Bacteria; phylum Omnitrophota; class Gorgyraeia; order Gygaellales; family Profunditerraquicolaceae; genus JALOQJ01. Next base: position 14,323 of record JALOQJ010000029.1, read on the forward strand.
CGTTACGTGGTTTTAAATATGATAATTATGGCGCGCGTAGGAGAGACTGTCTTGCGGCAGCTGGAAAAAGATGATCATTTTACAAAATGCCTGCATTCTAAGGCAGATTTAGATATTGATAAAAGATTAATCCTGCATTTCCCGGAAGATAATACTATTTGGAGCGTGGGCTCAGGTTATGGCGGCAATGTGCTTTTGGGTAAAAAATGTTTATCTTTGCGTATTGCCAGTTTCCTGGCAAAAAAAGAACGTTGGTTGGCAGAGCATATGCTGGTTATGGGTATTGAAGAACCAAATGGCCATATTGAATATATTGCTGCGGCTTTTCCCAGCGCCTGCGGTAAGACGAACTTAGCAATGCTGGTTC
>JALOQJ010000052.1 GCA_025453445.1 Candidatus Omnitrophota bacterium
CAGGCGCATCTTCTCTTCAATGCCCTTCTCTGTAAGCAGATAATTGATTTTTTTGAGTTTACCGGGGTTATGGGAAAAGCTCTGGATCTTAATCAAGCCTTTTTTAATCAGCTCTTTAAAGAGGTAATTGGTCTTGCCTAAAGAGATGCCTAATTTAAGGGAAATCGCGCGTTGCGTAGCAGAGGGGTTTGTCTCTATCTCTTTGATAATATGTAGGTTTTCTTCCTTTAATAACTGTTCAGACATTGAACATTTATTATAGTAAAACAGGCTTTTTTGTCAAGGCCTAAATTGCCTTTTTTGAGGAATATTTGGAATAAAGCAATAGGAGGATAACCAAGCTGGCTAAGGTAAAGCCGTTTGCAATAATTATGATGTAGTCTTTGCGGTATATGCCATAGACCATCCAGAGTAAAACACCTGTACTCAGCTGCAGCAGGGTAACCAAGCTTAAGTCGCCTGAGGAGTGATTTTTAGCTACTTTAATAATCTGCGGTATAAACGAAAACGAGGTTAAACAGGCAGCTAAAGTACCTATTCCGTGCCATAATGCTTTTTCCATCTTAAAAAGGTACCTCCACTCCTGTTTCTACGCCGGATTCTTTCTGGGCTGCTTTAAGGCGCACAAAGGCTTTGGCATCGAACTTGCTCATAAACTTATGAGTAAAAATGACCTCAATGCCTAAATCCTTGCCGTCTTTACTCTTCAGTTTAAAAACAGCCTGATTACTTTTGCTAAAATTAACTTCTGCGCCGAATTCAAGGGAATGAAATTCCCCTTTGATATATTCCATCTCAAAAATTAAGCCTAAACTGCGGCTGAATTTCCATTCGCCATAGAGAACGAATATATGGTCTGGGATAGTCAGGCGGCTTTTACGCGCGCCTATACCGATACGATAACGAATCTGGCCTTCTTTAGGGTAAAATGTTGAAGATTCAAGCTGAACCTTAAATTCAAAGCGCGAAGTTGAGCTACCTTCCAGGATATAAACTAACCGATTAGCAGAAGATATATCCCAATGGCCTTTATAGGTTAATACATCCGGGCCTGCGCCGCAAACATATTCAATCTGCTGATTCTTATTTATCTTCCATGCCCCTTTAAAAGTATAGGCCTCCGGAGGGCCTTTACGCATATTAACATCAAAGACAAGTTCATTCTGTTTATTAGCACGCCAAGTACCTTTAAGTTTAAGGATACGAAGATGAGTGTTAGGGACAGTCCCCTTCGGGGACAGTCCCTGCTCAAAACTTTTAGATTCGGTTTGAATTGTTTCAATGACAAGGGAATCAGATTCAACTGCAATAAAACGTTTACGGAAGGTATCTTTGGGGGCTATCCTCATCCAATTATAGCTTTTTTAGTTTCGCCTCATTATCTCTAATCCAATTAAAGATATCATTGAGAATAGTTACTGCCTGCTTATTTGGCTTCCATTTTAATTCTTTGGTGACTTTCTTGTTATCCGTAAGGTATATCGCAATATCTCCCGGGCGATTATGCAAATCACTGCCTATTTTAATTCTATTACCTGTAATCTCCCTACAAAGTGTAGTGGTTTCCAATAAGGAAAGGCTTACTTCTTTTGCACCGCCAACATTATAAGTATTACCGCTTAATTTTGAAAGACTGTTTACCTGTATATCAATCAGCCTGCATAGGTCATCCACATGTAGAAGATCCCGCACTTGTTTGCCTTTTCCTCCATAGCCAATATACTTCAGATTTTTTTTAAAATAATGTGCCAGCATCCAATAGGTAAAAACACCCTGATCAACCTTGCCGAACTGCCATGGCCCGGCAATTACCCCGCAGCGGTTAACAACTGCTTTTATCCCGTATGCAGCAATATACTCCTGCAGAATAAATTCCGACGCTAATTTAGTTGTTCCGTATAAAGTCCTTGGCCCGGTTAAAGAAAAATCCGTGCTGATACCGGCACAACCCGACCAAACAAACCTGGTTGTTGTTTCCCTTCGCTTGATCGCATTAATTAATTCATACGGATAAATCCTGCTTGAAGAAAGAAAAATCATCCCTGCCTTACGCTTACGGCATAATTCAAGGCAATTAACAGTACCCATCAAGTTTGTGTCAATAATATAGGATGGATTCTCATATCCTGCTAATACAGACGGCTCGGCTGAACATTCTAATATCAAATCTATGTCAAATTTCAGGTCCAGGTCTTTGGGATGGCGGATGTCACCGCGGATAAACTTAATGCCATTTTCTTTTAGCCGCGGTAGGTTAAATTCACTTCCCCTGCGCACCAAATTATCCAAAGCAAAAACTTTAATCGATGGGTACTTGCACTTAAAGTAAACTGCTAAGTTACTACCGACAAAACCTGCTCCTCCCGTAACCAAAATATTATTGGATTTTATCATTACAGTGTCGTCTTTTGCATTTGATAAATTTCTTTTATAGTGTCTTCTATATTATACTTATAATGCCAATCCGGATAGTGAGACTTAAACTTACTACAGTCACTTATCCACCAAATATGATCTCCGATGCGGCTTTTTTCACTATACTCATAATTCATTCGTTTCCTTGATATATCTTCGCATATCTCTATCGCTTCCAAAACAGAGACATTAGCGTGCCTTCCGCCGCCGATATTATAAACCTCCCCACAGCGGGGATTTTTGAAGAAATGATAAAAAGCGTTTACTAAATCAAAAGAATGGATGTTATCCCTCACCTGTTTCCCCTTATAGCCAAAAATAGTATAAGTTTTACCGCTAATGCAGCATTTAATCAGATATGATAAAAATCCGTGCAGCTGAGCCCCTGAATGCGCTGGCCCGGTAAGGCAGCCGCCCCGAAAAATTACAGTTTTTATGCCGAAATATTTCCCGTATTCCTGTGCCAGTATGTCTGCGGCAACCTTGGAAGCACCAAAAAGGCTATGCAGGCAATTATCAATGCTCATTGATTCGTCTATGCCCTGATGAAATTTATGTTCTTTGGGCAACTCAAATCTTTTTTCTAATTCCTCTACCGGAAGGCTATTCGGCCTGTCGCCATAAACTTTATTTGTGGAAGTAAAAATAAATACCGCCTTGGGACAATGGATCCTTGCTGCTTCCAGCATATTCAAAGTGCCGTTAGCATTGACCGTAAAATCAACCTTCGGCTCTCTTGCTGCCCAGTCATGCGAAGGCTGAGCTGCGGTATGAATTATTAAAGCAGTATCTTTAGAAAATTTTCTGAATATTTTATCAACTTTTCCGCTATCCCTGATATCCACGCTATAATGCCGGTAATTTTTATGTTCTTTCTGCAGCCGTAATTTATTCCAGGCGATACTACCGTCAATGCCGAAAAAATATTTACGCATATTATTATCGATTCCCACGACATCAAAGCCCAGCCCGGCAAAAAAACTAACTGCCTCTGAACCGATTAAACCACAAGAACCAGAAATTATTACGACGGACATCTTAAACTCCTATCAGCTTTCAGCTTTCAGCCTTCAGCTATCAGCTGTCAGCTTTGTTTATAGACTTTCTTCCAATAACTACGTAGATAGCTGACTTTTTTCTCTAACCATATAAAATTATCTTTATACCAATTTACCGTCATAAGCAAGCCGTCTTCAAGGCTAACTTGCGGTTTCCAGCCTAATTCTTTTTTTAGCTTGGAAAAATCAAGGCTATACCTAAAATCATGGCCGGGACGGTCCTTGACATAACTAACCAGATCCAAAGGCTTGTTTAGAATTCTTAGAATAGTTTTTACTATTTCGATGTTCTGCCGTTCATTTCCCGAGCCGAGATTATAAATTTCTCCGATTTTTCCGCCTTCGGTAATCTTTAGAATTGCATCCGCACAATCACTAACATAAAGCCACTCACGGATATTCATTCCTTTGCCGTAAACAGGAATTTTTTCGTTATTTAGTGCCTTATAAATTATAACAGGGATAAATTTCTCCGGGTATTGCCATGGCCCGTAATTATTAGACGGCCTGATAATCAACGCCGGGAACTGAAAAGTCCGGATGTAAGATTTAACCAGTAAATCCCCAGCAGCTTTGCTTGCCGAATACGGAGAGTTTGGGCTAAGCGCTGTTGTTTCATGGAATTTTCCAATTTCAATATCTCCATATACCTCGTCGGTAGAAACATGAATAAATTTTTTTATGCCGTGTTTTTTGCAGGCATCCAATAGTGTCTGTGTCCCGGCAATATTTGTTTGAATAAATTCGCTGCTTGAGAGAATGCTTCTATCTACATGGCTTTCCGCGGCAAAATGAACCACTATTTTCGGCTTCTCCTGCTGAAAAATTTCCTCTAACCTGCCGGCGTTGCAAATGTCAGCCTTATAAAATTTGAACCTGCC
>JALOQJ010000053.1 GCA_025453445.1 Candidatus Omnitrophota bacterium
TATAATTAAGACGAGGGCTATTAAAACACCAACTATTAATATCGATATGCCGATTTGCACAAGCAGGCTTGAAGCAATTATCTCCTGCACTGAAGGGCCAGCGGGCTGAGCTGTGGCGAGGTATCTGTTTGCGGCAGAGGCAATTGAAGGCAGAATTGTTGCGCCGATTACCAAACCAAGACAAGCTACGCCAAGCATTGTGCAAACTTCGCCGAGACCTTTTTCTTTCTTGCCCGCGTTGCCACGTATACCTTGAGGTTTCCTAGAAACGGTCTGGCCATTTCGAAGTAATATCTGCCTCAGTGCTTTATCATTAAAAGCTATATCATTTAATGAAAACTCAACAGGAATGGAAATACCCAGAATTTCTGCTAATATTTTTTTAACGGCCCTCGGCTCGCAATCTATCTCTTCCATAAAGCTGGCGAAATCAAGGAGTTGTTCATCGTAAAAACCCAGTTCTTTTACTGCCGTTTCATATTCCTTAAGCGCTATTTTATCGTTGTAGTCACAATCAAATTGGCATAGCGTTGAATCAGCATAATATATTCCATCGGTTCCCAACCAAAGCTTCAAGAACATATGATCTTCGTATTCTGGACTATCTACATCATCTCCCTTTATCTTTGCCGAAACCAAATCTATGCCGTAAGTTCCTTCTTCTCCATTAAATATTTTTAAATCAAAATACAATCTTAAAACCAAGGCCAAGATAATTGCGCCTTCTGTGCAGCAATAGGCCGGAAAGTCGTGTATATTACTCTCGCAGACTTGATGAAACCTCTTTTGAATACTACACAGAAACTCCCTAATCTTCCTTACATTAATTTGTTGTAGTCCAGAAACCTTCTTAGATTCTGGGGGCGATTCTAATTGTCCTCTCTCTCCAGCATTATTAGCAGCTCCGTTACATGTGGAGGGCGAAGTTCCATTGGCAGATGTTATTGGAGACATCCCTGAAGGGAACACCCTGCCCGCGCCGCCGGAATTTTTATTACTGGGCTGCGCCGGGCTGTTTGAATCTATTCCTGAACTTTCGGAAGTTGATAGGCCTTGGGGGGTTGGCATAATTAAATAAATAACCGCCCATAATATAAGCGCAAACGGGGATAAAAGCATGCCGAGTGTTGAATAGAACTCAAAACCTTCGGCATAATTTTTTAAAGCGGAAACAAGCTCTAATTTTGGCCACAATACCCAAAGCATACTTACGCTTAAAAAACAAGAAGATATAAAGAAAAATATCCTGGAATATTTCTTGCCCAGATAAAGCCGGATATAAGCGGCAATCGTCAACGCGGCGGTAATCCATAGTGTATAATTTTTTAATGTTAAACAAGCATCGGGATTACGGATATTATGAATTAAATGCGTTGAGATATTGGCTATAACAACAGGAAAGATAAGTAACAAAATATGAGTTTTAAGAGACAGGAAATATACACGGCCTATGAGAAGGTCTCCTGATAGGCAGACAAAAAAACTAAACCAGCTACTACAGAAAATATTGTGCGCTCCCAAGAGCCTTGAAGATCTTGCTCTTTTATTCTCATAAGGGTGCATGCGGACAAACAAAGATGGCGGCAAAATCCAGGATAAAAGAATTTCCCAAGGCGTAAAGGCGGCGAGGGAACTAATTATTCTTTTCGGCGTATTCGGCAGGAAATTACGCCAAAAAGCATAAGTTATATTAAGGCATAAATCTTGGTCTGATTCAAAAAATCCAGGCGCTGATAGCGGGCCGGTATCTTCATAAAGCTGGCGCAATTTATCATTACAATCTTCAATCTGCTGATCCTGGCCCTCTGCAAGCCTACCATCAGCTTTTAAGCCCTCCATTTGGCCTATTATATCCGCAACTCTTACCTTATCCGATTTAGCAAGTGCCTGATGAAACTGTTGCATTAATTCTTCAAATTCCTGCTCTGGTTCAGATTTACGTATACTTTTTTCAGGAGGCTCCGATATCGTTTTCTGTGACTTAGTAGGCTTAGCGAGCAAGTCTTCGGTTTTACCAACAATATTATCCGGCTCAGGGCAGTAACACATTGTTGTAAAACTGACTTTCCTTAATGGATGATTTTCTTTTTCTGCTGCATCAATTAACGCCCTCTGGGCATAGAAGAAGGCACCTTCGACAGCGGTATTATCTCTAATTGCTTGGCGCAATAAATATATAAGTAACGGCCAATCTTCTATTCTTACAACAAATTCTATAATTTCAGATATGGTTTTTTCGTGTAAGTCGTTGTGGTAAAGAGCTATTTTTCTGATATATTTTGTGCGGTCTAATTTGCCAAAAATCCTCTCGCATCTTGGAATACTAAAATCATCACCGCGGCTGTCTATAGGGCCAGATACAGTTTTTAAGCGTTTGGCAACTTTCAATTTATCCGTCTTGGGAGTAGTTTTTGGCTGTTCAACCTCAGGCGCTTTATCAGCCTCATCTTGTTTTGCTTGAATCTTCAACTGGGGCGCACCCATTGCCTTCTGCTGCGCCTTTTTCTCTTTTATTGTAACTTCATTTTTCAACTGCTTCTTTTTTTCTGCTAATATAACATTGCACTCTCTTCTTAATTTTATAAAGTTGCCTCCGGTAATTTCTTTGCGGAGCTCAACGAGCGGATCTCTTATATTTTTTCCTTCCTGATTCAATTCTTCTTTTGAAACGAAATTACCCGCCTTAAACTTAAGTAAGGCCTCTCTTATCTGTGCGGACAGGCTTTCTATTTTAGGTGAAGTTTTACGTACGCCTGTCTCTGGCAAGGTGGCGCTTATTCCTATTTTAAGCAGTTCCTCTATCGGGTCGATGCCGGCTTTGCGCAGGCGTGCCAACATATTGGAAAAGGTAGAAGGATGTTTTTTCATCTTCATTTTATCCCGAATTTCCATAAGCGGAAATTCTTTACTTTTCTTATCTACTGCCACTTCTTCGGCGGCTACGATAAACTTACCCAGAGAAACCTTACTTCCCTTTTCTACGCTACTTACGCCTTCTAAAATAATGCCATTATTCTTCACCCAGCGCCACACCGTGCAATACTTAATGCCTGCTAAGTCGGATAATTCCGTCAACAATATCTTTTTCTTTTCCGGGTGTTCCTTTAGGAAATCTGCCGCGATTTGCTCTAAGCGCGCTTTTCTTTCCCGGCCTTTTTCGTTAGGCATCTCGGCTGCACTGAATACGTCCTTAAATAATACTAAAAACGGAAGGCTTAATTTTTCTGTGGCTTTTTTATGCGCTTTAGTTAATGACGAAGTTCCTTCTTTGGTTAGATTGTTATTGCTGCCCGCACCGCCGCGGGTTTCGTTACTAGATTGCGCCGGGCTGCCCATATTTTCATTACTTTGAATCAACGCTTTATAAGGCAGCTTAACTGATTGTTGCAGCTCCAAATACCAGCGGGATCTCAAGCAATGCCCTTTTGCTCTTGCTGGGAAATATTTATTATAAAAATAGCCGCTTCCTGGACGCGGCGTAAAAACAAATTGAATTACTTTAGGCGATGTATTCCAAAAAGTGTTCGCAGCCGAGTCCATAAGCGCGCTGCCGATACCTTTACGCTGGGAGTCCGGCAAAACAGCTAATCTTTTTATGGTTCCCAGAGTATTCTCTTCGACATCAAACTGGATAAACCCTACTATCCTACTTTCTTCAACAGCAAAGAAAACATGGTAATTTTGCAAGTCCTTTTGATAAACTTTTATTATCCATTGCGCGCCAGCATCAGATAAAGCTAAATTGTAGATAATCTTCATGGCTTTAGTAAATTTATTCAAGTAATTAGGATAATACCGAATGATTTTTTCTTTGTCATATACCCCATTAGGAATACCTGCCTGCCAAACGGACAGGATTCTTTTTCTTAAGAAACAACGAACATATATAACAGTAGGGATTGCGGCGAAGAAAAATAATGCGATTAAAAATACTAAGCATGGCGATATAGAGTCTGCCTGAGAGTTTACCCCGAACCATGCCAAGGGGCTCACTGCAGGCGGACCAGTCGGCTGAACCTGCGCTAGATGCGCGCCTGCGGCAAAAACTTTCTCCGCGCCCAAGGCAAAAAACGCGGCAAGCGAAACGGGCAATAAAAGACCTAAATTAACTCGCCCGCCCGCGCCGCCGGACTTATTTACATCTTTAGTAAATCCTTTCTCCTTTTTTTGTCCTAATTTCTGCTGCATCTCATGTATTTTCTTATGTAAATCAGGCGGTATTCCTGAAAGGCTTGTAAAAATATC
>JALOQJ010000054.1 GCA_025453445.1 Candidatus Omnitrophota bacterium
CTGCCGGTAAAAGAAATCATATCTACCCGCGGGTCTGAGCAAAGCATTTTACCGATTTGCTCACCACTGCCTATAATTATATTTACTACGCCCTCAGGTAAGCCCATGCTGGAAATAATTTTTCCTAATTCCAATGTTGTAAGCGGGGTAAGGCTGGATGGTTTTAAAATTACTGTATTTCCCGCAGCCAAGGCTGAAGCTAATTTCCAGCAGGCAATTAACAAAGGATAATTCCATGGCACAATTAAAACTACCACTCCCATTGGCTCACGCAAAAGCCGGCATTCTGCTTCTGCTTCCAGTTTCGGTGATTCTTCTTCTAAATATTTTTCAAAATTATTAGCGATGTATTCAAAGGTTTTGGCGCTGGAAGGAATATCCATAAAGGTGGATTCTTTGATAGGCTTACCGGCATTTAAAGTTTCCAAATTCGCCAGCTCTGCTGCAGAATCAAGAATACCCTGAGAAATTTTAAACAGGAAGTTTTTTCGTTCAGCCAAACTCAGTCTCGGCCAAGTGCCTGTATCAAAAGCCTGACGAGCCGCGTTCAGTGTTTTTTCAACATCTGCCTCAGAGGCGAGCGGAATTTCTCTAATAATTTCGCCCGTAGAAGGATTAATGACTTTCTCTATCTTGCTCATCGGAATTTTATTTCGCTGAAATGTTGAAACAATCGGGTAAACGGCACATACCACTTGGAAAGTTGGCCCAACTGCCCGCTTAATTTCATTTTGCCCTGTGTTACTGCGACAAATGAATCAAGCTTGCCTAAAAATACCTGCTTCCATGCTTCTGCCGGAGCAGAAATCACAAACGGCGCATTTGCGTCAGCATCCAACCGGGTAATTTTCCCTTTTTCAAAATTAAATTTAAATGCCTTATCAGTTCCGTCGAGCTTTACAGCAAGCTGCACAGTTAAATTCAACTCTTTGCCCTTTTGGGCAATAAAATCATCTTTGTTTACTGAATCTACGATTGCCTGGATATGTTCACGGGAAAACATTTCATAAACTACCTCGTCTTTTTTCAGTGTTGCTTTAAGGCCGGTATCTAAATCATCAAGGATCCCTTTATCAAAAAGCCGCGCCAAAGCCACAGTGCGCACTGCTTCTTCTAATGCTTCGATTAAACTTAAAGCATCTGTAAGCCTATCTCCGATTGCCACTACTCCGTGATTTTTTAGAACTACGAGATTATTGGAAACCAAAGCCTTAATTACTGCCTCAGGATTAGTCACTGTAGGAGTATCCTGCTCAATCACCGGCACTTCCCCTAAATAAAATTTAGTTTCAAAGGTAAGAGCTTTTATCTTCTGGTAAACTGCAAAATAACCATTAATTAAAGGTGGATGCGCATGCACTACTGCCTTAGCAGGGAAATTTTTATAAACTAAAGAATGTAGCGGAAGTTCCGAGCTGGGTTTTTTATCTGCTTCGGGTTTGCCTGTGGCTAAATCAACCTGCACAATATCATCAGGGTTTAATTCTCCCAGAGAAGTGCCGGTAGCAGTAATGAGAATATTTTTATCATCAAGGCGCAAACTGATGTTTCCCGATTTAGCCACTGCTAAACCCGCTTCATAAAGCCTCTCGCCTGTTTTAATGATCTCGTCTTTTGGGTTCATTTTAAATTCAGATAAATATGTTTGGTAATCAGGTTATTTGGGGTAATATCAAATGCCGGGTAATATCCTTTTACTCCCTTCGGCGCAATACAAGTGCCGCAAAATTCCAGTAATTCTTTTTCCGGCCGGATTTCAATTTTAATTTCTTCGCCTGTTTTGGCGATTGAAGGCGGCGGACAAATTACATAAAAAGGAATTTTAAAATAATCTGCCAAGATGGCAATCTGGTATGTGCCGACTTTATTGGCAATGTCGCCGTTCTGCGCTAAATTATCCGCACCAACGATAACTTTGCTGATTTTGCCCTCTTTCATTACCTGCGCAGCCATGTTATCAGCAATCACCGTCACATCAAAACCTGCTTCTTTTAATTCCCAAGCAGTTAAACGCGCTCCCTGCAAATAAGGCCGGGTTTCTGTGACAATAAATTTTACACTCTTCCCCTGCTTGCGGCACAACTCTGCGATTAAAGGCATCAGGCCGCTGATATTACAATGTGTAAGAATCGTATCATTGTCATTGATTAACTGCGCGCATTCTTCTGTTTGCGCAATGCGCTTGGCTTTTAAGCCATCAAGGAAACCAAGTATACCTTTATCTAAAGAAATACCTTGTTTCTGCCAAGCCAGCACTATATCAGTCAGGGATTTAAAGGAAAGTGTCGGCCGTGCAGTATTAAACGCTTGGGCAACCGCGCTTAAAATCTCCCCGAGATTTTCCTTAGTTTGATTTTGCTTAAAAGTAAGCATAAATGTATACATTACCAAGAGCACCTGTCCCACAGCGCGCGTTTTCATCTCTTTAATCGCTGCAACTGCCTGCTTGTAGTTCTTGGCCTTGATATACTTTACTTTATGCGGCAGTAAAGTTTCATCAAGAATATAAATTGTGTTTCCCTTTAACTCTATTGGCCAAAATAATGGTGAATAGTTCATTATTTTCCTTCTAACTTTTTTACTGTCTCTAACGCAATGGCGATTAAACTTGATTCTGCCATATAATACAGAGGATTCATAAAACCCATTTCCCCGGTAATCACATTATCACTTACAGCCAGAATTGAGCCGGCTTTGATATTATAAGTCTGGGCGATAGTAAGCAGCGTCGAAGAAACCATATCTACTGCCATTGCCCCTTCTTTGCGTTTTGCTTCAACTATTTCGCGCGTCTCACGCAGCAGGGCATCTGTGGTCCAAGCAGTGCCGCGATGCACATTCACACCCATGCCTTTGGCTACTTCGTATAAAGTATCAGCGAGTTTCTTATCAGCTTGGGTCTGGAAATTTTTATCCACGTAATAAGGAGTTACTCCGTCGCCGCGAATTATCTCATCCACTACAAACAAATCTCCGATTTTGATATCTTCATTCAACGACCCACAGGTGCCAATGCGGATAATATTCTGAATTCCAGCATTGCACATTACTTCCGTAGTAATGGAAGTATCAGTGGAAAATCTGCCGCCGTTAATCGCAGTAATTTTAATTCCCTGATACATCCCAGTATACATCGTATATTCCATAAAGGAAAAATTTTTTACCGGATTCTCAATTTTTTTCAATAAAACATCCAGCCTGTCCTTTGGCCCGGGTACAATCGCGTATTTACCGACATCCTGCGGCCTTAGCTGCACCATATTCGTTAAATCTTTTCCTGTCAAATGAACTTCTTTTTGCATCTGCATCTTTATTTTCTCCTTTGTTGAATTAAGCGCGGTACATAATTACGTTTGCTTTCTCCAGCGTAATTAAACCTTCCTTAACCATGGCATCGAGCTGGGGAACAAACTGATTAATTCTATCTTCACTATCTACAATTTCAATAATCACCGGTAAATCTTCGGAAAGCCGCAACAAATTAGCAGTATGCATATGGCTTTTACAGCCAAACCCCATAAAACCCTTAATGGCGGTCGCTCCGGCCATACCATTTTTTTTAGCTAACAGGATAATCTCTGCATAAAGCGGTTTGCCATTCCATTTATCCGCCTCGCCGATAAAAATCCTTAAAAGCTTGCCGTCTGCAGGAATTTTCATGTTTTCTCCCCTCTTAAATAATTTCTCCTAATAAAACTCCGATCCTGAATAATATAAAGCCTAAAATCACGCTGACGAAAATGTTAGTAAAGGCACGTACTGCCTGTCCGTTTCTAACCAAGCTATCCGACTCAAAAATAAGAGTTGAGAAAGTGGTAAACGCACCGCAAAAACCAATCATTAACAAAATTCTCATATCCGAGCTAAGCATAAACTTTTTCTCTGCTAAAGCAGATAAAATTCCCAGAATAAAACAACCGCTGATATTTACTACTAGTGTGCCGTAAGGAAAATTTGTCCCCATAATTTTATAGACAAATCCCGCCAAAAGATACCTAGCAATCGTTCCCGCTGCTCCGCCGATAATCAGATTTAAGAATTTTACCATATTTAACTAATTAAACCGTGCTATCTTTTATTTA